>CAYWVD010000005.1:0-3005 GCA_964461915.1 uncultured Candidatus Saccharibacteria bacterium | reverse complement strand
CTCGTTGGGCTCATAACCCAAAGGTCGGAGGTTCGAATCCTCCCTCCGCTACAAAAAACCTCCTTAACACATTGATGTTGAGGGGGTTTTGTTTTTCCAGTGTCTTATTCAGTGTATTAATGTGAAAAACACTTTTTTAAATAAAATTGTTACACTAAGCTTATTCTAATGTTCGTGTGACACAAATATATGCTGAATGTCAATGCATTATATAAATTAATTTAACTACTGGCAGAATTCAGCATGGTCATTTGATAGGTCTATTATCCCATTTCGTACCCTGCCATTGGCTTATGACACCTTCATTTTCACAAACTGGACAATACCAACGGATTTCTCCCTTTGCCCTGCTAAGTGCAGAGTTTATTGTTCCATGACAACCTTTATTAGAGCATCTAATTTCTGTTGCTGTCAGTGTAATGGGACTGGTCTTTGTTGTTGAGTCAACCACCAGTGCAAGAAAATTTGCCAGTTCTCTGGCTTCCTTGGGCATCTGCTTTGGAATGTTTCCTTGTTCATCAAGGAAGTGGGTCATATTGGTTATGTACATTTAAACAGAATGTTAAAGAATATCATACTATACTATGCTATAACTTTCCTATGGCTGCTCTTGCTTTTATTTTTTCAATTCGCACTTTTATATCCTTATCGTGATTTTCTTCAAGCATTTTTTGAAAATATTTCTTTTCTGATGTTATATCCTCATTTCTATTTTTAAGGTCGGTAAGGATACTTATGATATTCTTGATTCCAGTTTCGCTTAAATCTTGTTCCAAGGCTTGGAATAAGATTCGGAGAGCATCCCTAATTGACTTTATATCATTAGCATTGGATGCAACAACATATTTTAGTAAACCTAAATCATGATTTATGGACAACTTTGGACACAATGAGGGTACTTTATCAAAAAAGTAAATGGCTCTTTGGTTTATATCTCTTCTTTTAAAGCCATTTTCTTCTTTTAATCCTTTGTCCTTTAGAATGGTAGCAAAACGCAAATAGATTTTTGCCAAATTCTCCATTTCACTTATATTGTTCCTCTCTTGTATCACTTCATATAACCGCTCCAATGCCCCATCATTGGTATTAATAGATTCTTTTTTTGAAAGACGCTGGATTTCTTCATTAACATAACGGTCAATTTCAGATGGAAAACTGAATCTAATATTCATGCCTTCCCAAAATCCTGATTCTCGCAATTGAATATACGAATTACCAGCTTTAAATCCTTTTAATCCTTCTGGAGAACCAAAAATTTCAATATCAATTATTTCCGGGAATCTTCCTTTGACCATTTTATTAGCCTTATAGGAATTATAACGACTAATAAATTCTGTTTTAAATGTTGTAAAGAATAGTAAAATACTGGCTATTCTTGGGAAAAGGAACTCTTCTGAACTAAACATCATTGAACCTACACTATCAATATAAACTGGTTCAACATCTTGAAGGAGTAAAAACCCATCCTCAAAAGAATAGGATGAGTGGAAGAATGCATTTCTTAATGATTTATGATGGTTAAGAATAAAGAACTGTTGAATCTCTGAAAAACCAGCATCTATTAGTACCTCTTCTACCATACTTATTTTTTCGCCAGTTCCATACCACCTTTCAAAATTACCTTTCTTGAAATACAGGTAGGGAGAACTTCTATATCCAAGTGTTATTCGTGCTAAACTACCAAGAATATTATATAAGTCACTCGATTCAAAAAATGTAGAATAAATCAATAACCCTAATCTTGCCTTTTCTTCAAGATTTTTTGCTGCATCAAAGAGTCCTTCGTAAAAGGGAATTGCATCAAACCACTCATAGAGGTTTGAATTGGAATACTTCGAACCTAATCCTTTGTAATTAATTAAAGTACAAATGAACTCAAATTCGTCTTTCTCTTTAGCCTTATTAAAAAGTGCTTTAATCGACTCTTCTAATGACATTTGTAAGATTTTTTATTTGGAATTACCCCTCTTATTCCACCTTCTGGGTCAGCGACATCTCCTTCATATCGTGGTATTAGGTGAATATGGACATGTGGTATTGTTTGCCCTGCTGCTTCGTTAATATTGATTCCGATATTATAACCATCTGGATGATGTTTTGTATCCAATAGCTCCTTTATTCCTTTAACCATTTCCCAACATGACGTAAGTTCCGAAGCTGAAAGTTCAAAATAATTAGCGCAGTGACGTTTGGGGATAATAAGCGCATGACCCTTTGATACAGGAAACTTATCATAAATGCAGTAACACAAACCATTCTCCAGTATTATCTCCCTACCAGATTCAGGTTTACAAAATGGGCAATATGACAATTCATTTATCATGATGCCTTAATTAATTTTCCATTCATCAAAACCCCGATTTGATATCAAGTATTCACAACTGGATTGGAGTTGTAGGATTGCCCTCTTTTGCCAAGCTGTGAAAGGATAATTGCCCAGCAGGGCAACCTGTATCTCTTTTTGGAAACGTTGAGGCTGGTTCTGAAGAATTAAATCCCAATAATAAAGAATCAAATCCTTTCTTCTTTCAATCAAATATGGAGATGGTATCTTATCCCTTTTCTGGTTATTCGTTGTGGATTGCGATGGCAGAAGATTCCATAGGTCGTTATTTTTCCATACTGAAAACGGAATCATATGGTCGACATCATACCTGCTTATTGACTTGCCAGTCCAAACGCAATAGACTTTGCCTTCTTTCTTCAAAATGGACTTATAAATGTTCTTTGACTCAGCTACCTCTCTTTCAGTTATAGGAATTCTTAATACCTCGTTTACTACATTTTCAATAGATAACCTCTTGCCAGATGCATTAACCGAAAATTCTGCCCATTTAAAAAGTATCGAGTCTTGACCACCAATGAAACTGCCCAGTACTCTAAATGCCTCATAATAATCAACTGGGATTGAAAAAGTGCCGAAATTCCTTATCAAATATTCAATATCAACTGAAGCAGAATGATGTTTTCTGGGTCTTTGGGTCTGGTAATTAAAAATTGAATAG
>CAYWVD010000004.1:0-31941 GCA_964461915.1 uncultured Candidatus Saccharibacteria bacterium | reverse complement strand
CTTGGTGGAAAGGCTATTTTTTCAGAAATGCCCAACCCAAAACCCGCACCCAGTGCATCTACATCTCGACCAGTGAAAAATGAAAAAGCAGGAATGGGTGGTAGTCGTGGGAACGATATTACGGCAGCCATGCCAAAAATCCCTAAGCAAGATGAATACAAGCCAGTCATAACTAATTGTTTAGGAATTGTTTATGGACGATACCTAATAAGTGGATCGTTACTTTTGTCGATTGATTTAATGCCTTCTGGTAATAAACCCTGCCAATCATTAACGGGGACAAGAAAAGTTGAATCTAAAATGCGCGAAGGTGATACAGTTTTCACCGATACTGCCTTAGTCCCAACCTTAAGCAATTTAAAGCAAGAAGGTTATTACCATAAGGAAGAAGTAGAAGGGATATTTGAAGGGATACTTAAAACACTCAATTAAAGTTTTAAGCGAGTTTCGACAGATTTATCTCATCATCTATCCTGATTTGTTCCACAAATTCTGGAAGATGGCTAATTAATATCAAGGCTCCTCCATATTCGTTTAAAGCTTTTGCGATAACAGGAATATGCCTAAAATTAATATGATTTGTTGGTTCATCCATTATTAAAAGCCCCGGTTCTTGTAACATGAATCGTGCGTAGCATAGTAACCCTTTTTGCCCTTCTGAAAGTGATTCGATTTTATGCTGAAGTAGTTCTCCCGGGAGCATAAATCTTCCTGCAGCTTCGTATAGATCTTGAATCATATTACTTTGCATCACTTCTTTTAAAGCGTTAAAGGCGGTATCATCAAAATTTAGTTCGCTGAAATCCTGACTGTAATAGCCGATTCTCAAGTCTTTTTCAAACTCTACACCGATCCCGTCAAGGAACGATCTAAGCAATGTGCTTTTTCCAATCCCATTTGGTCCACTGATTAAAAGTTTTCTACCTCTTAAGACTTCATAATTGACCTTTTTAGTGATGACTTTACCTTGTTTAATAATTTGTACTGTATTAATTTTTATTACCGGATTTTTATGTTGTTGAAAAGGGATCTTAAACTCTGGAATAGTTTTGTCTTCGCGTCTAACATCCACCATTTTCTCTTTATCTTCCTCAATGTCTTCTCGGACTTTGTTCGCGAGGCGGCGCATTGCAACGCTTTTTCCACCAAGTTTATTAACCATTTCAAAACGGTCTTTTATGCTTTTTACAATTCTTGAATTTAATAGACGCTCTCTTTCAATATGAGCTTCGATCTGTTCAACTACATCAAAATAATTCCCAACAAATTGTTCAACTTTTTTAGTGAATACATCAAGATTTAAAACACCATCTGTAAAACAGTTTAGAAAATTTGCATCATGAGAAATTACTACACAGGTCTTTTGATACATAATTAAGAAAGTTGTTAGATGCTCGATTCCCTCTTTATCTAGGTTATTTGTTGGCTCATCTAGCAATAAAATGTCGGGATCTTGGATGAGTGCAAAGGCAAGTAACAGTCTAGCTTTTTGTCCTCCGGAAAGTTCTTTTACTTTTTTATCAAAAGGAATTTCAAGGTTTACAGCTGTTAAGACTTTTTTAATGTTCTTTTCGATTCCATAGATCTTCTCTTCAAAAGCAGAGGAAAAATATTCCAAAATAGTTTTTTCCATCTCATCTTTTCGCATTACCTGATGTGCGATGCCGATCTTGGCACCTCTTTTAATATGAATTTCTCCACTTGTTGGTTTTAACTCACCTGTTAATAGTTTAAAGATAGTGCTTTTACCGGCGCCATTTTGGCCCATAATAGTGATCTTGGAATTTTCTCTGATAGAAAAATCTGCCTCATCTAGGATGATCTTTTTATCGCTATATTGATATGTTACTTTGTCAAAACGAATGACAACTTCTTCTTTGCTCATATAAATTGAATATATAACAGAATATGACGCTAGATGATAACAGAGATCGGGGGATATTTAAAGTTGAAATAATTTGATTCTGATACTCTATAACTATACAATTGAAAATAGTTTGATGTGGCTTTATTGATGAAAAAATTATGGGATAAGAAAAACTTCATTTTTGTATTGCTGGCAATTTATTTCTCAGTATTTTTAATCTATGCTTGGTATTCTCATGTAAACTTGAAGACCAGTCTTTTTGACTTGGGTTTACAAGAGCAAGTCATTTGGAATACTTCTGAGGGCAGGTTTTTTGAATCAAGCCCTGAAGTTGAAAACTTTTTGGGCGATCATTTTTCCTTATTGTTTATTCCTGTCGCCTTAATCTACAAGGTTTTCCCATCAACACTAACGCTTTTTATAATTCAATGTTTTGCAATTACCTTGGGGATTTTAGGGTTTTACAAACTAGCTGAATACAAAATTAAGGATTTTAAAATCAGATTGTTAGTTCTCTTTGGAATGCTTGTTTATTGGCCATTATCAAGTGCTTTAACTTTTGATTTTCACGAAATCACTTTGGCATTCCCATTTCTAGCTTGGGGAATATATTTAATAGAAATTAATAAACGCGGCTTATTGAAATTTGTTTTACTATTCTTTGCAATACTTGCAAAAGAAGATGTAGGGATTTTTATAGGAATGTTAGGTCTTTATTATCTATTATTCAAAAAAGAAAAGTGGGGGGCCATTATGTTTATTCTTGGCCTTGCATGGTCTGTTCTGTGTTTATTTGTCTTCATGCCACATTTTAGATCAAACGAATCTTCAGATACCCTTATGAGATACAGTTATTTAGGTGGAATTTTTTCTGATCCAATCGGAACAATTAAAACCTTTGTTAGTTCTGCCAAGCTAATATATTTGTTGAAATTGTTTGTTCCTTTTTTCCCAATAATATTGATTTTGCCTAAAGCCATGATTCTTTTAGGGCCATCTTTTGCAATAAATTTTCTTTCACAGGAACCTTCAATGATTAGTGCTGGAGTACATTATGATGTTATCCTTTCGGCAGGCATATTTTTTCTAAATATTATTGCATGGGAAAATATTAGCCTGAAGAAAGCAACCTTATTTAAACCAATTCTTCTGTGTATTTATATTCTGATGTTGATCGTTCACCCAGTTTGGAGAGAATTTATTAATATTGAAAATCGATCTTCGGATTATCAATACATTCAAGAGATTAAAGCAAGTATCCCTAAGGAATCGTCTGTTTTGGTTTCAAATTCTTTAGGAGCTCAATTCTCACATTATCAGAATCTTTATCTACTTGATCCGGCTTGGTTAGATAGGGGATTAAGTTCAAAATATATTATTATTGATACTAAAGAATATAGTGGATCAAGAAACTATTTAATAAATACTGAATACGACTTATTAGAAGAAAAGGGTAATATCCAAGTTTATGTAAAAAAACAATCTACTGTTTTTTCAAACTTTCTTTACGATAAAGAAGATAGAACCCCATGATCAAGACAGCAAAGAAAATAATTGAAATCACTCTTGAACTCATAAGTGTGTAGGCAATTTCCGGCAATTGTAAGAATCGCATTATCCTTTCTAAATGGATGGCATAAGTAATTGAAGTTAAAAAGAATGCCAAACCGGTGATCTTGTTAGGCTTTAGTAAGAAGACCATACCAAATAATAGGATCGCCGGTTGAAGGTATCTTTCGTGCATTTGAGTCGGAAAGTAGAAAAAGATCAAAGCAATCAAAGCATTGATTAAAATAATCTTATAAAGATTTTCTTTTGATGTAGTTAGTTCTTGTTTTGGTTTCTTTATAAAGTCCCAAAATAAAGGCCAGAGAGCAAATGCGGAAGTTAAGCAAAATAGAATCATCCCCCAAACTTTGTAGCTCCAGAAAATCAATATTGTTGAATCATTTACTGCTCCTATGCTACCGCCAAAAATCATAACCCAGAAATTATACGCATTAACAGTTACAATGGGGAATAAATCTACTGATTTCATGACATTGTTGTACATATTTCCTAATTGGCCTGCCAAAATAAAGGGCGCGAGGAGTATAAAATGCGTTACGAAAAACGAAAGTATTGCTTGGAAAATTAATTTAGGTTTGCTCAAAAACTGTGGAGCCAGTAAAAGTATTAAACCCGGCAAGAAAACAATTGCCTGAAGTTTACTATAAAATGCTAGGATGTATAGGGCTACACTCCAATTTGGATGTTTATAAAAGGCAAGAATTATAGAAGCAAACGCAAAGAAAATATATAAAGATTCAATCTGTCCCCATATCCAGCTATTATAAAAAAATCCAGGATTAAAAAGTATTAATAAAGAATATAGTTGAGGCTTTTTAAACTTCTTTAATATCCATCCGGCGATTGCTATGGAACCGAAATCAAATGCCAGGAGAATGATCTTGGCATAATAAATATTTTTTGAGATATCATCAATCGAGTTAAAAATCCATGTAAAGGAATACAAAATATAATTAAAAATTGGAAAGTAGTTATTGCCTTTTAGTGTGTAAGCAAAAGCTAGACTGTTATCCCGCATATGCGTTAACCACTTCATAAAATCATTATAGTCGACTACTAATGCAGTATAAGGCATGAAAATAACTGCAATGATGAAAATTACAAGTAGAGTTATGAAGAAGTGTTTCTCTAAAAATTGAAAAAGTTTATTTTTTAGCACTAAACTTTTCATTTAAAGTTGTGATATCTAAATCTAATTAAGAAAGTATTAATAATCCCCTCGGCGAATATTTTAGAATTGAATTTAGATTTACCAGCAACTCTATCGGCAAAAATGATTGGAACTTCTTGGATCCGAAACTTTTTCAAATATGCCTGATATTTTAATTCGATATTAAACCCATAATTAATAGCGTTGATCCTTTTATAATCCAATTCTTTTAATTTGGAAAGCCTAAACCCTGTAAATGCTGTAGTAGGATCATTTATTGTCCACCATAACAGCATCTTGCTATAAAGTCCGCCCATTCGACTTACCATTCTTCTTAGCAAGCTCCAGTTAAGAGTCCCCCCACCCTTTACATATCTTGAGCCAATCACCATGTCGTTATTTTTTAAGGCTGAATACATTGCCGGTAAGTATTTTGGATCGTGAGAAAAATCCGCATCCATACCCAAAATAAATTCGGTATCGATCTCGTTAATTACTTTTTCATACGCTTGAATATAAGCTGTACCTAAGCCAAGCTTTTTTGGCCTTTCTAAAATTTTTAAAAAGAATTCATTATTAGATAATTCGGGTATAAGTTTTTTAACATACAATCCTGATCCATCAGGCGAATTGTCATCAACTACTAAAACTCCTCCTTTAATCTGCATCTCATTAAAAGTGCTTTTTATAATTGGTAAGATTTTCTCCAGATTATCTTTTTCGTTATAGGTGGGCAAAATTATTACTAAGTCGTACATTTGTAATTTGTAAGTATGCGGATATTATATAAGAACGAATTGAAATAAAAAAGGAATAGCAAAATATGAAAAGGCGCTAAACCAACACAAATTCTAACCCCTTAAAAACCTCTATAAACCTAAATTTATTTTTACTCCGCTAACTATTAAGCCGTCACCGACTAACAACTGAAGGCCGGTTGAGGTTTTTGGAATATCATAAATCAAAGTGTAGGTTTTAGTTATCCCTGGATTGATTTTTTCAAAAATTGCATATTCGTCATTTGGCACAAAGAATATCGTATCGGTTGATCTTTCATATTTAACACCATTTGAATCGATAATTTTGGGATCAACTAGATATGCCGCAGATGATCCGATGTTCTTAATCTCATATCTTACAGAGATCCAATTGCCAGAGGACTTTTTGGGATCAATAAATTGATTGGTTGATGTTAAAGTGTCTCCAAGATTTTTTGCTGATAGAACTTTCCATTCAAAATCGTTTTTTGTCACTGTATCACCAATCCCCGCGGATGGGTTAGTTGTCGCCGTTGGGGCTGTGGTAGTGGTGGGATTTGTGATGGCCTTAGTAGGTGAATTTGTAGGTGTTGTTGTTGAAAATATAATGTCATTTGTATCACTCTTTGTTGTATTCAATGCTGGAATTACCATTACAATTGTCATAACAACGCAACAACATAGGAGTAAAAGCCCTAGAATAATGGCGACTATCATTACTGTTTTATTGCTGCCTTTATCGTCATTTTTTGTATCGGTTCTTACGGTACTTTCTAAAGTTTCTGTGACTTTACCTTTATTTTCTGTTTCCATAGATTTGAAGATAATTAATAATTAGTTGTATCCTAGCTAAAATGGGTTTATGTGTCAATTCTAATTTTTTTTTCAATGTAAAATGTTAAAATCTGAAGTACATAATAAGTAAAAGCTATTAATGATTTATGAAGCCATTTAAAATCCATTTTACAAATCCTAAAGATTCCAAGGAGTACTTTATTCAAGATTTCAAGACATATGTTGAATCCCCCGATTTCAACAAAGAATTGTTTTTGGATAGATTGGTCCAAATTTGTAATCAAGAAAAGATCTACAACATTTTATTCAAAACTATGTTGCAGGCGCAGAAATATCCAAAAGAAAAGGCAGTCCAGTTCTTTGATTATGCTAAAAAAGGCTGGAAAGAGAAAATTAATTTTGTATTTCTAATAATTAGAGTGAGTGAAGGCCAATTATGTGGAGCCATTGAAGTAAAATCGAATGATTTAGAAAGATCGGAAATAGGCTATTGGGCTAGCGAAGATGCCCATGGCATAATGACACTTAGTTTAAAACACATAATAAAAGAGGCCAAATCTTCAGGGTATAAATCACTTTTTGCACGAATATTGACCACAAATGAAGCTTCAATGACCGTTGTTAAGAATAACGGGTTCGTAAATATGGGTTTTTCGAAAAATGAGAATGATGGGATAAAAAGGAATGTTTGGGAAAGAATAATTAAATAATCTTGTATATACCCACTATCTATATGTTATAATTCTAAACGACAGTACTCTTCATTTTTATTTTTTATTATTAAGACCAATTATGAAGATCCCTCGAAAGTTTTTTGGTCTGCCCATGCAAAAAGCCATATCGTTATCGATGGCAGTTTACTTAGTAATTTATTCAGCCTTTCCATTGATCCTTCTGCAACCGGCTAAAGCCGAAGAACCTAGCGGAACTGGTCCTGAAATTACCATGACTGATAATACGGTAATTACAGAAACACCTACACCTACAGCCACAGTCACACCCACAACCACACCAGAAGTTGACGAAGGAATGTCTTTATTGGCGATTGATCCCTCTATACCTACCCCAACAAATTTGGGTTGGAATCTTTCCACAGCTTCATCAACACCAAACGAAATCCCTTTAGATTTAAAATGTTCAGATGGTGTTGTTAATTATACTAATGTTAACAGTGTTTCAATGAATTGGAGTGCTGTTAATGGTGAGAACATCAAATATCAGAGAGAAGTTACATATCCTGCCGGTAATGTCGGGTATTTTTATGCAGATATTAACTATACACCTTTCAGTACTTTTGGATCTTTAACTGGTATAGAGGGTCTCTGGCAAACAAGAGTCAGATCTTTTATCGATGGAAACTCAAATAACGTAATTGATCCTGAAGAAAATACATCTGAATGGAGTAACAATTGTCAGATTAGATTTGATATTACCGCTCCTAGCGCACCAATCATTACTAATCCAACTTTAGATTATATAAACACTTATCCAATTTTAAATGCTTGGACAATCCCTTCTGATGATTCGGGTATTGACTATTACCGAGTAGAATATTCATATGATGATGGACATACATTTTCAGATGCTCCATATAGAATAACTGACGTTAATTATCGAAATCATGTCCCAGCTTTAACTGAGCAGGGTGGTGTTCAATTTAGAGTACAAGCTTATGATAATGCGGGTAATGTTTCTGAATGGAGTGAATGGGAACATTATTTTTATGATGTAACTGCTCCAACAACAACTGTTACAGGAATTGATTCTCTTTGGCACAATACTTCAGTAACTCTAAATTTTGCTTGTGTAGATTTAGGTGGAAGCGAATGTTTTGAAACCTATTATTCAATTGATGGGGCTGATTTTGTGATGGGTAATAGCGTTATTTTAACAGAAAGTGGAATGCATGTAGTAAGTTATTATTCAGTAGATAATGCTGGAAATGTAGAAAATACAATTACAGATCCTCAAACAGTCAATATTGATACAATTGCCCCAGTTATTCCAACCGGTCTTCACTTCGATAATGTAGCAAGAACCGAAACTATTGATTGTGGTGACTTCTTATCAGCGTTAGTGCCGGTTATTCCAGATTGGGATGACTATGATGTACTTACTGATAATTCTTTCTCCCATTATGAATACACTTCATTCCTTCCTAATGGCTCAATTGGTTTAAACGAAAAGCCTTTATTCACATCTGAACTTCTGAATAACTGGAGTCCCCCAGCTGATGGATCGTATGGTTATGCTGTGAGGTCAGTTGATATTGCCGGTAACAAATCAGATTGGGCATTGGTTTCGAAAACATTAGAAGGTAGCTGTCAGATCAAATATGACACTGTAGCTCCTGATGTTCAATTGACCTCCCCAACTACAAACCTATTATCCGGTAGTGTCGACATCAGAGGAACAGTCTTGGATGCCAATCCAATGAGATACTACTTAGTTATTCAAGACTCAACTGGTACAACCATTGCAGGCCCCGGGGTTGTTTACGATTCGAATTCGTTCACGGATAAGTTGTTCTTTACATGGGACACTTCAGCATTCCCTGACGGAACATATACAATTAAACTAGAAGCTAGAGACTTAGCTTGGAACAAAGATAGTGGATCATTCCATTGGATGACAGTCAGTATTGACAATACAGCCCCATTCTTGAGTTTACCAGATGACTTTTCAGTTGAAGCGACATCACTTGATGGGGCTATTGTTACATACGAAGCCTCTGCAGTCGATGAGGCGGGTGGCCCAGTTGATTTAGTTTGTAATCCTCCATCAGGCAGTCAATTCGAAATGGGCGATACAACCGTTGAATGCACTGCAAGAGATCAATTAGGCAATAGTACTTCAGGTAATTTTATGGTTACTGTTGAAGATACAACTCCTCCAGTAGTTACAGTACCTCAAGATAGAACTAGAGAAGCTACTGGGCCAGGTGGTCGATTTGTTTACTTTAGCGCTTCCGCATTTGACAATATTTATGGAGAATTAGAAGTAACATGTACACCTTCATCAGGTAGCTTATTCCCACTTGGCGAAACTACAGTCAAATGCTTCGCAACTGATGGAAGTGGCAACTATGCAGAAAAGACTTTCAAAGTAACAATAGTTGATACCACAGCTCCCCGATTTGGAAATATTCCAATGATGGTGCGAGAAGCAACTAGCCCCGATGGCGCAGAAGTCACATTTAAATATTTTGCTTATGATTTAGTTGATGAATGGATCCCAGCAGTTTGTGATCCAGAATCTGGTAGTACATTCCCATTAGGGTTTTCACTAGTCAGATGTTCTGCAACTGATAATGCAGGTAATACAGGATATAAATCATTCAGAATTTTGGTAAGAGATACAACAGCTCCAGTATTTGGACCAACTCCCGATATTGAAGCCGAAGCAACAGGTCCTCTTGGGGCAATCGTTAACTTTGACATCATAGCAACAGATTTAGTAGATGAATCTGTATTTGTAGGTTGCTTTCCAATGTCCGGATGGTTATACAAAATAGGTTCGACAAGAGTATTTTGCAGCTCAGTTGATAATTGGGGTAACTTCAGCTTTGCATCTTTCAATGTCATTGTAAAAGATACAACTCCACCAGTAGTTACAGTACTTGAAAATCAGATATTTGAAGCAGTTTCTCCAGCAGGATACTTCTGGTCATTCGATTCATCAGCAAGCGATATTGTTGATGGCGATGATTTACGAGTAGACTGTACTTTTACAACTGACAATGAAGTATTTGATTTTGAAGTAGGTCCAGAAATTACTTCAATAAACTCAATCTTTAAACAATTACTATTGCCAGGTGCTAATGAGTTTGAATATCAATTCCCACTAGGTGATACATTAGTAACTTGTAGTTCTCAAGATGAAGCCGGCAACACTGGATCATCTCAATTCATTGTAAGAGTTGTTGATACAACAAGTCCAATAATCACAGACAATCCTGATATGGTTGTTGATGAGACAGGAATCGGTGGCGCAGAAGTCACATTCACTAATCCAACAGCAACTGATATTGTTGATACTGAACTAGAAGTAACTTGCGATCCAGCATCTGGAAGTATGTTCCCAGTCGGTGACACAATCGTAACTTGCTCAACAGCTGATGATTACGGTAATTCCGCAGAATCATCATTTAAAGTAACCGTTAGAAATGTTGTACCAGCAGCCTCTATTAGCACTGCTCAAAATGCTGATAGATCGATTACATTCACTGCAGTCGGAACAGGAGCCAATGCTCCATTCACCTATACATGGTCAGAGGGTAACTTCGCAGCATGCGTAGGCAATACCGAAACCATTATCACTCCAACAACTCCCGGAACATATTACTGTAAATTAACAGTAACCGATGTCGATGGAGATACTGCTGTCGCAAATGCAACAGTTGAAGTCACTGCAGCCCCAACCACAGGAACAGGCACTGAAACAGGAACCGGAACCGGAACCGGAACCGGCACAGGTGGCACAGGTAGAGTTTACGCCGCAAGCGTTGAATCTACTGTCACTCCAACACCAGAACTCACAACCACTCCCGAAGCCAAGGTCTTAGGAATAAGGACTTGTGATGCTTCACAACAAAAGGAACTAGTCGTTGAAATCTACATTGATGCCAATGGAAATGGCAAAAAAGACAGCAACGAATCAACTGTTCCAAATGTCAAAGTTGAACTTTATTACATGAATGCTGATGAAAAAGTCTCAATTGGATTCTTCACATCTGACAAGGATGGTTTAGTCAAAACTATCGCTTGCGCTGGAGATTACAAAATTGGTTTAGATTCCAAAACTTTACCAGATAACACTAAAGCATCATCTGAAACTGTTGATGTCAAAGTCCTTGGTGATTCTGATAAGACTGAAGTCGGAATCTCACTAACTAGCTCATCAAGCAGTTCAAATTCATCACTATGGGTGTTCATTTTAATAGCCATATTGATTGGATTAGGATTAGTCGTTGTCTTCAAAAAACGATCATAAAAACGATTAAGTAATCAAAAAAAATTAAACTAGGGTGGAAACACCCTAGTTTTTTGTTTAATATTTATCTATTGGGATTAATTATTGCGTTGACTTGATCGCCATACTTTTCGGCAATGCGAGCTAAATAAGATTGAGGATCATTTGAGGTTCCGAATTCAAGTATCACATTTGTCAAATTAGTACCGAAAATATCAATAGTCCTTAGGCTAATTAAGGGTATATCTAACAGGCTGTGAGTGTATTGTTGCTTTTCTTTATCAATAGAAACCCCAATAGCTCTTGTTGGTTTAAAGAATGTTTTATGTTGTACTCCCATAAAAATATCAGCTGATCTGTATTTAGCCCCATTTGGTGTAAAGTCAAGCCAGGGGGGGGATGCGTGGATGGCTGTATAGGGCCATAATACTTTTAATAAATGGTAGATTAATAATTCGTTAGGTAAACCATCGTTGTTTGGGTAACTATATGGATCATCTGCCCATCTTGTTAGGCTTTCAATATATCTTTTCATTTGGCTGTTTTGGGCTTTAGTATTTTGAACAAGCAGTTTTGGATCGATTACTCTATCGGTTTTAATATGGACGAAGTTTAATTGTCCTAACTTATCTGTAATCATAGCTTCGACATAGGCGTTTATGGGGTGTTGAGATTCAAATTCTATTTTCGGTCCTTCTTCATTTAATGCTTCTGGTAGTCCTAATTCGTTCATTTATTAATAATTAAAAACACATATATTTTATCAGAAAAATAATAAAAGATAATTAAACAAATCCATTTATAAGGATATTGTTAGTTAGGAGTATTTCATAGTAAACTTTGATAGGGTTAATATATATCATGTCATACCTTAAATCAAAGTGGTTTTATATTTTTATCCTCGGAATCTGTTTAATCGGCCTTGCTCTGTTTTTGATATTTTCACAAACTAACCAATCTGGTGATGATGCGGGTGATAAAGTTATTGAGCAAGATATTTCGCAAAGTGCTAAGAAGACGCTAGTGGTCATTATTGCATCCGATGGAATGGGGTCAAATCTGCTAGGTGAAAACTCTCCATACATAAATTCTGTGATTGAAGATCCGGGAACGGCGTATACACTTAAAATGCAGACTATCGAACAAAGCGAAACTTTGCCATCATTTACTTCAATGGTAACAGGCTTAAAACAGGAGAATCATAAAGTGGACTTTAATTCGGTGGATTTGCTGACTCGACAGTTCCAGTCCAAAACCATTTTTGATTTTGCTTTAGAAAATCATTTTAAACCGTTTGTATTTGTTGGTAAGGAAAAGTTAATGTATCTATTGGGTTCAAAGACCGGCGATAGTTATTTGTATAAGGATGTTCTGTCTAGCGATTCCTTGCAAGATATTGATGACCTTGTGAATCCAATATCAGATAATGTTTTTGCGTTTATCCATCTCAAAGATTTGGATTCCGTTGGGCATCTATGGGGATGGAATTCTGACAAGCAACAGGATTCCTTAAAGACTTTGGATAATAATATTTCATTGATCGTGAATGATCTCAACTCAGAGTTTGCAGCTTACGAAAGATTTTACATATTTACAGCTGATCATGGGGGCGAAGGCTTGGATCATTCGAGTGGATGTGAGAATTGCAGGACTATCCCACTTATTGTAAATAGCCAGAATACTGATAGAATATATATTCTGAGTGAGAATCAATATGATATTTACGATGTGACTTGTGTTGCTTTGGACTTGATGGGGGTGGAAGGGGGGAAGGGGTTGGATTGTGTTAATATTAATTGATTGATTTTATTTTACAAATACAATGGAAACTCAAGGGGCAGGGTTTTTCGAGAAAATGAAAAGTTTAGAAATAAATCCTGTTGTTGTAAGGGATGTTGCAGATTTAGGTTATCTTATTCCAGAAGTTCCTACCAAAGAAGATGATTTGTTAATGGGGCAATTTGATTTACATTATGCTCAAACTTTTAACAATGTTAGAGACAGGCAGAAGGGAATAGGTATGATAAATGATCCTGAAAGGGCAAATTTGCCGAAGCCACAATGTAATATTGTGGAAAGAGATGGAAATAAATATTTTCAAATTCAAATTGACCCAGATACTATACTAATAACTAAGACGGAAAGAGTTAGATAACCTTTTAATGGCTTAAATTTGTTTAGTGGGTTACAGGTTGCGAATTTGTTGTCCAGGGGTAAAGATGGAACCTTTATTGATCTTCGATCTTTGGCCCCGTCAAATATTGATACATTTTTTACTTTCGCAGCTGAACAAACCGGTTTTGAGGAACCAACTACATATGATATGGGGGGAAATTCTATACATCATTATGGAGCAAGAATTTTTCTGGGAGCAGAAACGAAAAGTGATTCAGAAGGGAAAATTTCTTGGGATACCCCTGGATTAAAATATTGGATGTTGCATGAAATTGGCCATGCGTATCAAACAGACAAAGATCCTTCAACAAAAGATGCTGTTAGAGAGCGAAATGCAAGTGCTATAGCTTTAGCGTTAAATAGAAAAATTGTTGAAAAATATCCCAATGCAAATTATTTTAATAAAGAAGGAATGAAAGAGTATTATGAAAGGAATCTTAAAGATACCTATGATCTTTTTACATTGGGCAAAACCCCAAATTGGCAGGAATTAACTTTAGAAGATATCGCTTCTCAAGAAAATAGAGGTGAATTTAGACGAGCTTTTTTATCAAATAACAAACCGGAATAATAATCTTATCAGCTCTTTTTTTAGGCTCTTTATTAAAAGATGATCTTCCTCGTTTTTCTATGCTAAAATTATCTAATTATCAAACCCCATATGACAAACCTAATTCCTACAATTCCTACCGATCTTATCGATCAGATTAACTATTCCGAAAGCTCAATTGTTAGCAAAATCCTTTTAAACAGTGAGAAGCTTCAAATAACCCTTTTTGCTGTTGATAAAGATCAGTCGTTCAGTGAGCATACAACAACAAAAGAGGCGATAGTTCATGTTATTGAGGGGGATGGCGAGTTTTATTTAAAAGACAAATGGTATCCCTTTAAAGCTAATGATTATTTTTATATGCCACAAGACTTTGTTCATGCTATAAAAGCGAAGTCTAGGTTTAAATTCCTCCTCTATCAGTTTTAGATTTCAGCCAGACTTCCAAAGTTAAAATATACTGATAGTATCTAGTAATATGTTAATTACTTAACTTTTCAAACTATGGAAAAGGAATCTAAGCAAATTAATCCACTAAATAAGGTTACAACACTCTCAAAGGTAATAGCAGGGACTCTTTTTATTACATTGCCCGTTTTGCTTTTTTGGGTAGGTTTTAATCAAGGTTACAGTCAGGGTTTGGCAAGTGGCACTTTGGTAAAACAATCGGATGATATCGTGAGCGAGCAAAACGACAACACTGTCAATCCAACTGTGCCAACGGTGGAACCAATCTTAAATCCATTAACTGAAAAGTATTATTATTTGGAACATATTATTGAAGTAAGTGGTAATACAACTATAGTAATCGGTCATAAAATTACAGAAATTAATCCTGATGGAACAAGTAGGTTAGTTTATTCGAATTCTGATTCAAGAGATTATTCTGCTAGAGCCAGTATGATTGATGTAGATACAATAGGCCTTTTTAATACACATGATAATACAGCCGAAACAATTGATCTAAATACGCTCGAAGTTAAAGTTTTAAAAAAATATGCATTAAAAGAATATGAACAAATCGATTATTTTACCTGGATCGATAAAAATTCATTTGTTTATGTACTTAAAAATTTTGAGAAATATGACAATCAAAAGACAATATTGAAAATATTCGCCAATGGAATTGATAAAGAGCTTAGTACACTTAACTTTTTCGCAACCCAAAGAGGCTTTTATTATGGGATTGATTCGCTTAGATTTGTTTTATCTCCTGATAAAAAATCTTTAATTATGACAGGTGACCCAACGGCTGAGGGGTCTATAAATCAATCAATTGTGTTTGATTTGAGTGGTAATGAAAAATTCAAAATAGATAAAATCAATTCTCCTGAATGGTTAGATAACAAGACCATAGCATATACTTCAACTGCGGATAGTAATTTATATAAAGTTAATATTGAGACAAAAGAAAAAACATTGCTACTAAATACATCCAATAATCCGGTCTATGGTATTAGACATCGTAATGGGAAAATAATTTATTGGAGGCCTTCAGCAGAAGATGTATCAAACTATTATCTTTTTGATTTAAAATCAAAAACTGAGAAGCTTTTAGTAAGTTATGCAGTTGAAGCTGACTGGTTGAATGATAACGAGATTTTTTTCAAAAAATTGAGAGAATGTTATTATTCATTTGAAAAATGTGATCAACGATCGTCTACAACATCTTATATAAAGAAATTTAACATCGTTAAAAACGAATCAGAAATAATTACAAACAAAAACAACATTGATGGGATATTTTCGTTAAATGCAAGCAACAATGATGACATTACTTGTGATAATAGTGCATTCTGCTTGGATTAATTTTTTAATTTTAATTAGGCTTTGCCGGTAAATATCCGCAGAGCCTCATACCCTCAAGCATGGTATTGGTAACGATTCGTTGTTCTTCAGGACTAAACCTGCTTAAAAGTTCAAAAGTGATTTCCATTTTGCCACCTTCAATTATGGTTTTTCGGATTGCACAATAGCCAATGGCATCCCCGTTTTCTTCAAGAAGTAAGATGGCGATATCCATTACATAAATTCTGCGATTAGCTTTTGAAATTGTATATTTCTCGCCAATTTTCAGTTCGGAACCTTTATTATCGTTTGGCCCTAGCCTAAGCATTGTGTTAAGTTCGATTTGTGCTCCCATGAATTATTGATAAAAAATAAACTATTTTATTTAACCGCTCCTATATGTTTTAAATATTCGACCTCAGCGTCGAGGATTTCTTGAATCTGTTTTTTAGTAAGTTCGTCTTGAGACTTTTCTACAATATATGGTGTTGGATCAAACTCCCCATCCTCAAGATTGTTAGCTTGTGATGGAGATAAGCCTACTAGACCGACAGATTTTTGATACGCAAATTCCAGATCTAATACCTTTTGAATTTGCATAGTGGTAAAACCTTGAGGCCTTAAAATTTTATAAACGAATTCTATTGCATCATCAGGATAGTATGTTTTAATGTTGGGATTTCTTGCCTTAGACTTGGTTATGACGATTGCTACAATCCAAATGATTGTAATTATAACACCGAATATTATATTAATAATCAAGTTTATAGTTTCTTTAGATGAATCCATTGAATGGAAATTTAAAGTTATGTATAAATTATACAATATTGAACTTTTGATGGGATAATTTTATTTATTACTTTCACAGGGATCACCATCATCAACCTTATTCAGTCCATCTAATCCCATTGGGTCATTTGTAGCTGAAAAATTACAACACTCAAAAAAAGTGATCGCTTCTGCATGGGTTGAAAAGTCTGAACAGTCTTTATCTGGACCGTTGCAATCATATTTACAAGAATTCTGTGCTTCATTTGAATTTTCTGGCAATTTTGTGGGGCTGCTAGTAATGATTGTGTTTGAAGTTACTATTGGTGTAGGTATTCGTGATAAAACGGATCCCTTACAACCAGCTGGATTCCACAAACCCAATCCATTTGCCTTTGCATTTTTTTGAGCTTCTTTAAAGGTGGATTGGTAAAGATAGGGGATATTATAAGTATATTCAAAAGCAAATCCATTTTTTATCATGTCAAAATTTATAAACAAATTGTCGGCCCTATAAATGTAAGCTAGCGTTCTATTGTATTTGTCTGATATGCCTTGGCTCTTATCATATTCAATATATACTTTTTGGTTTAACAGAAGTGAAGAAATATAAGCAGTAGCTTCCTCCCCATAGCATTGAACAGAAGTCCTTGGATCAACCGTTTCGGGTGTATCTATGCCGATTAGGCGAATTGTCCCAATTTCACTAATTATAATGGTATCACCATCGATTATTTCCAAAACATCATAAAAATCCCTGTTATTGTTATTAGCTAAACCAAGGATCGTTTCTTTAGTGGATTCGTTTTGGGAAGGGAGATTATCAATTTTCTTAGGAATATCGTCATCTTTTTTTATTGTTGGAGTAAGACTTTGTCTATGAGCATTTGTGTTTAGTGGCTGTGTTATTGAATTATAATAACTTGGTTCTGCATCATTTGACTCGGATTTGTTTATTGTGGGCGATATCCAAAGTATTTGTGTAAATAATGAACATAAGGCAATCAGAAGCACAGCATTTAAAGTTGATAAATCATTCTTGGATTTTTTAACTTTAGTCATAATAATATTATACAACTAAAAAATCCTGCTGGTTCGTGAATTGTAAAATGTTTCCTTTTAAAATAAGTAATCTTAGATCTTTTGATTAGGATTCCACATCTCCTTATACAACTTGTGAATTGTTTTATCCCGATAATAAATATTTTGGGACTAGAGTTTTTAGTTTTTAAAGGCAAAAAGTATTAAGCTTTTTTTGGGAAGAACTCCCCTTTTTTCTTAACAGCTTTATCGCCAATAGTCCATTGATCAAAGTATTTCTGATCAGGCGAAGTGAATTTTTTCTTTTTGCCTGTGTCTGTTTTGAATTCATATTTATATGTTCCTGAACTATCTTCATCACCCATATCGTATTCTTTTTTAACTAAAACCCCTTGCCATTCTTCGTTTTTCTTTTTGGTAGTCCAAATTGCAGCAATTACAACTATTATTAAAACTAAGATGATGCTGTAGATGTAGTCTGGCATGATGGTTTGTTAAAAAGTAAAAATTAATGAAACTAAGTTTTATATTTTAAAACTTACTGTATTTAAAATAGTATTTATTATAAGAAACAATAATTAATGATATTAATAAAATTGGCTAAATGCAAACCACAAATCGGAGCTGTCGTGTGTGCCTTGTTATATTATTTCAACTATAGGGTGTATGTAAAAGTATTATTCCGCTAACTTCAAACTTCCCAATATATCATCAATTTGCAATCCGATAACCTAAATACTATCCTTTAACTAAGCGATTATTATTTGTGAATAAAAAAATGGATAATGTTCTTATTCTTGAATTAATTGGTATACCGGTAATATTTTTAGGCGGGTCTCTCTTCCACTTTTTGTATAAATATGGAGGGAAAAAGTTGTGGATGTCGATCATTAGCCCTGTGAACGAAAGCATTTGGGAGCATCTGAAGATCGCGTTTTATCCGGCTTTGCTTTATGCTGGTATTCAGGCATATTTTTGGCAGGATCGTCCTCAAAACTATTTTACTGCAGAACTTATCGGAATCTTTTCTATGATGGCGTTTATCCTTGTCATCGAATTAATTTATCCGGCGATACTAAAAAAGAACATATTGATCTTGGATTTGATGGTTTTCTTTATTTCAATTTCGTTGTCGCAAATCATTTCATACAGTCTTTTTCAGAATGAATCTCTAAAACTTCCGGACTTTGCGATCGTTTTAGTTATACTTATACAGGTAGGCATATTCACGCTCTTCAATTTCAAGACTCCACGGATCGGATTGTTTAGAAGTTCGATAGGTCGGAGGAAGTATGGGATCAAATAACATCTTCTGTTTTTATGCTAAAATTAATTAATTATTTAATTTATTAAAAATGAATCAATTCCTTATAGATTCTCTAGTAATTGCTCTGGTAATCCAACTAATCTTCTTCATGTTTGCGGCCATCAGGAAAACTGATGTTGTCACCGATTTATCGTATGGGTTAACTTTTGTCTTGATTGCCTTCTGGGCATTAATAAAAACCAATCTTGAAATGCCTTCGATTTTACTAACTGCTGTAATTACAATTTGGGGTGTAAGACTCGCAGGGTTCTTATTTATGCGAATTCGCAAACTCAAAATTGATGCTAGATTTAATGGTATTCGTGAAGACTTCTGGAAATTCGCCAGATTTTGGCTTTTACAAGGGGTTTCCGTATGGGTGATCATGATTGCCGCAACTTTATTTTATTCAAAGAATGTAGCCTCGGATTCCTTCAACGGTCTTTCGTATATACCACTAGGAATAGCTTTATTAGGTATTTTGATCGAATCTGTGGCTGATCAGCAGAAATTCAAATTCAAAAACGATCCTGCCAACAAAGGTCACTGGACCGATGTCGGACTCTACAAATACTCAAGGCACCCAAACTATCTTGGCGAAATGCTAATGTGGTGGGGAATATTTGGTTTTACTGCATCAACATTAGTTGGAGCTGAATGGCTAGTGATCATCTCCCCAATTTACATAACTTCACTTTTATTGTTTGTTACCGGAATCCCAACAACAGAAAAACGAAACGATCAGGTTTATAAAGGTAATAAGGAGTATGAGGAGTATAAAAAGAAGACGGGGTTGGTGTTACCGAAGTTTTAATATTTTTCGATCTAACTTCAGATCCTTTAATCAGATATTATGGCTAAGATACTAGTTGTTGGTTCAATTTCATTTGATGTTTTATTCGATGTTCATGGGGATATTAAAAAAGAAATTCCCCTAAGAGATGGCGCAATAAGTAATATCAACCTAATGTTCACGGCAAATAGTAAAAAGGAATACTTTGGCGGTACTGCCGGCAATATTGCTTATGGGCTTGGGCTTTTAAAGGAAAAGCCAATCGTTTTTTCTTTAGTTGGAAGGGATTTTACGCCTGACTATCAGGAACATTTAGAGAAACATGGAATAATTGTAAAGGTTATTGAAAAAGAAGATGAGTTTAGTGCCACATATTATGCTATATCGGATGAAGCAAAACAGCAGATCGGAATTTGGCAACCCAATGCTTATGGAAAATGGATCGATAAAGCACAACTGCTTGAGACTCTTACTAAAACCGAACTTAAGGCTATTAAGATTGCGATTTTTTCGCCAGGGACGGGCATTAGCACAAAGAATATGATCAAGGAATTCAGAAAATACAATAAAAAGGCGACTGTGATTTTTGACCCTAGTCAGGTACTGTCCATTTTTTATGACAAACCCTTATTACTTGAATGTATAACAAATTCGGATATTTTCATTGGGAACGAAACTGAAATTGCCCAGCTCAATACTTTGTTCGGACTAACTGTCTATGATTTATTGGAGTTTGGACTTGAAGCTGTGATTGAAACTAAGGGTGAAGAGGGTGTAGTTTTATATACCAAAGATGAAACAATTGAAGTCCCAGCCTTTAAAGCCAGTAGATTCACTGAGGCAACCGGAGCAGGCGATGCGTTCCGATCGGGCTTCATCTCTGGGCTATCCCATGGGAAATCCCTTGAAGAATCAGCTCGGCTTGGAACATATATGGGGGCTAAAAGTGTTGAGGAATTGGGTGGCCAACTATATACTATAGATTCTATGGCGGAAATTAATAATTAATTATAAAAAATTCTATGAATAAATCCATAATAAAAGACATTTCACTTGCCGATTGGGGCCGTAAAGAGATCATCCTTGCAGAAAAAGAAATGCCCGGACTAATGAGTTTACGCAAAAAATTCGGCAAAACTAAGCCACTAAAAGGCGCAAAGATCACAGGATCTTTGCATATGACCATCCAGACGGCTGTTCTAATTGAGACTTTGCAGATTTTGGGGGCAAATGTGAGATGGGCTTCATGTAATATTTATTCCACGCAAGATCATGCTGCTGCAGCCATTGCCAAATCTGGCACAACTGTATTCGCAGTTAAGGGCGAAACCCTTGAAGAATATTGGCAATATATTGATTACACGCTCGATTGGGGTAATGGTCAAGGCCCTGATATTATTCTGGATGATGGTGGTGACGCCACTCTATTTGTCCATCTGGGGTATAAAGCAGAAGATGACCCAAAGATCCTAGATAGTAATCCTGATTCGGCAGAAGAACAAATAATATTTAATCAATTAAAAAAATCAATAAAAAAAGACCCGCAAAGATTCCACAGAATCTTAAAAAACATTAAAGGTGTTAGCGAAGAAACCACTACTGGTGTTCACCGCCTATACAAAATGCATGAAAAGGGCGAATTATTAATACCTGCAATAAATGTGAACGATAGTGTGACAAAATCAAAGTTCGACAACCTTTATGGCTGCAGACATTCTGCAGTTGATGGCGTAATGCGAGCCACCGATGTTATGATAGCCGGCAAGACAGTTGTAGTCGCTGGATATGGTGATGTCGGCAAAGGGGTTGTCCAAGCATTCAAAGGTCAGGGCGCAAGGATAATTGTAACTGAGGTTGACCCCATCTGCGCCCTTCAAGCAGCAATGGAAGGCTTTAGTGTAATGCCAATGTCGAGAGCCTGTGAACTTGGCGATATATTCATAACTGCCACAGGATGCCTAGATGTCATCACCGAAGAACATATGTTGAAGATGAAAGACGCCGCCATAGTCGGCAATATTGGCCATTTTGATTCTGAAATCGAAGTATTAGCGATGAAGAAATACAAATGGGAAAACATCAAACCTCAAGTAGATAAAATCATAAAACCTGATGGCAATTGCATCATCTTATTATCTGAAGGTCGATTATTCAATCTGGGCAATGCCACAGGCCATCCAAGTTTTGTGATGTCCAACAGTTTTACCAATCAAGTTTTAGCTCAAATCGAACTTTACACCAAAACAAAAAACTACCCAATCGGTGTTTACACCCTTTCAAAAGAACTCGACGAAGAAGTCGCAAGATTGCATCTTTTTAATCTCGGCGTTCAGCTTGACACTTTAACAGACAAGCAAGCCGATTACTTAGGAGTTAAGAAGAGCGGGCCTTTCAAGGCGGAGAACTATCGATATTAGACGGGCTTAGTTTACAACTTTTGATCAAATCGGTTATTTAATTTAGGGGTGGACTTAAAAACGAAAACTAAGAAGATTCTACCCTGGATCTTACTGTAATAAAGTTGAAATAATTGTTGAAAAAGTTATTATCTGAACCATAAATGTTTTCTCCAGCATAGTAATCTGCCCAGATCTCGCGTAAACGGCACAGCTCTTTTAACTGCGAGGGTGTAAGCGTAGTGCTTTTAGTCGCATCAAATAATTCTAGAGACCTTTGAAAAGCTAGATCCGCATATTCTGAGTTTTGTTTTTCTTTCCAGCTTATAGCTCGAAATACCTCACTGCCGATATTGGCCATTCTTACTAGAAAAGTGTAACTACCCCATTTTTCGATTGTCAGTCCTGTGTGATAGATCATTCTGAAATTTTGGAATTAACTATTTTTAAAATTTTATTTTGAATCACTTCAGAATCAACTCCTCTGGAATTATTACCGTGAGCAGGCCTTAGGTTTATCATTGAATCGAATTCTACTCGTTCTGTTTTTGGGAGGCCGGGGTATATATTAATCCCCCAGAGATTATCTTGTTTTGAACCATTTTGTAAAAAATGGGCTTCCTCATCTGAATGTAGATCCGCATCTACTACCATTTCGCCCTTTTCAATATCCACAACAGCCTTTACAAGATTCCCAAACATTTTGGAGGCCATTTCTTTCAATTCATCAACTGAAATTGTGTTTTTTACATTTTTCATTTTTTATTAATACGCTTAATTAGTTTAAATTGTAGCAGATTATATATTTATACGCTCCCAGTTTAATTGAATTTTTGTTCATTTGTTTTCCGTATTCTCTTAATTACTGCATCTTGGAATATTTTGAATGCTTTTCGCTTTTCCTTCACATAAACATAGGGTATGCCAAGCAACTCCTTACATTTGCTGCAAATTAAGGGCTTAATTTCCTTTATTTCACAATGCTCAAGTCTGCAAATTGATTCTGGTGAAAATATTCTATCTAAATACATCCGTCTTAGATTGCCAGGTCCATCTTTTTGATAGACGGCTACTAAGTTTTCGCATTTTCTGCAGTGGATGTTTAATATTCGTGAATAACCACCTCTAGCTGATTTATATTTGTCCTTTTTAATTTTGATGCCTTTTGTCGGGTTCATATATTTTTTGGGAAATTTTCCTCACTATATACCTGTATCCCATTACTTGATAAAAGTTCGGCTGTAATTCCTTTTCCTGCAATTCTATTCTTTGAAAATGTTCCATCATAAACCTGATTTGATCCGCATGAAGGTGATCTTTCTTTTAATATTGCTATTTTGATTCCAAATTCTAAACATAGTGCCAATGTTTCTTCTGCCCCTTTGATGTATTGTTCAGTTACATCCTTCCCGTCAACTGTGAAAACTTTGGCTTTTCCATTTAATACATCTTTCGCGGTATGGTTAGCTTCGATTTCTGAAGCTGGACGAGGAGTACAGAGTCCACCCGCTTGTTCTGGACAGAAATATATGGCTTTTCCAGACTTCACCAAATCTTTTAGTTCTTTAACAAAATTCGACTTCTGGTCGTACCTTGTATTTAAACCAATAAGGCATGAACTGATCAGTATGTATGGTTTCATAGGGAGTTATTAATATAATGGATTATAAGAAATTCATAGTGGAATTACAAAAGTTAGAGTGGCATTAATCTCATGGCATGCGCTTATAGCGTAGATATGTTTGTACACCAAAGTGTACTGTGGTTTATATATTTGTAATAGATCATAATGTCATTATCTATAAACTAACATTTATGTTAAAAATCCATTATGATTAACTAATAATTATTTTTATATACTTTTTAAACATGAAAATACCCGATCAAATAAGAAAATACAAAGTAGAAGTGTTTTATTCATTGATAGCATTAGTAATTTTAGAATTTATCTTTTTAGTGGTTTTGATGATTCAGATGGGAAATCTAAATTCAATAATCTCAAATAATAATAAAAATGATAATTCATTTACTCCGACTACAAATGAAATTCTTAATACTACGGTTGCAGCATCCTCAACAACAAAGCCGACATCAACTCCATCAACAACACCTATTAGTTTGTTGGTTAATTCAACAGGCAGGACCTCATTAAGTATTGATTTAGCCAAGCAGGATAATTGTAAGGATTTAAATGTCTCTGCAAATCTGCCTGCCGGTACGCTAGTAGAATCGACCTTGAATTCAGAAGATGGTGTGGCTTGTTTAAGTGTGATGATATATCAAGGATCGGAAGATTCTTTATCGCTTTCAGTTTTTGAACCCGGAGATGGTTGCATGGATATGACCCGTGCCATAGAAGTTGGCAAACTAAGTAATGGGGAAACGGTTTACAAAGTGGAAAGTCCAGAAGATTTTAAAAGTTATTCATATCACACAATTTGGGATCAAAGTAATCAAGGATGTCCGGGGTCATCGATGTTTGCCAGCTTGACTGAATTTGGTGGAATGGCAATTACTTGTTCAAAGGATTCTGCTTTCTGCGATAACATTGTGAAATCAATTGAAATAAACGATAAGATGAATGTGGGGAGATAGGATCCTTTATGTTATTCCTTAAAATTCGGGGTAAACTAATGTTTAGTATTCAGGATATAATGCGTTGTTTGATGAATCTCCGCCATAGGTGTTAGAATAATCGAAATGGACCCAGAGAGAGAGAGAATAGCTTATAAAAATCAAAAAAGAAATCAACGCCATTAAGGCTAGAAAAAATGAGTAGCAAATTAAATACCACGGATATCGAACTTAATGAAGACTTTTTATCGGCGCTAGATCTGATTGAAAACACAACCGATACTTTTTTTGTCACGGGCAAGGCAGGTACAGGCAAATCCACCCTACTTAAATACATTTACGAACATACCAAAAAGAAGTGTGCGCTTTTGGCTCCGACCGGAGTCGCGGCAGTTAATGTGGGTGGCTCAACGATCCATTCGTTCTTTGGATTGCCTCCGACCCTCATAAAACAGGGGGATATTCGGCCTTATCCGCGCAAAGCGAAGCTACTCAATTCTGTCGAACTACTAATAATTGATGAAATATCTATGGTGAGGGCTGATCTCATGGACGCTATCGACCAGTCGTTAAAGATCAATCGAAAAAATTTCCTACAACCTTTTGGTGGAGTTCAGATGGTGTTTTTTGGAGATATGTTTCAGCTTCCGCCGGTTGTCCAAAGAGGTGAAGTTCAGAACTATTTTGACGAAAGATACGGAGGCGCTTACTTTTTTAATGCTGATGTATTTAAGGAGTTAAAATTGAAAACAATTGAACTTTCAAAGATTTATAGGCAGGATGACATCATCTTTAAAAGTCTTCTGGAGGATATCCGGCACAACAAGCTTTCTGATAAAAACTTGGATTTGTTAAACCATCAGGTCTATACGGGTGATATGGACGAGCTTTTTAATGATGGCGAACCGATAATTCTTCTTACAACTAACAACTATAAAGCTGGGTATATTAATTCGCAAAAACTCGAACTATTGCCGAAGAAGCCACTAAAATACAGCGCAGGTGTTATTGATAATTTTGAGGAGAGCGCTTTCCCTACCGATAAGGATTTAAAACTCAAAGTCGGCGCGCAGATTATGATGCTTAACAATGATGTCAAAAAACGCTGGCAAAACGGAACTTTGGGGACAATAACAAAACTTTCTCCTGTCATGATCGAAGTAGAAATCGACGGAATCCATTACGAAGTTGAAAAATATTGCTGGAACAAAGTTGAATATCGTTTTAATAAAGAAAAGGGTGATATTGAAGAACACATCCGTGGATCCTTTATTCAGTTCCCAATCAAATTGGCTTGGGCAATTACCATCCATAAAAGCCAGGGAAAGACTTTTGACCGCGTCATCATAGACCTCGACCGCGGAGCCTTTGCCCATGGACAGGTATATGTTGCTTTCAGCAGATGCCGCAGCCTAAATGGCATTTATATGACCGTACCCTTACGGCAAAAGGATATTATTGTTGATGAAAAGATCAAGGATTATCTATAGGCAAGACAGTGCGCGATGTTCAGTAACTTCCGAAGGAATCTGATTTGAATTGGTTTTAATAGTCAATTCCAAAGTACTTATTCTGGTAGTTTCGTCAATATCAATATCTTTGTCTGTAACTTGGGTTATCTCCTTTAAATTAATTGCGATGATCTTTTTGTCTTTCTTAACCTTGTAAGGATAAATAGTTACCATTGCCTCGGATCCAGAAATAATTGAGTTAAAATCGGTTTCGGTAACATAGCCAATTAAATATATATTGCCTGAGTATTTTTGAATTTCGAATTGATAGCCGTCGCAAACGTTAGATAGATCCATAGTGTTTTGGTAGTCTGCCACCTCAAATCCATATGCAAAGCCATAAATGTTTTCCGGTAGAAGAGTAATAACCTGTTCGGTCTCAAGTGGTAATAGTGGCCTTAAGTCGGTATTGATTTGGTTTATAGTGTTGTCAGTAGTTGGTTTCGGCGATTCCAATTCGAAGAATCCAATATTGACTTTATTGATAGTCCATCCCGAAATCAATAAATAAGTCACAATCAGAAAAGAAATCCCAAATAGTATGTTTTTAAATGAAAATTTTAATTTTGAGGATCCTTGATTTCCGGAATCATTATTCATCTAAAAATATTCCTAATTTATTAAATTATACACCAAGCCATCAAAGCTTAATGGTTTTGTTCCCCCAAGTATCAAAAACAGGTAGCCCAGTTTGAATAGCCAAAGAACCTATATTCTGTAAGGCACACTGCAATTCATTATCTGTATATGATTTAGTAAATTCGTTGAAATCAAGATGGATGGCAAGGGGATTCCATTTATTAACAACAAACTCGTGTGGGATGACTGCATCTTTTGGTGAAAATATTAACCTATCGTAAGCGTTTGTCACCTTAATTGGTTTACCATTACTTTTTACAATCCATGTGCCTAGATCACCATTCCCGGCGAGAGTTACCTCTCCAATTACCTCAACCCCAAGGCCACCCATAAAGTAACAATTTAGTGGATAATTTCTGTAAGCAACGCTTGAAATTTCTAGAGTTGGTATTGGGTGTCTTAACAAATGTTCAATTGCTGGTAGGGTTCCCCAATGTATAAGTCTAAAAGATTGGGCAAATGGTTTATCTGCTCTTTGATTCCATGTGTTTCGACAAAATATACCTGCCGCAATAGGAGGTAGTGATTGCATATACGATATTTCTCCTTTGACAAACATTGTTGCGAATCGATATGTAGCCATTATATCACAAATGTGCGTGGAACGATAGATGAAGGTGGCGAATTTTCGAGTTTCCCGTTTTTATTTAATTCGATTATGTTTAATTTATCGTTTTGTCCCAATTACTCTCCAGTATCTTTCCGTTTCAAATCCGCGATTTTGTAGATTTATTATGTCTATTGAACTCGGGGCTAGACCTTGTGACGAGAGAGTTCTTTCAATTTCTTCTTGTGAAGAAAATAGAATATTATTATCTCTTAAAAATTTCCAGAATTTCTGTACTTCACCTATTGAACTGTCTAAATCGATATCATGCCATAAAAAGGGATGATGGAAATGGAATATAAAATCACCATCGGTCCTTAATATCCGAGATACCTCCGAATATACAGTTCTGCCAGCGAAGTCAATTGCCAAATTACTTACCGCAAGAGATATTGACTCGTTATCTATTGGAATACTAGTTGCATCTGCTTGAAAATGAGATATTTGTAAAGGTTTTTTTTTGTGATGCAATAATCTATTTTGTGGAATCGATGATAAATCGAAAGTAGTTATTGGATATTGTGATATTCGTCCCCTTAAATTTGAATTCCCCAACATCCTTATTCTTAAATCACCTTCTAATGCTTGGGGACCACTTCCAATATCAAGAAGTCTTCCGCCTTCTGGGTGATTCAACATCCATCCCACCATTGACGAGATCATGCCTTGTCTACTTTCGAAAGGAGAGTCATCACGTTCTCCACTTCGATATTGGTCAGAATAAAAACCTTTTAGGTCTATTGGGGGCTGTCTTTGGTTCATAAATATTAATTAATCGGTAACATTTCACGATTTGAATTTTAGCATATTTATAAAGATTCGGATTACGCTTTAATTACTATTTCTGCCCGTTAAGGACGTTTTCGAGCAACCATTATTGCGATATAATGTTCAAAGTGTAATTGTTTTATGAATAAACCTAAAATAAGCAAAAAAAGTTCATACTTTTTGTAATAATAAACGCATTTTGTATTTATGGTATATTCACATATGACTCAAGCATTGATTATCTAGGAAGATCAGGAAGTTATGAATATGTGATATTAAGCATTCCCACAATTAGTATTATTGTTGTAGTTTTAATTATTTTGAATAAATTTTTATTATGGCTTAATACAAGAAAAAGTAAAAAAGGGTCTGGGAAAATATCCGAAACAATATCTGAAAAAGAATCTAAAATAATAAAAGAACCTACAAATAAATTGAATTTATATGAACAAAGATTTACAGAAGATTTAGGTCCAATCCAGTCGATACGGGATGTCAATTATGATGAAGCATGTCTAGAAATTGATCAATTTTACGCATCTCTATTTAAACCCAGCGATAGAATGCTTATAGGCTTTTCTAAGGATGAATATTTTTTCGAATTGAGTAAAGATGACTCTGGAAAGGTTGTGTATTTGAGAATTGAAAGCGACAAAATGAATACCGTAGACGAAGAAAACCCTAATATTGAAAAGGCAAAGGAATTATTAAAATTGTTCTTTAATACATTCGAGTAGGGTCTCTGGAGTGGGATTGTATTTAGTTCCTTTTCACTCGCTTAAAAACTTCTAACTATTATGAATAACCGAGATTTTTCACAAAAGTTTTATCTAATTGTAAATGTCTTGATTCAAAATACTCAAGGGCAAATATTAATGTTTGAAAAAAATCCATTTACAATATTCGGATCGCAGTATAATATGGATATATAATTATTGTATAGCCTTGTCAACTGAACAATTAAATCAGATCTGTGTCACCCAAGATGACAGGGAGAACATGTATGTCCCTTTATTACCCGTTAATAGACAGGAAACTACAGCTATGCAGGGCAATGAGGTTGCTGGTCCGCATTGGTTTACAATGCAACAACAAATCCGTGCCGAGGTCAGAAATAAATTAGAGGGAGGTGATGGTAGTTTGTGGGAACTTCCCGAATTGACACCCGATACTTCTTTATTTGATTTGACTAAAATTGCCGAAGAAAGAATCGATGCTTATTGGAATCAGAGTGGGGTTTGGAATAGGGTGATTGAAGTATTTCCCGAGCTGCAGGACAATCCCCTCGTTTACAACGCTAATGGTGAACTCAATCAAGAATTTTTGAAGGGATTTTTATCTAATCAGTTTTCTGTATTAGACTCGTTACGCCAGGATCCTGCCAGAGCTAAAGAATTCTACTTTCTTAACAGTTTGGCTTCTGAAAGACAGTTAGAAAAGCTGACTTTGTCGCGTAGATGGGTGAATGAAGCCATCCGAAACGATAAAGCTCCTGGAGGTTTGGATGGAGTTTCACTAGAAGCCGCCTCCTTTTTATTAGATTTCTCGGCTTGTTTTGGAAAGTACACCGATGCAATTTATTTGAAGCAATTAGAACTTATGGATCGTGGCGCTGATCGACAACCTATTACAACTTTTGAGCAGATCGCAGAAACCGGTAAATATGCTTATACTTCGGCTGAAACCGGAGAGCCATTAGCGATGCAAGATGCTTTCCCTGATGAATTAAACCGATTGCAACAGATGGTAACTGGCATTATTTCAAGATATGAGAAGCAATTTACAGATAATCCTGACAATACTTTCAGTATAGAACAAATGCGGGCCCTACACAGATATTGCGATACACTCTTTGAACATTTTAAAAATCCTAATGCTGATAGAAAAGATTTCTCAAATGCTTTAAACGAACTGTTAAAAAGTGGTTGCAGACTTATGCCTATCCCACCCATGGAGGCTTATCATGCTCAAGAGGGTAAAGCACCCAAGAATGATTTTGAGTTTAGGATCTGTATGGCAAAACAAGCAAGTGAAGAAGCAGGCGGAGATGATCCTTTAAGTGGGTTTAAAGAAAATTTCATTGCCCAAGCCAATTCCATTAATGGTAAAGAATCTATTGTAGGACTTTATCCTGTGGACACACCATTCTCATTTGGGCCAAACTTGCCTTGGGCAACTACTGCTCAATCCGTTGAAGGGATGGTTATTGTGGATACGGCTGTTTCGGATAAGGCCAATAAAGCTGCCGTTGAAAGAGCCAGGGCTTATCAAATCACAGGGTTTGAATTAAATGATTCATTACTAGAACAATTATGTGAAATTGATACCCAAGGTCATGAAATTGGCCACCAACTACATTTCGAAAGTACTGATGCTGATGCTGATGGCATAGCCGGTGATGAAGTCAAGGCCGAGCTTGCTTCTGCAGTACTGTTTAATAAGCTTTTGGAATCAAAAACAGGGATCACTCCTGAAGACAAAAAAAATATCTTGGCTCATTACTTGATTGCTAAGATCACTGCAGCTCAAGGATATTTACTTACTAAGCAGGACAATCCGCCTTATCGTGATGCTGGCATAGCACTTTTCAACATTCTTGAATCGGTAGGCGCTGTCAGTGTTTCGGAAGATGGAATAATTACTCTAGATACTACTAAAGCAGAGGATGCTGTTCGAGAACTTACAAATAAGGGGGAAGAACTTTTAGAAAGATATAAGGATCTTTTAAGAGCCCGCGAAGGCGAAACAGAAGGTAACACAGCCAAGGCTGCTCTAGATGCTCTAGCTAGTACTTATAATACACTCCTTGCAGGAGGGGATCCTTACCTACTCCAAAAATTTCAACCAAAAACCAACTAAATACTCGCGAATGTATTCACGACCAATATCTAAAAGATACGGAAAGAATAAAAATTTTTCTGATTTTGTTTCTGGCCTTCTGCTAATCACTGCCGGGTTAGTCATGATAGTAGGTGCTTTTTTAGTCTGAGGTGGGGGGCGATCTAAAACTCTCTTTCTCCATTCCTGCTTTTAATCAACTAACTTACTACTTTTGGGATGAACTAGATTTGACTGACTACCAAACTTCCTCAATGTCATTGGGGTCGAATAGTTTGATCAATGGAAGTAGTAAAAAGAAATTGTAGTGGCCAGAGCATATAGACTAAAGTCGGTAGAGTAGCGATACTATGTGCCTGCATTGGCCAATTCGCAAAACTCCAGATCTGAAATGGAGCATTCACAATTTCTATCATAATGATTCCGGTTATCGTTGCTAGAAGGATTGCCAGCAACGGGCGGAAGTTACCCGATAGCAAGTTAAGGGTTAAAGTACTTCGTTTTAAAATATAGCAGAGGAACTCAATAAAGAAGAAAGCGCTCAGTGCTGAAATTATAAAGTACTCAATCTGTACGGGAATATGACTATTAATATTTATTGCATACCAAGGGACGCCGAGTCTTGAAACCGAATTATATAAATAGTTGATCCCTAAATACCCTCCAATTAGAGATAAAAAAGCCCCTGTGATAACAACTGTCGGATATATCTTCCCAACCTTTTTGAGCTTTATTTTTTTATTAGAGCTAAATAATCTTTTAAATACTTTATAGCTAAGGTAGAGTACTAATCCAAATAATACATATCCAAAAGGTGTGGCAAGGAATATATACCAAACCGGATCAAAAAATGGATAAAACCATGATCTTGTCAACCAACAGCCCACAATATCCGAGGCCAGATTCATAAAATAGCAGATGATTGCTAATTTAATTAGCCTTTTAAATGCTGTCTTGTTGCCAAGGAATAAAGTGCTGACTGGGGTCATCTGTTGGACCAGTTCCTAAACCTTGAAATTGCCTTCCGATTTAATATAAATAACATAAAAAGTCTGCTAGATAAAGTGAATTTGTATG
>CAYWVD010000003.1:0-34663 GCA_964461915.1 uncultured Candidatus Saccharibacteria bacterium | reverse complement strand
CAAATCGTGCCTCTCCATGGTTAGTCTTTCCATCGAATCCTTCATCTTGCTGAGGGAATTCGTGAACAATAATACCTTTAGATTTCATAATTTCAATCATTCTCTGAGAGCTAAGTTCTTGTTTTTGTGATTGAGAGCTAAACACTTCTCCTAATCCATATTTGTTACAACGTAACAATTCTAATGAAGTACTCACTTGAGGGATGAGAAAGTCAATTGCTGCCTCATATGATTTTTGTTGGTTAGTAATCCGTACTTTTTCATCTTCACTCATGCTTTCAAAAAACTGCTTTCTTTTTAAATCCTGATTTTCTCGCCATTGTTTAGCTTGATCTTCATTTAATCCAGGAGGGAAAGTATCAAAGACAAAACCTGTATATGGAGGTGTAAATTGCTGAAATCCTTGCCTTTTCATATCTGCTTGAATCGCTTCATCGTGCAAAGCTATCTCAGCTAAAGACCTGATAAATAGAGGATCAACTAGTGGTACTTCTTTTTGTTCTGTTATAAATCTACTTTCTGATGACATAGTATTTTTTATTTGCTTATATTTGCATAAATATATCAAAAATCAAATAAATTTAAAACCTAAAAGCATATTGACAAATATTTTCTTATACGAGACTTTTTCAACATATTTAATCCCTGTTTTTTTGACATCATCTTTAAGTTTTGGAAGTGCATCTTGACCTAGTTTATTCAATTTCAACAAACCTTCGAATTGTTCTCTAGTCATCATCTTTTTAAATAATTCGTTTTTGTCGTAATCTTCAATTTTTGTATCATTTGAGATTCCTGGAATTGCTCCTATCCCTATAAAACTAGAACCGCCTTGCTCAGTAAAACCCATTGTCATGTTTTTTAATTGCTGATAGGCCATTTCAGGGGTATCAAATTCGGCGATACCTAAATCGCCAGCCAGATCTGAATCGGCTGGTGTTTCTGCATGGGGAGTTGCAGTCATGCCTTGCCAAAGCGTATTCAACTTTTCCATAGTCATTTCTGGTGGCATAAACCCACTTTCAATAGACGCTTTCATACCTTTGTAACTCCTACTTCAACCCCCACACCCGCATTAAGCGGTAGATGGACTTTACCAAATACCGGCGAACAAGACCTTGAAGGGACTCCAACAGTTAGCCCAACTATTAATATTACTGAAACACCTACAATTTCAACTAAGCCAAGCATTTCACCAACCGGAAAACCTTCTAGCGAAGAACAAAAAGACGATGTATATCTCTACATAGGCCCAATAAAAATCAAAAAAACTGACATTCAAGCTGCAGAGGTTTTAAGCGAATCTGTTTCAAACGCCGGGGCTGTTGCTATGTTAGTAGTTGCTCCAATAAGTCTAATGATTATTCCTCAGATATTCTCTAAGGGCTTTTTGTGGTACCTACATCCCAAAAAGCGTAAACCTTGGGGTGTCATTTACGATCTCGAAAACCGAAAACCAATAGCCTTTGCTATTGTGAGGATCCTTAATGGCACAGGTAAAGTCTTAAAAGAAACCGTATCTGATCTTAAAGGCCGATATGATTTCATCCTAGACCCAGGTACTTACACTATGGAAATTGAAAGTGGGTCTTTTGCCAAATATACCTCTCAAGTTAATATTAGAAACACCGATGAACAACATACGGAAGATGTCCGCTTAGCCAAAGGATCAGGGGCTTCACGCTTCATGCTCAAAGAAAAACTTTACTATATTTATCTCTACTCTTTCTGGACTATCGGAACTATCGGATTAATATTCAGTGCCATCTCTTTGATACTCGGATTTGATGTTTTAAACCTTCTAATTTTGATCTTTTACGCTGTACAGATATATTTCCTCCTGAAAACCAGAAAGCCTCAAAACTGGGGCTATGTCTTTGACACCGTAACCGATGACAGACTAACCGGAGTGTTCGTCAGAGTCCTCGGAGTTACCGATGGGAGACAATTAAACGTAATACTCACAGATGAAAAGGGACGATTCAGTTTAAGGCTTGATAAAGGAGATTACCTACTAAAAACGGATATGCCCGGATATACTTTAAGTGACTCTGGTCATCACATTCAAACATTACCAACCGGTGACAAGGTAACTAAGATCAGTTACAATGACTTAAAGAATGGAGTGGAATTAGGGCTGATTAAAGGTTAAGATTATTTGACTTTACCAATGTAACAAATGTATTTTCTCTATATCCTCGAATGCAATGATAAGTCTTTATATACAGGTATAACAAACGACCTAGATAAACGGCTATCAACCCATTTAAATGGTAAAGGGTCAAAATATGTTCGTTCAAGGTTACCTTTTGAGTTGAAATACACTGAGGAATTCGAAACCAAGTCTGAAGCCTTAAAGCGGGAGATTTTTATAAAAAGCTTAAATAGGGATCAAAAGATTAATCTGCTGAACAAAGTAAGCTAACAAAGATTTAGGAATAACTTACCCAACATATAATTCAATTTCCTAAAATCATAACTTATTAGGGAAAATTCTGTGATAAATCTCCTTTATAAACAGATTCGGAAATGATATAATTGATATATAGTTATAATATAAATAATGCCTGAGCAAAATCGACTAAAAACACTAGGAGAGCTAGTAATAGAAGCTTCAGACCCTTCCGTAGCAGAAAGCTGCAAGATATTATTAGGAAACTCCGTGACAAGGCCGGACCAAATGTTTGACCGTATGTTATTAGGAGTATTCCCGGCTGTAGATTTACTAGTTCAACCTACTCGAAAATTCATTGATTTGGAGGCAAAAATAAACGGATTTTTTCATCAAAAAGAGGATCAAAGAGATGATGGATCGATTTGGATTTTAATTAATCACAATGATAATACTGTAGGTTCTTTAGAAGTAAATCAAAATACTTTACACATTGTTATTAATGGATTAGAAGAAACAGATGAAGTCGTAAGTGTCTACTTCTTACCAGAGCCATATTCAAGATATCAGTCATTATTACAGTCAACTAGTGCCAAGCTTTTTAGTGGTGAAAAACCTTTATTAGATAGGGGTTATCTTCCAGCTTATCTCGACGCATTTAGAACAACATGTCTTCAAGTAGATCGTGTAGAAAAAAGGAAAAGAACTGAATCTCAAACACAAACACAACTATCTGCAGGGAAAATTTTTGATAACAATTTTCGAGAAGCTTTGCAGAAAGCACAAGTGGTTTCGAATTTATCCATCGAAGATAAAAATAAACAATTAAATTTTTGGACAGAGCAGTTCAATTCGGCTATTACAAAATCCGAACATGAAAGAAGTATTTTTGATCATAAGCTAGAGTTAGTTCGATCTGGAATCCAGTCGGTTGATTCAGACCCTTTACTGAGACAGATAACTACTAGGGAAGGTTATTTAAAAATGTGCAGTGCAGCATTAGCGGTTGAAGCAGGAATTAGACTTGCTGATCTAGGACTTGGATCAATACCAATTTTTGGATTATTAAGAGATGCTCTGCAGGCAATCTTAAAAAGAGAACTGACTAAGAAAAATTCTGCTAAAATAATCGAATTATTCAGAGGAATGGGTATTTATGTTTCCCCCGAGATCTTTAAAGGGAAAACTTCAGCTCATGTAACTGATCTTTTAATAGAACTTACAGGTACCGCCATAGCCGGAGCTATCCCCGGTGATCAAACAGCAATCACACTTGCTTTAGAAATTCTAGCACAGGGACTTAACTTCGTATCGAAATTAAAATTCTCTTCTGAATTTATCCGTAATACTGGGAAAAAACATCAAAGCGCAAGAAAATTAAGAGACCATAGAACTTTGATGGGGCTTCCGCCAGAAAAACCTATTATAAAAGCAGCCCAAAAAGGAGATGCGTTGATTAAAAAGATAAAATGCACAGCAGATAAGTTAAAAAGATCTAAAAAACCAGCCCCTTAATAATTTAAATCTTTCAAATCCTTAGAAACATGCCAATCTCTCCCGCTCTACCCCTCCCCACCTTTCCACTTGACTAGCTTAGGTTACCGTAATATAATATTTCGCTACTGTATTTTATCATTCAACTAAAATGCATAAAGCAAAAGCGTGTGTTATTAGCTGTATGGACTTCAGATTTCAGAATAAGACTCAAAAATTTATTGAGAGAAAGGGTTGGCTTGGCGAATGTGACGAGATCATTTTAGCTGGCGCTTCTAGGGATTTGGTCAAACCAATCAAACCTTATCATAAAATTTCATTGTTAAGGCAATTAAAACTATCGATTCAACTGCATGATCCCAAAGAGATAATTATCATCGATCATCAGGACTGTGGCGGATATGCACAAGACAAAACCATCCCTAGCGGTTTAGAAATTGAAGAAGATAAAAAAATGCACAAAGAATATGCAAAACAAGCCTACGAACTATTATCAAAAAAGTACCCAGATAGAAAAATCAGCATTTATTTTGCGAAATTTGATGGGAAATTCGTGAAGTTGATTTAAAGACTTCAAATTCAAGCTAGTCTTTAGATACAAATTCCTCAATTAGAACCTTGTTTGGTCCTTCGGGTTCAGATATTTTTAAAATTTGAGGTTCTTGTGTTTTGTATTTTGGTAAGTAAGCTGTAAATCTTGTTCCCTTGCCGAGTGAACTTGCGACTACAATTTCCCCACCCATAGCTGTTACAAGCTCAAAGGTGACATAAAGCCCGAGTCCTGTTCCACCTGGTCTTACAACATGAAAATCGGCTTTTTCTGATTTTTCGAGATAGTTATTAGCCCTATAAAACTTCTTGCCAAGATTTTTTAGATCTTGGGCAGAGATGCCAATGCCAGTATCGATAATAGAAAGAAGAGCAAAATCATGATTTTCTTCTAAAATAATTTTTACACTACCCTCGTTTGTATATTTAACGGCGTTATTGATTAAGTTATCTACGACTTCTTGAATACGAACTCTATCAACAAAAATAAAACATTCAGATGGTAATTCAGTTTTAATCTGAAGCCCCTTCTCTTTCGCTTTGGATTCTTCAGCCAGTAAGGTATCATGAATAACATCTAGCATATCTACTTTTTCAAGTTTCAGTTCGAGTTTAGCATTATCAATTTTTGTAGCAGACAACATTGTTTCCAAAAGGACAATTTCTCTTTTAATATTTTCATCTGCCATATCTAAATATTTACTGAACTTTTCTTCATCCACCTTTTCTGCCCCACGGTTACTAATCATAAGTGAAATTGCATTCCTGGCTATTGTAATTGGAGTACGGAGCTCATGCCCTAGAATATCTAGCATGTCTTTTTCTTTTTGATTCGCTTTTTCAAGTTCAACGTATTTAATTTTTAATTCCTGTGTCTGCTCATCAACCTTCTTTTGTAAGACATTGCTGAATCCTTTAACATCCTTATATAGACGGTTCCTTTCGAAAATGACACTAAGTTTATAAGCGATGCGATCAATTACATCTAATTCCTCCTTTGTGAATGCATCAAAACTCTTTTTTTGATAAAAAACCAATATGAGATCTTCATCTACAAGAGACACGATGGCTACCTTTTCAGAATCTAAATAATTTTGAAGCTCTAGATCATCCAGCTCCTGCGTAATAATTGTATTTTTTTTATTAAAATGCTTCTTTAAGTCAATTTTGAATGATTTTAATTGCCTAAAATCAATTTTCACTTTGGGAAATTTTTTGTTTAATATTTCAATCGATTTGATTTTTACTTCTCTATCTTCATAAACTCCGTTCAATTCAATATCCAATTGATGTAGCAAGTCCGAAAGCTCTATACCTCTTTCTTTAGCTATTATTCCAATCGAAAGTCTAAATTTATCAATATAAAAGAGAATAAATACGGCGGCAAGTATGCTAAAACAAAAATCGATTATTAATGACTCGAGCTGGAAAAAGCTATAATGGAAAAGCCTATCTTGAATAGTTCTGACAAGATAAACAATAATAAATAAAATAATTCCAAGTAAGATTACCTTTAATGCCTTACTTAATATGGTACGAATTGAAAAGAGCCTTTCATTACTCAATGCCACAAATGTTGTTATATCAAAGAAAAAGAAGGCAAATGGAGACATTTGCCTGAATTCATGGATTCCAAATGCTGGCAATACTACATTGATCAATAAGACTAGGATTGCTGTTATTACTATCCCAATTATTAAATATTTTAATTGAAGTCTCTCAAACCCTTTTGAATTTTTAAATCTAATAAAAAATAATACAGTTGCTACAAAGATATATCCGTATGAATAAACCATATATAATAAATAGAGAGCATCATTAAAAACAGGTGAGGGTGGTGAGGTTGTCCAATCAATATTTAGGAAGAATAGATCAGTAAAAAGCAAACAGGTAAAAAATATAGTGGGGAAAGGTAAGATATAATTAAAAAAGACCCTTAATACATTGCCCATAGGCTGTTTTACCGGATAATGCCATACAAAAAGCAATAAAAACAAAGGGATCAAAATTGGACCAAGATACACAAATCTCGAAACCCAAATATTATAATCAAAAACAGTAATCAAAATAAGCATCAAGGACCAATAAGCGAGAAGGAATTGTAGGAAAGAAAAAATTTTAATACCTGTTAGATTATTTTCAGTTTTATTTTTTTTAAAGAGTATCTTTAACCCTAAAAAAACATTAATAACGAGAATCAATAGATAAACAAAGTTTTGGACAGTAAACATTTATCAATTTTTAATATATTTTATCTTTAGGGAATCTTGCCTATACTTACTAAATTCCTCGCGACCTACAAAACTTAATATGGGCTTATATTGTGCGGGCCTGTCATTGTAAAATGCTCTATAATCTTGATTGAGTTTGCATAAAGTCTTCACAATCTCTTTTAAAATTAATGCCTCTTCTTTTTCACCAATAATATTTTTATCATCAACCTCAATGATTATATGAAATTGAGGTAAAAATTTATCATCAAGTTTGCTAAAACTATAAAATCCTCCAGTTAAATATTTTTGTAAACTAGGTTTTTCCAGAGCAGATCTTACTTGTTCGATGTACAGATTAGCTCCGGAAATTGGTATTACACCATCTGTTCTGCCTCTTAAAAACAAAATGGGCATATGGAATGGTTTGTAATGATTCAAAATCTTCTTGATATCATACTTTCTATCGAGAATACTTATAAATTTTTCATAGGAAATAATTCCACCAGCATCATGTAAATTGTATCTAACAACGGGAATACCTGAATTTGAAGTGTAAATTAATTCGCCATCAACTTCTTCGACCCAAATATTTAATGGATTGTATTGAAAAAAGTGTGGCACAAAATCTACTCCTTCCCCAAGGACCTCATATCGTAGATCTTTATCTGATCTTAATAAATTCCTGAACAATTTTGTTATAGGTTGTTCGTAACCAAGCTCTAAACCGACATCTGCTGCACCGTATGCAGATAAAATGGTCGGCTCATAGTCATATTGGGTTTGTAATAGTTTTGTCATGTAATCTCGCCATTCCTCAGGAAAAGATTCGGCTCCAACCATTATATGCATTTCGACATTCTTAATTGTCTTCTTTTCTATAAGCTCTTCAACAAGGCCTTTAACAAAAGGTGGATAACCTGCAAGTAATACTTGATCGTATTCATCAGCGAAATTTTCAATTATTTTTATAGCGCTATCAAAAACCATTCCCGTATTGGCAACAGTCATTTTGATATCTTTTTTATTTGCCACGCCACATAGAGCCCTAGCGAATTTTACTCCAGTAACCCATGTTCCTAATGCGAATGTATTTATAACCAATGTTGACTTCTTTTTTACATTATAAGTCTTAACTAACCCAACTTCCGCATAATTAACAAAAGCATCGTCTTGGCCAGAATACCTAAGCCAAAAGCAAGATTTTCCACCATAGCCGCTACTTTCTTCGATGGTGTAATTCTGTGCAAAATCTACTTTTAATAATTTTCCTAAAGGATACTTTAAAATATATGATTGTTTATCAATAATTGGAAGTTTTCTAAAATCTTCTTCAGATTGAATACTTGAAATTTGTACGCCCTTCTCTTCCATCAATTCTTGATATGCCTTAACTTTAGAAGCAATCTGAAAAGCCTTAAAAGCCTTCTTCTTACCTAAATCAACTAATAATGAAGGATTAATATTTTCTAAAGTATATTTAACTAATTTAGGATTTTTTAAGAGTAATTTTTGTAAATCCATTTTTAAAAAAAGTTTACTGATCGATTATAGCATTATGTAAATATGATGTCATAAATTTTTTAATACCATCCTAACTAATCTAAAACTTTAATATCATTTTTCTTTAATCAATTGGGTTAATTATTCCTCAATTAATATCCCCCTCAGTTTATGTTATATTTTATTTAACATAATTTTTAATACATTTCGATTAATGGAAGACCAACTTAAACCCACTCCCAGCAAGACTGTCCCATTGTTGTTAGGTTTTATTGCGCTTTTATTATTAATTATTGCTATTCTTCTGTTTGTTATATTCACAAAATTACCAATAACGAGCGATACAGGTACAAAGATAACACCTTCTGCCAGTCCATCAGTTAGTTTGTCGACTAGCCCATCAGTCCCGCCCTCAGATGAATGGAAGGAACTGACCCAAACTGTAGAGTCATATTATAGCGATTCCGACATTACTATTTCCGGATTATTTCCAAATGATACCGTAATTAAGACTGATGGCTTAGATGCAGCTGGTGCAAATTTTTCAAATGAATCATATTCACTTTCGGTTTTGTTTGTCGCTGATAATGATGTTATTCATTACAATTCTTATGAAGCACTTCAAAAACATAACCAATTTGGCGATGTTAACAGAATAAGGCTCAGCGGCAATAGCGTTGCCCAGTCTTTTTATTCAAACAGTGTTGTTACTAAAACCGGTGGATGTATGTATCAAGAAAATCTTATCGAATCACCTTGCGGAATTGATACTGTAACAATCGGGATATTACCTGATCCCGCAAAGGGAATACAGGAAAACGATTTAATGATTAGCATTAGGTGCCAAGCTTCGGAAGAAAATACTGTTGCAATTTGCGATAAGATTGTAAATTCATTAAAAATCAAATAAAGCAAAATGTTTTGGGACAATAAATTAATAATTTTTTTGGCTTTAGTTTGTGGATTTTCTGCATTCATCCTTGTCTTTGAACTAGGAATTTATCTTACCCGCACTGAATACTCTAATAAGATTATTGAGATTACCGCAGATCATCGATCTGAAGTGCAATCAATAAAACAAGATTCAAAAGTACAAATCAGTCAAAAAGAAGAGGTTATTAACGGATTAATGAATGATAAAAATTCTTTAACAAGTGAAGTCAGCGAACTGAATACTCAAGTAGCAGGCCTCATGACGACAAATTCTTCTTTTCCATTTTCGATTCCATCAACTGGGACTGTTGGTAGCCAAGTAAGCACTTATGACAGTGTATTCAATGGCTATGTTCATAAAGGAGTAGATATGTGGACCTCATTACAAAATGGCGGAGCAATTAACACGCATCAAGGGAATCCGGTATATTCGGCATGTAGCGGGACTGTGGAGAGTTTTCAGCCGGACAATGGCGGAGTAACGATTAGATGCGACCTTATACCTTCCACCTTTGATGTGCCTGCTAGAAAGGTCTATACATATTATGGACACATGGGTAACGCCATTACAAAAGAAAACTATATTTACATTAAAATTGGTGAAAGAGTTAAAAAAGGACAATTTATTGGTTATCAAGGCGATTTATCACAATTTACACCAAATATGCGCAATGTACATCTTCATTTTTCTGTATTCTCAGGGACAAGAGAAGGTGAAGGTTCTCAAGACCCATGCCTTTATATTGGTGGTAAATGCAAAGACGTCGGATATTTTTTCATTACAGAAGCTAAGTAAAAAACTTTACTTTTTTCTCCAATTAAAATATATTTTTCTATACACTGCTTATTAAAATGAGTAAGTTTTCCAAGTCAGTATTTTCAATCATGTTTAGTTTATTTTGTGTTGTCGGCATATTATTGACCAGCTTGCAAACCCAAAACATTGTAGCTTTCACTGCCCAGCGAAAAGTTCTTTCCCAATTTGAGGCCTACCTATATTCGACTCCAAAAATCGAAGTAGGCAGGACTGTTGCAGTTAGAGCAGTAATTTCGGATCTAACTTAACAACAGGCAATTAAAGATAAGTTTGCTTATAAAAATTAACAATTATGATTAAATTCAAATTTAAAAGCTATTTTACCCTATTTTTTTTTGTCCTTTTAATAGGTGTTTTGAGTTTGTGGCCATATTTTAACACTCACTATAGCATTGATTGTTATCGTGATCTTTTTCAAATCGATGAACAATATTATTTAAGTTCCGTTGCCGGCAGACCTCTTACTTGGTTTCTCATAAAATCACTTGTTGGCATTGGCTTAAGCCCAGTATATAACCAACAGATCTTTTTTATACTTAGCATCGTTATTTTTTCAATAGGGATCACTTTAATCATTCAGAAATTACTTTCATTTAAAAAGCTAACAAATTTTTTACAGAAGAGCCTTTTAATAGTTTTGGTATCAGCAAGTTTTTTTAACCTTTTTACAACAGAAGTTTTTCAATTCAACACCTTTTTGATCGTGCAGGCTCTAGCCTTTTTATTTGTAGCCATATCAATCTTTGTTTTTAAAGAGGATCTATCAAAAAAGAAATTTTTACTCATTGTCGCCTTATTAGTCATCTCATTATCATTCTACCAGTCCTGGATCCCCTTTTTTATAATATATTCTTTAATAGTCACATTGATCTTTTTTAAAAATAAAAAGCAAGCTATTTTGAATATACTTTTTCTCTATGCTTTTTCGCTTGGAATCAATTTTGTGTATATACTCCTTATACATCCGGTATTATGGCCAATGTATGAAAATGCAAACAGGTTGGGTGGGTTAAATCTGATATCAAATTTTTCGAGTATCCTAAGATATTTAAGGGATCTTTTCGTATATTCTTTAAACCTTTATCCCCCTTTAATATTTTTACTTTTTACAGTTTTACCGATATTTTTTCATAAATCATTTTTAAAATATTTGGGGATCATATTTTTCTCTATTGTATTTGGATTATTACTTCATTTTTTCACAAAAGATATTTGGCTTTCGCAAAGGAGCACGATGATCATCGCCGCTATTCCTTCCTTATTATTCATCTTCGCCCTTTTAGGATCTAAAGCTCTGTCTAAAACTCGTCTATTAATTTTTTCAATAATGGTCGGAGTCTTTTCTATTACACAAGCGATTTCCATGAATCTAATAGGATTAGATCTTTTGAAAAATAATGAAATGGAATTTATAGAAGCAAGATCGATAATTTTAGACATAAAAGAATACGAAAAGACAAGCGGAATTAACGTAAAGAGGATCTACTACTCTAACGATAAAAGTCCAAAACAATCTTACAAAAATATTCGACAATCATTGGATGTAAATGTAAGGGCCTTAACTAGGCCTTGGAGCTTCCCTGGGATTTTAAAATTAGCTGGTGGAAAAGATTATTTTTACACCAAAATGCCGATCACAGAAAGGGATATACTTTTTCCCAACACTTCGATCAAATCAAAAACCTCTTTAGTTTTTATCCGTGACAAAAGTTTTGTTGTGATCGATTGATTTTGATAGAAATATATATAGCAAATTTAATAAGAAAAGCTCTCCTAAATTAAATAATAGATAATACTCACAAAGACCACTCGTATCATTACAGCCACATCCATAAATTAAATGTACTATTTGTGAAAGTATGGCAAGCAGAATAAATAAAAGCCATACCAGCCTAAATTTTTTTGAAATAACTTTAATAATTAAACCGATAGTCGAAAGGAATCCCTGCACAACTAAAGGTATCCACCACGAAAATAATGTATTCGAGCATACTTCTCCAAGTATTTGCCCCCCAGTGGGCGAATTAATTAAAACCGGATCATCAAAAATAAGATTATCAGAAAAGGTATTTTGTGCATAAATTCTACCTATTCCATCATCTGCATTAGAAATCGGATTGGAATTATGATTAGAATTTGGATTAGTAGACGGGTAACCACATACAAAATTAATACTAAAATCAAAGCTTAAACCTGCTCCCTGTAAAGTGTTCCCGGCTGACTCAGAAAAGTGCATATTCCAAAAGTATTCCCTAGATGTATTTTTGGGAATATTCCCAATACTTATATACTTATTGAAAGCGTCATACATGAAACCAGAATAATAAATGTCAGGCCCTGAGTAAATCTGCATATTGATCATCTTACTAATATCATTGGATAGGGATATATCAGACCTAGTTATTTTTAAATTTAAAACGCAACTATCATCTAGGTTATAGTTATTAATAAGGATGGATTTAGCCGAGGTAAATCCCGGCGCCATATCTGATTCACTAAACAAACTACCACCTCTATTGCTACATCCACTTGAATTACAATCGATCGTAAGATCAGCAGCTTTAATTAAAGAGGGAAATATAAAAAATAAGATAAAGGGAATTATTAATAAATATAATTTAATTTTCATATCCATTTATTTCAAAAATATTTCCTCTTTTTTGCGTTGGAACGCATTGAATAGACTGCACTTTGATTTCTTCTGTTGGTGATATTTGATTTGGCTCAACTTCTTCATTGGGTATTGTTTCGGGATCATCAACTTCTTGAGTATCGTTGGTAAAGGAATTATTAATTACTGTATTAAAATTTGCTAAAGGAGAGGGAGTGGGAATAGGTGATGCAACAGATGAAGTAATCGAAGTTATTATTGGTGTGGTCACAATACTGTTCTCATTAATAATTAATTCTTTAGTATTAATATCAGACTTCTCTCCACTCAAAAAATCTTCTGGAGCTGACCTCAGCGGTTCTAAGCGACTAACTGTCAATAACGAAAGATTGCTCCAATCACTGACATCCACTCCATCACTTGCCCTTACCCTCCAAAAGTAATGCCCATTGGGAGTCCCGGGGGCATTGATCATCGATTCAGAAAGCCATCCAGATCTATAAGCTAAGGATGTCAAAGCTTCGTCATGATAGGACTCATATTGGTAAGTAACTGCTCCTCCATTACACGAAATTGAATCTGACCAATCCATATAAGGATTTAAGTCCCATTCTGAATCTTTAAAAGCTGTGTATCCATTAGAAGGATATGTTAAGACAGGTATCGATGGGGAATCCCAACAACCAGCACTTATACTATTCGACAACAAACTTTGTGAATCGTTAAAATATGAATTGGTTGAACCGATCGACATTAGTAAGAACAAGCAAATCAAAGGATAAGCTTTAAGTAAGAGGTTTTTCATTTTTAGTACCCTTTTCAGCTAAAATAATTTTTTTAGTTTCTTTCTGAATATTTAAGATCTCGGAATAAATAATTATTGTTGCCGGTATCACAACCATTATCAAAAGTCCCTCTCTTGTTTTAGAATAATTAATTGGATAGCCAAGATAGGGAATTGCAAAGATGACTTTCCCGACTATATTCTCCGGCGATTTTAACCCGGGATCAGGCGTATCGTTAGCATCCCCCTTAGTAATAAACGATAATACATTATCTGTCATTTTCTCTTCGATTATCCTATGTGTAAATGTGACAGTATTATCAGAGGATTCCTTAATAGTAACGATGTCGTTAATAGAATACTTTTCTTCTGGTTTAATAATAACAATAGACCCAAGCTTAATATTTGGTTCCATCGAGCCAGATTGAACAATTAACAACTTGATCCCACCAGGTATATTTAAGATAGATAAAAGAATAAGTCCCCCAATAAGGCCTAACAACACATATACTAAAACCTTCAATATTTTAATTATTTTTGTTATTGTTTTCATTATTCTAAGTAATATTCCTATTTAGCCGAACGAGTTCTCGTTCGGCTTCAAAAGATTTACTACTATTTTTTTACTCAGTCCAACCTGGATTGGTGCTTTGAGTAGCATCAACTACGATATTGAATTGAGCATTGGCTCCTTGATAGATGTTTCCCGCAGAACTATCTAGGCCATATTGAAAATAGAATTCATGCGTGATGTTCGGTTCTAAGAAATCTGCAATAAAATTATCAATTGAATTTACATTAAGATCCTTCAATAAACCCTCATAGACCACAGGCCAGGAAGCTGGATCTGGTCTTCCTGCATATGAATGACGGACTATAACCAATAAATGATCCCAATACCCTGTCTTTGATTCACTTACAAATTGTGAAGACATTCGATACTTAACTGGAATAGTGCTCGATCCCCAACCTTTATTGTACACTGATAAATTAAAAAGCGTTGGATCATAAGATCCGGGGACCAATCCGCCCCTAAAGGATTGAGTTGTATCCAAAACGATTCGGTGGTTTGCAGCCCCTCGTAAATCAATATCGACCTTTCCGGCAGTCATTATATTGTTTGTTATAGTCTGAGTATCTGTAAAATAGGCTTGTGTTGCACCAATCGCAACGGCACCAACAGATAATATCAACAACAAACTGATAAATATTTTTTTCATAATAAAAAAATTAAAAAAATACCCTATTGGTAAAAAATTATGATTAAATGTATCCCTCCTTTCTTAATAATTAAAAAATTTTATGAAAATCTTTAGCAATAAAAATTAGATACAAAAGCTTTAAAATCTTATTCAACTTTTAAAACGTAAATATTCTTAGATTCGTATATTATCATTATACATCAAATTTCCTAAAAAAAATAGCGTCTTCATTTGAATTTTAAATCCAGATTTAGATTCTGTCAATTCACAAGATACAAAACAAAATTTCACCTTGGGTACCAGAATCACATGGACTCTAAACAATGTAAAGTTTTGGGACTCTACTCATAAATTTGCAAGAATTTGCAAGTAAATTTTATATAGCATCTGTGATATTATCGATAATTAATTTCAGAAATAATTATTCCAACCTAATCTTTCTATGATTTAATAGGATCAATACTTATATTATTGCTTACTATTGCTCCATATTCCTATTTGGAATTTAGGAAGCAAATTTAAATAAACAAAAGGGGGGCGTATTTGCCCACCCTTAGTTTTTAACATATTTACTTTATTCCAAATTCACTTGAATCTGATTAGAGTATACTCCGCAAGATCCGCCTAGGTATTCGCAAACTCTTACGTAGTAAGTGCCTGCGCCATCAAAAGCATCTAATGAGCTATATGATCTTGTACCAGGATCGCTTTTGTAGTCATATTTATCCCCCGATCTTGTTGGATAAGTGGGATTTGAATTTTTTGACCAGACAATTTTAAAGCCGTTTGTTGAATATCCAACAACACTCCAATTGACTGCTGTTCCGCCTGCTGATGATAAGGAAATCGAGCTGACAGGGATCTGTGTTGGCTTTGGTGTAGATGTTGGACCAACTGGGGCTTTAACTGTAATGTCATTGCTATATACTCCGCATTTACCATCGATATATTGGCAAACTCTAAAGTGGTAGGTTTTACCATCTTTTATTCCCCAAGTATACGATCTAGCACCTGATTCACTTATGTATTGGTAATCATTGCCAGGGTAAACTGGATTTGCAGTTTCTGATTTAACAAGCTTGAAACCATTTGGAGTACTAACATTTTGAACATTCCAAGTAAAACTGATCCCGCCATCAACGACTGTTCCGTATAAGGTGATCTTAGCCTGAGTTGGTGGATTTGTTGGCTTTGGAGTTGAAGTTGGAGCAGGTTCTTCACGAGTAATAGTTAAATTAACTATTGTCTTATTGCCTGCAGCATCAATAGATTCGACTTTTATTCCATTTGCACCAATATTAAGATCAAAAGAATATTCAAAACTTCCATTATTATTTGATGTACTGATCCCATTAACTAAAACTTGAGCACCAGCTTCAGTTGTACCTTTGATAGCGACGCTTTCATTTGTGGTTTTGAATGCATCTGAAGGTTCAGTTACGGTTAAAGTTGGGGGTACCAGATCAAATAGAACTCCCATCTGAGATTTGAATTCCTCGACTACTTCGTCTTGCTCTTTGTTCCAAACTACAAATTCGTCCTGCTTAACATCTTCGATATTCACTTCAATTAATTTTCCGACCTCTTCAGGATTTTCAGCATTGTACAAATAGTATTTATTACCTTGAGTAACTAATATTTCATCATTAATATTTAAGCCAAGGATCTGAACTTCACTGTGATAGACCTCGACAGCTTTTACATTTTCCTCGTTAATAGTCTTGTAAGCTGTTCCTAGCGATTTTAGATTGAATTTATCGACCACAACTTCAAAATCTCTTTCCGCTTTGATCACCCTTGAGTAGATACTCCCTTTAACATTGGTAATTAAAATATGATCAGGATCTAGCGAGGTTAAAGCCATTTCAGAATTCTTATCTAGTCTTAAAACACTACCATCATCTAATGTGACGATGACTCTTGAATCATCAGAAGTACGAATACCATAGCCTGTGTACAAGTCCATCTCATCAACTGCTGAAGCCCATGTTTGTCCATTGAAGTATTCCACACTACCTTCGAGATATGTTAGGTTTGCACCAATTTCGGTAGAGGTTGGATCATTTTTAAATGGATCCTTTTTTGAATTAATTAGAAGAACTGTCCCCAAAATTACTGCTATTACTGTGAAAGCAGCTAATCCTCCAAACAGAAATATTTTCTTGTTTGAGAATTTTGTCTTTATCTTATCCATAAGTGATTTTTCGCTTAAATTAGATAATTGCCTTTGCATTAGTTGACTGGATAAATCGTTGGCAAAGGACGATGAAAGCACACTATTATCGTCATTTGAGACGACTTTCGATGCCGAGAAAAATACTGACGCGTCTTTTAGTTTTTTCTCATTTGCTTCCATTTCTAATTATTACGATTAGATAAAGTAAAAATATCACTTTTTGAATAAATTTCTTTGAATTTTTTTTCAAAACTTTCTAAAGCCCTATGTAATTGATTATTCAAAACCGCCTGTTTAACATTCATAACTTCTGCGATTTCTGGATTTGATAATTCCGCATAGAATTTTAAAGTTAATATTTGCTGATAATTAGGTTTTAAAAGGCTTAGGATTTTGATCACTTCTTTTTGCCTTTCTTCTAATATGATCTTTTCGTTCAATTCATCTTCAAGATTTGGAGTTTTTTCAATAGTTTGCAAATCCAGCGAATAATCTTTGTGCTTTTTATAGAAATCGATGATCTTATTGTGTGCAATACTAAATAGCCAAGCTTTAAAACTCAAACCCTTTTTTTTATTGAATTGTTGGATTTTATCGAGAGCCGAAAAAAACACAGCACTTGTGACATCCTCTGCATTATGTTTATTGCCAAGCCTATTCAAGCAATAGTTGAAGATCAAGGGTAGGTATTTTCGATACAACGATTGGAACTGCTTACAATCAGTCTTTGCTTGATTTACAATTTCCAGATCAGATCCCATTTTGAAAAAACTTTAAACAATTATCACATGAATGTATTCTGAAATTCAAATTCATTGTAGATAGTACACCAGTTGTAACTAATATTGTAGATAATTAGATAATTAAATTGTTTATGAATTAAAAATGAAAACAAAAACCATTATAATTATCCTTTTAGCCATATTTGCCTTACCGGCGATATTAGTATCGATTATTCTCTTGTCGGTATTATTCAAGCCCGAAAGCGATTACGAACCAATGGTCGATGGATATCATGTCACTCCAAATTGGACTATGGTAGCCGAAAGCATTGCGCCAGATTGGCCAAGCAGAAAGCACTTCTATTTACAAAACAATTCCACAAACGAAAGATTCCAATTAAGTTTTTCCATACTTTATACAGATGCCCACGACTATATGGGTAAGGTAATTTCAAATGACAAAGGAACATTTCTGATCACCAAATACGATAATGAAGGATCTGCTGATGTTACATATTATAGCGTTTTCAAAATTACTCCTGAAAAAGTAGAAAGGCTGAATAAGCAAATGATATGGGCCTGTTACAATCCGGAATTAAATAATGAAAGGCTGGATTTTTACGGACATAGAACATCCGAGGATGAATGCGACTACATATTAACTTACCTGCCATTCAATAAGGTTTACAAAACAAGTGTCGATCTAAAGTAGGATTGATAAAAAGTTTGATTGAGTCTACAATATATAAATTCTCTGCCCGCTAATTTGAATTAATATTGTATGCCCAAAGCATTGTTGCCCCCAAAATATTCATTGATAATTCCTGCGTATAAGGCTGGGGGATTCATCGAAGACAGCTTAAAAACAAAGATCGAAATCCTAAAAAAATTAAAAGCTCCATACGAAATCATCATTGTCGTTGATGGATATGACAAACCCACCGTTAAATCCGCCCACAGGTTCAAAAAAAATAGAAATGTAAAAATCATAATCGTTGAAAAGAACCATGGTAAAGGCTACGCCGTACGCCAAGGTTTTGCACAAGCCAGAGGCGAATTTATCGCATATATGGATGCCGACAATGATATTAACCCAAAAGTTATTAAAGAAGGCTTCCTGGAACTCGAAAAGAACAAGCTACATGGTGTATTGCCATCTAAAAACCATCCAGATTCAATAATAAACTATCCGAAATCTCGAAAGCTTTTCAGCCGAATGTATAACTTTGTAGTTAGAAATTTTTTCAAGCTCAATATTTCAGATAGTCAGCTTGGAGCCAAATTCTACAAAAGGTCATTAATAAAAAAGGTTTTACCAAAATGCAAGATCAATGGATTCGCCTTTGAAGTCGAAATGATTAAAATTGCATCAAAAATGGGTTACAATAAGTTCTCGGAGATACCCGTAGAGGTAGATCTCAGGACCAAAAGCACTATCAGTTTCATGAATGGACTGATCGTGATTTTCGATACTCTTTTATTAATGCCAAGACTGATTAATGTTAAAAAAGATCGCAAAAAAACTGTTTAATTTCATAAAGACCCACAAGTTCGACATCTTTATATTCCTCTTCTCCCTAGCCTTTTCAACATGGCTAATGGGTTCCACTTTTTCCTACAAAGATGATCAATTACTAATCAAAGACAAGTTGTATAGTGATTTTTCCAACCATTTATCAATAATCCGATCATTCAGTAAAGGCGAGAATTGGCCTCCGGAATACCCTCACTTCCCCGGCCTGCCAATTAAATACCATTTTTTGTTCTATCTAATTGTCGGAATTTTGGAACTTATTGGCCTCAGAATTGACGTCGCCCTTAATTTTTTAAGTGTAATAGGCTTGGCAGGCCTTATGATTTCCATTTATCTACTTGGTAAGAAAATTACAAAATCTAAATTTGTTGGCTTTGGAGCGACATTAAGTGTAATTTTAAATCCATCCTTGAGTTGGATTTACTACTTTCTTACGGGCCCAAATAAGCTGGAAAAGTTTACTGATCTTTTTACCACAAAAACATTCGGCTCATTTGGGCCCTATGATGACAATCTCGTCAGCACCTTCTGGAATTTAAACATCTTCACAAACCAACGCCACTTTGCCTTTTCCCTATTTGCTATGTTCATCGCCATCTGGTTAATAATCTATACTAAAGGTAGGTGGAAACTAATTATTGCAATCTTGATACTTGGAATAATGTCGTGGATGCATAAGGCTGTTTTAATGATGGCATTCATCATTTTGGGAGTATTTTTTGTCACTTTTCCAAAAATCCGCAATAGAATTATATTTTCAGTTATTGTAGGTTTAATTGTCTCCCTGCCCGGTCTTTTGTATTTATCCCAAAATGCCGGCGGATTTTCAAACAATATTCAAGAAGGTGCGGGCCTTTTTATCTTCAATCCGGGATTCTTGTTTAAAGCCACCACCTGGTGGGAAATGACTCCATCCAGTGACCTTGAAAGATGGCTGATATATTGGTTTTTAAATTTTGGACTTCTTTCATTCTGCGCAATATTCGGATTCATTTTCATGATTATCACTAAAAAAGAAAAATCCAAAATATTCAATTCACAGACTGCTTGGTTTTGGGCTGCCCTCGCAATGTTCGTTGTAGCAAATCTCTTTAGATTCGGGCCTGACATGGCAAATAACCATAAACTCATCAATTTCACTATCTTTATTTGGGCAATCTATGCCTTCTATTTCATCAAAATGGCATTCATAAACCTAAATATTTTAGGTAAAATCTTAGGCGTAATAATCGCTATCGGCTTATTATTCGGTGGCTTTTGCGATCTATTCCCAATCATTAACGACAACATGGGCGCCACTAATGACATAGCCAAATCCCCAAAAAGCCAATGGATTATGCAAAACACAAAACCCAACGATGTATTTCTAAACTTTTCAAGTGATTTCACTTTCGTACTCTTAACAGGCCGAAAGATCTACCTGGGAGTACCATATTTCAATTGGTCCTTAGGCTACCCAGTTGATGCCAGGGACGACCTCGTAAAAGCAATGATTAAAGAATCCTATCCAAAGGATAAATTCTGTGACTTTTTAAAAACTGAAGATATCCAATATTTTTACACTTCAAGAGCCGAAACTAGAATGTTTGATCAGCCATTTGATCCAAATATTTTAATCGAGAAATTTGGTGCGGGGCTAGAAATCGAAAACACGAATTTTTATATGACGGATAATGTTTGTAGGGTGGATTAAGAGGCCCGTTGAATGAATGGGCTTAAAGCGATGAAAATATGAGATTATCTTGGGTTCACATTTATTAAAGGATTAATCTGAGAACTTCCTCGCATAAAACCCACGCTTGCACTATTTGCAAAAATATGAATCAATGCATAATTCATCGCAGAAACAACCTTTTCTAGATTGGCATCTCTTATTGTTTCTAGAACATTACGATCCCATTCTACACCTGGGACTAGCACCCCCCCCTCGTCGCTTGGTAAGACTAGTCGAAAGTCATTGCCCCTAGGTAGTTCAATAATCCCGGTCTTTAATGAATGAAAATTTCTTTGACTACCAAAATTTAATTTATAAGCTATATGTGCATTATTACCTGGAGTAGGAAAGTATCCTTTTTGAACAGACCAATTGATTCCGATAATATTATTATTCATCCCACCCATATAATATATATGGATTATATCCCCCCCCGTGAATATGTAAAGTGTTCCTGCCTCGCAAATTTTCTGTAAACTATAAAAGATTGAAATCTTCCCCCACCACTCCCCCTCATGTTAAAATCCCTAATATATTAATAATTCAAAATGTTAAAACCAGAAATTAAACAACTAATCGCCACACTCCCCAAAGCCGAATTACACTTACATATTGAAGGTTCACTAGAACCAGAACTTATGTTTGAAATCGCAAGGAGGAATAATATCGAACTTAAATACAAAAATATTGATGAGGTGAAGAAGGCATATAACTTTTCAAATTTACAGGATTTCCTTGATATATATTATGCCTCTGCTAGCGTTCTTATTCACGAACAGGATTTTTATGATATGACTTGGGCCTACCTTTTAAAGGCCAAGTCCGATAATATTGTCCATACCGAAATTTTCTTTGACCCCCAGACTCATACAGATAGGGGGATAAAGTTTGAAACAGTGATCAATGGAATCCATAAAGCATTAGTGGACGCCGAAAGTAAGCTTGGTATGACTTCAAATTTGATAATGTGTTTTTTAAGGCATCTAAGCGCAGATGAGGCTTTAAAAACATTAGAACAGGCAATTCCTTTCAAGGACTGGATAATTGGAGTTGGGCTTGATTCGTCAGAGAAAGGCTTTCCTCCTTCAATCTTTAAAGAAGTATTCGATAAAGCTAGGGGCTACGGTTTCTTAACTGTAGCACATGCCGGCGAAGAAGGCCCATCAGAATATGTTACCGAAGCATTAGATTTACTCAAAGTATCAAGGATCGATCATGGGAATCATTCTTTGGACGATTCATTAGTGGTTGATCGTTTGGTCAAGCTGCAGATGCCACTTACTGTATGCCCTTTGTCAAATTACAAATTGCAGGTTACACCTGATCTAAAAGACCATCCACTTAAAAAGATGCTTGATTTGGGCTTGATGGTAATGATTAATTCTGATGATCCAGCATATTTTGGAGGATACTTGAATGACAACTTTTATGCAGTCGCAGAGGCCCTTGATCTATCAAGGGAAGATATTTTGATACTTGCCCGAAACAGCATAAATGCAAGCTTCATCAAAGAAGACTTAAAAAAGAAGTATTTGGGCTCGATTTCTACATACTAATCATTAGAGGATCATAAAGTCCCCTAAGCATACTTGCAGGAAATCCCTGTGGGAATCTTTGTCGACATTCCATCATCACTTTTATGGCCACCTGAATATGCACCTCTTTTGTGTTTTGATAAAAAGCTTGAGCTTCAACGCTTCTTTTCAACTTCCCATGGAGAGGCTTATCACTTACCATTAAAAGCGTGGCATTAGGCACCCTATATCTATATCCATTTCCCGCAATTGTAGCGGATTCCATATCCACACCCAAACTTCTACTTAAAGCAAAGTCATGGATATATTTATTCTTATAGAATTCCCAGTTTCGATCTGCGGTTGAAAAAACACACCCAACCCTATATGTCAGCTTCTTTTCGTCTAAAACATCCATAATGATCTCGTTTAGGAGGTGGTTTGGAACGACAGGAGCTCTAAATGGCAAGACTTCATCTAGCACGCGATCATCTCTCCAGTAAGAGTTTGCCAAAACAAAATCTCCACAGGCCTGATTGTTACGCAAACCGCCGCAATGGCCGATCATCAGCATTACATCCGGCTTTAGAACGCAAACATGGTCGGTAAAAGTCTTTGCATTCGACGGCCCAACACCAATATTGACAATTGTTATCCCTGTATTCCCGTGCATTTTGTGATGATAAGCAGGCATTTGCACATCCCCTTTTGGCTTTACGCAATCAGGATAAACTTCCGCAAATGAATCCATATGCATAGAATAATTAGTCAAAAGAATATGACTTTGAAAATCCTCGATATCTGTGCCAGTATAGTGTTTCAATCTTTCAACAGAAAGCTCGATCCTCTCTGGACCAAACATAAAGATCTTCTTATTCCTAAGATCCAAATCTTGTTCATCCACATAATCCAAAACCTTACTCGTGTAGGGACTCGTAATAGGCCTCGAAGCTTCAACACGAATTTCTGCACCCATTGAAATCAAATTTTTTAACTCTTGTTTGAGATAGAATGTATATGCATCAGGCACCGAAAGTTCTCCAGAAATCTCTGGATTGTCCTTAGACCAAGGCCTATGGATAATTAGTTTAGGATAGTTTTTCTGCTCATAGTATATCTTGTGAATCTCTGTAATGATTTCTTCTACTTTTTTTAATGGATCCATGTTTATTGTTAAAAATGTATATTGGATATAACGAAATGAAAATTAAATATCACTAATTATTGGTAGAGGTTTGAATAGAGCTGCGAGTTCACCAAAAAAAATTTTCCCTTGATCCTTCATAGCTAAAAGGACAATACTATTCCTCCTTTCAACAGCTGGCATTTCCCTTTGTACAGAAGGATCTGATACAACACTAACATCAAAAGGTACACGATATTGTGCTTCTGTCATTGAAGGAACCGGAATAAATAAACCAGAGTTACTTCTTGCTATTAAAGCACCTACTCCAAAGTTCCCAATATCACCAAAAGCTAAACTTGCTGGAACATGATTATTGTTACTAGGAGATATTATATTAATGAAAACGGCTTTTTCTAATGGTTTCCTTAGCACTGCCTTCATTCCACCTGCCTTTAGTCGTTGAATAGTCTCCGAACTAATGACCAGGTGTGAAGAATCGTTTGGAAGGAAATAAATACTTCCATCGGAAAGTGGTAATGTATATTCTGGAAGTCTTATTGGGAAAACAATCCTCCCCATATTTGCTCTCGATTCACCCAATGCAGTAGTCATTATTAAAATCCGTATATATCTATTATATCCCTTCTTGTATTAATCTTCAATCTTTTTTACTTAAAACGGAAGATAAATATTGATGGAATTACTAAGCCCTGCAGGCGCATAGTCATGTCCCATTGGTGAAAATTCAAAATATCTTTCAATAGTTGATGGATGCCAAAATCCCAATGGCCAACTTATTCCCGTATACAATTCATGATCAAATGCTCTACTATTTTTAACTTGTGTATTTATATTCCCGAATCTATACAAAGGCATACCTATAAATCTTTCATCGACAGGTCTTAAAGTTGTAGGAGCTAATATTTTCGGTAAGCCTAATGTAATTCCTAAATTCATACATTCTCTAGAATCATGATGAAGATAAAGACCCTGTATATACAATTGGCAAAGGTTTTCCCTTTCTATACTCCTTAAGGGGTTATTTGTATATAGTCTCCCAGTATTAGAACATAATACTCTAGTCATTCTAAGCTCATTTTCTAATTCTTGAGGGTCGGGGAAGTTGTTTAATCGTTGTAATTCCTGAAGTCTCCTAGTAAATCCTTCAATCGCAAATCCAAATAACATTTGTGCTCTAACCGAATATAATTCAGGATCAAAGGCACAAGGTCCGAGTTCAAGATTTAATCCTTTTAATATATCTAAATGACTAATTCTAAACTGAGGCTCCTTAACAACTACTGATTTAACTTGTGCCATTTTATTTGGATAAGGCTTAATTAATAAGGTCTACTATTGTCATAGAATTTAGGCTGGAACAAATAGTGGCATACTACATTTATCAAACTCATGAAGTAATCTACTTAGATTTCTATCAAAAGGAAATAGTGCATTAAAATAAGCTCCGCCGGGTGAAGTAGGACCATCAACTTGAACTGTAAGAAAAGATGGATTCTCAGCAAGGGGTTCCCTCCATTCTTTAGCCCCATTTAAACTAACCCCTTTTAAATATACTGCCCTGTATCTTTCTGTTGGAGGAACTAAGAAACCATCCATGAATGCTTTAAGAGGTCTATCAGCTAGCATCAAATACTCGTAAGGAGCAATAATTTCATTTTGTTGTGGAAATATATATTGGCTGCAAGATAAATAAGCCTTTTCTTTAATATAATTACCCAAATACATATATTGACCTACATCAATATTTTTTATGATTACATCTTTTGGGAAACTCAAGTTATAAATTGGTGGGCTCATAATTTTAATTTACCAATATTATATATATCCTTTATATCTTACATCTAGACCCACTTTTTGTAAACCACCATTGGCCTTAATAGGCCACTAAATATTAAGGATTCGTAAGAAATTATCTCCCCTGTTTTAGCTTTAGCTTTTCGTATCTCAGTTGTTTTTCCAACAGGATAAGCTCTTGGGGTGGTAGGTCTTTACTGATTTGTTCTTCAGCTCGTTTGATTGCGGCCTCGACTTCGGCTTGGACGATGTCTTTTGGTACGGCTGCTTCGTTTGCTAGGATTATAATTTCGTCATTTTTAACTTGAACAAATCCTCCATTCAAAACAAATTCCATTTTAGCGGTAGAGGTTTTGGCCCACATTGTTCCAACATCAAGGGCGGAAACCAAATTTACATGTTTTGGAAGAATACAGATATGCCCCGAAATTGTGGGCGCATCAACTGATTCAACTTCACCTTCAAAAAGAATTTTTTCTGACGAAATTATTTTTAATAACACGACTAATTTTTAATAACTATTTTTCTTCTTTTTTTGAATTGATGACATCATTAATATCACCTTTCAAATAGAAGTCATTCTCAGAATATTCATCCATACTGCCATCCAAAATCTTTTCAAAACCTGTGATTGTATCTTCGAGCGAAACATATCTACCTTCACGGCCTGTAAACTGTGAAGCAACATTGAAAGGTTGAGTTAAAAATCTTTGGATTTTTCTAGCTCGCATAACAATTAATTTATCCTCATCAGAAAGCTCTTCGACACCCAAGATTGCAATCAAATCCTGAAGATCACGATATCTTTGTAGAGTAGACCTTATCTGTTGAGCAACTCGATAATGCCTTTCGCCAACAATATTTAAGCTCAAAGCATTTGATGATGATGTTAAAGGATCGATTGCAGGGTATAGACCTTGTTCTGCAAGTCTTCTCTCTAAAGTTAATGTAGAATCAAGATGAGCGAAAGTAGTTACTGGAGCGGGATCCGTATAGTCGTCCGCAGGAACATAGACTGCTTGAACTGATGTAATTGAACCCTTTTCAGTGGAACTGATTCTTTCTTGTAAATAGCCCATTTCTTCAGCAAGTGTTGGTTGATAACCTACTGCCGATGGGATCCTACCTAAAAGGGCAGAAACCTCCGATCCAGCTTGTGAGAATCTAAATATATTATCAATGAATAAAAGAACATCTTTACCCTGTTCGTCTCTAAAATGCTCGGCCATCGTCAATGCAGATAAAGCAACTCTTAATCTAACACCTGGAGGTTCATTCATTTGACCGAAAACCAAAGCGGTTTTATCTAAAATCCCATACTCTTGAAATTCTTTGTACATCATTGTACCTTCTCTGGATCTTTCACCTACACCTGCAAACATTGAATATCCTCCATGTGACCTTGCGATGTTGAAGATTAATTCTCCAATAATAACTGTTTTACCAACTCCGGCGCCACCAAAAACACCAACTTTTCCACCTTTAATAAAAGGACATAATAAATCGATAACCTTAATGCCAGTTTCAAGCACCTCAACCTTAACTGATTGGCTTGTAAATTTTGGTGGTTCTCTGTGAATGGATTCTTTTTCAACTCCTTCTAGTTCGCCTTTGCTATCAAGTGGTTCGCCTAAAGCATTGAAAAGCCTTCCCAATACTTTATTCCCGACTGGAACTTGAATAGGGCTACCAGTGGCAATTACTTCATCACCTCTTTTAATCCCATCGGATGATCCCATAGCTAAAGTCCTGACTACACTTGCGCCCATATGCTGTTGCACTTCGAGGATCAAAACTTTTCCATTTTTTCTTTTTATCTCAAGTGCTTCATAAATTGCAGGCAATGAATCGCCCTTAAACTCGACATCGATGACTACACCGATGATTTGAAGGACTTTTCCAACTAAGTTTTTTTCTATAGATTTCATATTTTATTAAATAAACGAAATAAAAAATATTGGCTCTTACAATCTTCCTGATGTTTCAATAATTTCAGTGGTTATTTGAGCCTGTCTTGTTTTGTTAAATTTTAATGTAAGATCATAAATCATTTCTTCAGCATTATCTGTGGCATTCCTCATAACTAACATTCTGGCGCTATGTTCCGACGCTTTAGTTGATAAAAGGGAGTTGAAAAATCGCATTTCAATGTATTCTGGTACTAATCTATCCAAAATCTCTTTTTTTGATGGCTCAAGTAAAAAGAATCCAGATTGACCTGCGGACGCTTTTTCTGGCTCTGTTGTTTCGATTACCTCTCCACCTTTTTCTAAGCTGGGCTTAATGAATACGCTTGGATCAACTGGCAAAACTTTAATAATTTCAGGGATTTGTACAGCAGTTGATACAAACCTTGGGTATGCAATATATACTTCATCATAGATCCCAGACTTAAAATCATTTCTAACGACATCAAGTATTTGATATATTGATTGGACTTTTGGATATTCATCAAATTCAGTAAAGTGAGCCTTGATTTGATGCCCCATCTTTGAAGCCACCTTATAGGCCATCTTCATCACAGTAACAAAATCTATCTCAACATTTTGGGCTTCAAGGTCTTTTACAAAAGTCCTTAAAGAATACGCTAAGTTGGCGCTTAATGATCCGCAAAAGCCTCTGGATGGTCCATAAACTACAATACAGATTTTCTTGATTTTTGGACTGATTCTAAAAAAGACATTTTCTTCGGGTGAAATACTCCCACCCAATTTTAAAACAATTTGACTGATCCCTTCGGTGTATAATCCGGCTGATTTTGCTTGATCTTGAGCTCTTCGCATCTTTGATGCAGCAACCATTTCCATAGCCTTAGTTACTTTAGCAGTACTCTTAGAAGATTTTATCCTTGTTCTTAATTGTCTTAAATTAGACATCTCCTTTTTGAAATCCTTAAAATTTATTAATATTTATTAATTCTGAAGAATTCCTCAAGCGAAGATTCAATATCTTTTACTATTTCATCATTTAATTCGCCAACCTTCCCAATTTGTTCTAAAACTGCTGGTTTTGAATTTCGCATGAAATCTCTGAAGTTTTTCTCCCAATCCAACATTGATTCGACAGGGACAATATTTGTGAATCCATTTACGCAAGCGTAAAAGACAACGACTTGTTCTTCAACAGGGACTGGATCGTATTGTGGCTGTTTTAAAACTTCTACTAATCTTTTCCCTTGTTCTAATCTGGCTTTGGTTTCTTTATCAAGATCGGTTCCAAATTGAGCAAAAGCTTCTAATTCTCTGAATTGAGCTAAATCTAGTCTAAGTTTACCGGCTACTTTTTTCATAGCCTTGATCTGAGCATCTCCACCGACTCTGGATACTGAAAGGCCGGGATTAATTGCTGGCCTTACACCCGAGTTGAAAAGATCTGTTTCGAGATAAATCTGACCATCAGTAATTGAAATTACATTTGTTGGAATATATGCCGACAAGTCACCTGCTTGAGTTTCAATTATTGGCAAAGCCGTTAATGAACCGCCACCAAGATCTTTATGCATTCTTGAAGCTCTTTCTAAAAGTCTTGAATGTAGGTAGAAGACATCACCAGGGTAAGCTTCTCGACCTGGAGGTCTTTTTAAAAGTAACGAAATTTGTCTATATGCCCATGCATGCTTTGTAAGATCATCATATATAACTAAAGCATCTTTACCTTTTTCCATAAAATATTCACCAATTGCGCAACCTGCGTATGGAGCCATGTATTGAAGTGAAGCAGCATCTGCAGAACCAGCTAAAACAATTGTTGTATATTCCATTGCTCCGGCTTTTTCGAGAGTTTCTTTGATCTGCATGATCTTTGAAGCTTTCTGACCAATAGCAACATAAATACAAACTACATTTTTACCTTTTTGATTGATGATCGTATCGACAGCAACAGCACTTTTACCTGTTTGTCTGTCACCAATGATCAATTCTCTTTGACCTCTTCCGATAGGAATCATTGAATCAATTGCTTTAATGCCTGTTTGGATAGGTCTATCTACAGCCTGTCTATCCAAAACTGAAGGAGCAATTTTTTCTAGATCCATTTCTTTCATATCTTTTCCAAAAGCAATTTCGCCTTTGCCATCAAGTGGAATACCCAAGGAATTTACAACTCTACCTAAAATAGCCTCGTCTACTTTAATGCTCAAACTTCTATTCAAAGCCGAAACTGTGTCCCCTTCTTTTATACCTTTATATTCTCCCAAAATCATGATACCAACTCCCGCATCTTCAAGATTAAGAGCCATTCCAAGTACTCCAGAATTATCAAATTTGACCATTTCGCCAGAACCCACATCGGATAAGCCATCACAAACAGCAACCCCGTCACCGACTTTGACAACGCTTCCGACATTTCGGATCTCGACAGAAGTATCAAATTCTTCTAATCGTTTTTTTATTTCATTTTGAATGTCCATAATTTCAAAAATTTATTATTTTAACTTAATGATTTTTTTAATTGTGTGATAACAGTACCATCAATAAGGGTGTCTTTGTATTTAATAAGTATACCTTCGGGCATAGATTCATCTACTTCATTATCAATTTCAATATCAGTTTTAAATAGTTTGCTTAATCTATCTTTTAATTCGACTTTTTGAGCATCGGTTAAAGCGATTGATGAATAAACAAAAGCAGTATCAAGAGATGATTTTCTTGAAGAGATTTTCTCAAACTCCTGAATTATTTCAGGAAATAGTTTTAATCTTCCGGTTTTTTCGAGATTTTTAACAACAGGGACCAATGCCTTTAAAAGCAATGACAAAGTTAGATCAACACTTAAATTCTCGCCATTTTTTGAGATACCAGAAGTATATGAATCTAATGACTGCTGCAACAATACTGCATATTGTTTTGCGTTAAGACTTTTCATTTATTTTTTTTATTAAATTTTTTTAATAAACTCACCGATAATTTTCTCTTTTGTCTTTGGATCGATATCTTCTTTAATGATTTTTTCAACAGCTTCGATAACAAAATCTTTTGTCTCAGCCATTAATTCATCTTTGATCTTCTTCTTTTCTTGAGCCAATTGAGCTTTTGTAGATTCGATCAGTTTAGAAGATTCAATTTTTGAAGCCTCAACGCTCTTTTTAATATTTTCATCACCTTGAGCTTTTGCATCAGAAATTATCTGCTTGGCTTCGGTTGAAGCTTTTTGCATTTTTTCCTGATAGTCATTTTCGATCTTTTGCATTTTGGCCTCGAGATCGTTAGTTAGCTTTAAACCCTTGTCTATTCTTTCTTCTCTTTGACTGATAGCCCTAATTAAAGGCTTCCAGAGAATAAGTCTAAGAATGACTACAAGTAAAACAAAATTAATCAAATAAAAGAAAAAAGTTTCATTTATATGTAATGAGTGTAGAATTTCTTCCATTATTCTTTAATTTTTAGAATACAAATGCGCCAACTAATGCATAAATTGCAATAGCTTCTGCTAGAGCCATACCTAAAATCATAGGTACAAATAATTTACCACTAGCTTCTGGGTTTCGACCGATGGCTTCCATAGCGGATTTACCAATCATTCCGATACCTAATGCGGGTGCAATTCCACCAATAGCGATAAAGAGGACTTTTGAAAGTATTATCTCCATGTTTAAATAAATAAATAAAAAATAAATTAAATAAAACCGATTTTAATGCTCCTCACTTGGAGCCGTAATCATCGAAATAAATGTTAATGTCAACAATGTAAAAACAAGTGCCTGAACAAAAGCAACGAGCATTTCTAATAACAAGAAAGGAACAGCGGCTAATAGGACAGGAGTCCCATTAATTACTGACATGGCCGAGACCAAAGTCTCTCCAGCCATAACATTTCCAAAAAGTCGAAATGCCAGAGATAAAGATTTTACAGGTTCCAAAACAAGTTCTAAGACTCCGACAAAAATAAATATTGGTAAAATATAAATTGGCTTAGTGTGAAAGTAATGTTTCAACCATCCTTTAACACCAACCATCTTGAATCCATAAAATTCTAATAATCCAAAGGATACTACACCTAAGGCAAATGTTAAGTTCAAATCACTTGTAGCACCTTTAAGTAAAGCAATTTCATGCCCCTCGGCATTTGTATAAGCAATATGGCCGAATCCCGGAAATAATCCAATGACATTATTTAATATAATGAATAGAAAGAATGTGATCATCCAAGGAAAAAATGATTGAGCTCTTTTTTTATCGGCTATGCTCAAACATAAACCATAAATGTAGTCGACAATTAATTCGACAATGGTCTGTAATTTGCCAGGTCTATCAATGGATAATTTGCTACGAACAATTAAAGCGACAAAAATCATTAATAAAGACACCAAAACACATGCCAACATTGTATTTGTAAAAGGGAATCCACCGATTAAAAACAATGTATTTGCTCCGATTGAATGTTCCATTTATAAACTTTTTCTTAAAATAAGAATAAAAATTTAAGCTAGAAAACTGCTTTAAGTTTGATTATAGTATGGGTATATTACTATACTTTTAAAAAAATATCCAATTAAAAAAACTTCTTAATTGATTATCCACCAATCAAAGCCAATATTTTCTTCCTTGATCTCGTTAATACTAACTTCAAATGATCCATCGAGTTTTTTTGAAACTACTAATGATGGTGGGTTTTCGACTTTAGTTGTTAATGTTAAAAACACTTTTGAATTAATATTCATTGATCGCGAATCAATTTTTACAGTTAATTCGCCTGCCTTAATTATACCTGATCCTACAGACCCCTTGTCTTTGGCATCGCTTACAAATAACTTACCCAAACTAGATACACTAAAGACTTTTTCACCAAGAGCATTATTAATCCTGAATTCAGTATTCCCCTCGGAATCACCTAAATTAAGTGAAAAATTCTGATCTTTAAAAGCCATTATTTGATTTGTAGAAATTTTATCCGTTGTGAGAAGTCCAGTCACATTCATATCAACCACTGACAGTGAATTAGAATCAATTTGATTCATTGTAAGCGAGTTCGAAAGTACTTCGGTATTAACCGAAATGCTCTTTAGATAGCTTTCTTGCTGTGGAGTTAGTCTATAGCCTAGATCAACAAACATCAAAATTCTACCTTCTCCATAATAACTTGCACTCATAGTTCTCGATAAAGTTTCTGCCACGACAACGATTTCCGAAACATCTGATTTTGTCTCATTATCAACAGTATCCGAATTTTCTAAAACCTCTTTTGTATTTTCTACTTCAGCAATATTTACTTCAAGCTTATCAATAACACTTTGTGTATCGCCAGCATCTGTGGACTTGAATTCTTCTAAAGCCCTCCCGATTACTATCCCCGAATTACATGACTTTATTCCACATTGCTTCATGGCGTAGCCAGCCTTACTTGCTGGAACAAGATAATCACCAACTTCAATATTTCCATTTTCAGTAGTAACTTTAACCGGGACTCTTCCCGATAATGCCAATGGTCTTAAATTATTTTTATCTTCATCTGCTATTTGAGAAATATCTGATAAAGTCATACCCGGTTTTGAAGAAACTACACCAACCGCCTGAGGATCATATACTTCCATCGTTTTGGATAATTTCAGTCCAGAAGTAAGTTTAACAACATCCCCCGCAGTAATTGATGAGTCGGCGGCAATGTAATTTTCAGCAAGATCAGCCCCGCTTATGCTGTAATAACCTCCGGCAGTGATATCACCCACAGTAGATAATTGACCATTGATAAAGGCATTACCCTCGACTAATAAGTTCCCCTGATAATCAGGAGGGGTATAGATACCCCCTGAATTTAAATAAAAAGTCCCTGCTATATTTGAATCATATCCCCCCCAAACAATCATCTCTGAACCGGTCCAAACAGCAGTATGCTTCATCCTTGCGTCAGGAGTATCCCCCGAAATCTTCATAACTGTCCAAGAGTCTTTTGATGGGTCATATATTGCGCCAGAATTTAATCCTCTCTCCCATAAAGTAACTCTAGATGTACCACCCCAAGCTATAGCTTTGTCTCCTGTCCATATTAGGGTTAAGTATAAATTTGCATCTAAATATGCGTCAGCATTAATTGATTTCCAAGTATTAGTAATCGGATCATATAACCCTCCAGTTATACCTCCAGTTGGATCATCAGACATGCCGCCTAATATTAACATTTTATTTCCAGTCCAAATTGCTTCATGATCATATCTTGCAACTGGAGCGCCGACCGGGCTAATTGTAGTCCAGGCACCCGTTTCCATGTCATATCTTTCACCAGTATTTTCTTCTCCAATAAATGAATTACCACCCCAGATCAAAATATCCTTGCCTGACCAAACCATAGTATGCTTATCTCTTGCCGATAAAGTACTATTAGTTATGAATGGAGTCCATGTATTAGTTGAAGGATCAAAAATAGCACCATCATTAAAATACACACCCGGTGCAGCTTCTCCACCCCACACAACCATTTTATTCCCAGTCCAGACCGCAGTATGCGAATACCTTGCAGCTGGAGCACCTGAACTTGACATTGTTTGCCATGTATCGGTCTCTGGATCATACATTGCCCCAGTATCCAGACGCCCAGATCCATCAAATCCACCCCAAATTATCATTTTACTCCCCGTCCAAATTGCGGTATGGGAGTATCTTGCTGATGGAGCCAAAGTTAAACTTATCGGATGCCATATATTAGTATTAGGATTGTAACTCCACCCTAAATCTGAAATAGCATCCGGTCCACTTGGATTATTTCGGTAAACTCCACCCCAAATTATCATCTCTTTGCCAGTCCAAACGGCCGTATGATCAGTAGTATACTCAGGAGCGTCAACGATTGAAGTTGCTTCCCAGTCTTCAGTTGTAATCTCTTTAGAGATTTTTAAGTTTCCCGAAACCTCTAAGGCCTCAGAAGGATTATTCGTCCCTATCCCAACATTCCCTCCGTTTGGATTCAGTAGAATATTCCCCTTTGTTGCATTAGTTGTTGAATCTATTGTTAAACTATCTCCAGCCGCCGTACCTCCATATATCGTTTGACCACCAGCTTTGCCAGTTGAAATGTCTGCTGTTAGTGTACCACTTGTATCTGTTAAGCCTGTTGATATTGTGTACATTGGGCCCCCGGATGATGAATCATCAAGTAGTTGATTCCATTCTGTACTTCCATCTATATTCACATACAACTTCCCATTTGCGTAGTCCATTGCAAGACTACCCTTTTTACCAACTAAAGTTCCATCAGGGTTAGTGTTTATTGAATATATCCCCACTATTCCTACACCGTCATTAAAAGCTATTCTCATCGTGTTTACTGTGTTATTAGTGGTTGTTAGAAGTCCTGAATTATCTACATTGAACACTTCCGCCGTTGTTGAATTACCAAAGTTGATCAAGTCTCCTGATCCGTATTGTGTTCCCCATAAGAGTGGGTCCGTTGTTGAATACATCGAATTTGTTCCTGTTTCAAAGAAACTTTTACCTGGGGTACATATACATGAATAAGTTGCCCCACCTCCTAATACCTCATTCCTACAGGATCCTCCTGCGTCTGCCGTACATACATATGTTCCATCTATTCCGGGAAGATATGCACAGGCTGATCCATTTTGAAGTTCACAGTTTA
>CAYWVD010000002.1:0-124499 GCA_964461915.1 uncultured Candidatus Saccharibacteria bacterium | reverse complement strand
TAAACTGTGAACTTCAAAATGGATCAGCCTGTGCATATCTTCCCGGAATAGATGGGACATATGTATGTACAGCAGATGCAGGAGGATCATGTAGGAACGAAATCTCAGGAGGAGGCTCAACATATACATGTACATGTACCCCAGGAAAAAGCTTCTTTGAAACAGGAACAAACACAATGTATTCAACAACAGATCCACTTTTATGGGGAACACAATACAGCACAGGTGATTTAATAAATTTTGGGAATTCAACAACAGCCGAAGTTTTTAATGTAGATAATAGCGGATTACTCACAACAACGAATAGCACAGTAAATACAATGAGGATAGCATTCAATGACGGAGTAGGAACAGTAGGACTGTATTCAATTAATACAAATCCAGATGGAACATTAGCGGGTAACAAAGGGAGTTTAGCAATGGACTATGTAAGTGGAAAGGTGTATGTAAATATTGATGGTTCTACAGACTGGAATCAACTATTAGATGATTCAACTCCAATAGGGCCGACTTACACAATATCAACAGGCCTAACAGATACCTCTGGAACACTAACGGCAGATATATCAACAGGACTAGCAGGAGGACAAACAATATATGGAGGAACAGGGGCAGGAGAGAATCTAACAATAGATTCAACAACTAATGCAACAAAGGGGAATATTCTACTGAATCCAAACGGAGGGAATGTTGGGATAGGGACGAATAACCCGTCTAACTTTGCATTACAGGTTAATGGGGATATTGGGCCAGATCAAATACCTGTATTTGATGGATACGATTTTTCTACAGAAATTGTTACGGATGAGGATATGTCTGGAGAGACAACAATGGCCATAGGCATAGATGGATATCCGATAATTGCATATAAACAACAAACTGAAAATTTTCTTAAAACTGCAAAATGTATAGATAAATATTGTAAAGGGGAACCTATTATAAATATTATTGATGAATCAACTACCGATGTGGGGGGCTTTGCTTCAATAGGAATAGGAGTCGATGGGTACCCTGTAATGTCATATTACGACAATATTAACTTTGATCTTAAGGTGGCTAAATGTACAGACATTAATTGTTCAAACCCACCTATTATCACAACTGTCGATTCTGTTGGGAACATGGGCTGGTATACTTCGTTGGCTATTGGGGCGGATGGTTATCCAATTATTGCATATTGGGCGCTTACTGGCAGTGATCTTAAAGTGGCAAAGTGTATAAATCAGGAATGTACCGGAGCTTCAATATTGACCGTGGTGGACACAACTGGTGATACAGGATTGTTTCCAAGTATTGTTATTGGCGATGATAACTTACCGATTATTTCATATTTTAATACTACCGATCAGGATTTATATACTGCAAAATGTACAGTTGCTGATTGTACCGGTGTGGTAAAGATTTTTAAACAGGATAGTGTAGGGGATGTCGGGTTAAATACCAGTATAGATATTGGGAATGATTCATTTCCAGTTATTGCATACGAAGATGATATTAATAGAGATGTTAAGGTTTTGAAGTGTGCAGATATTGATTGTGGGACAGTAGCTTCGACTACTACTGTCTTTTCATATGGAAATTCCGGGAATTTTATTTCTATGAAGGTCGATCCGGATGGGTATCCTGTTATTGCATTTTTTTCTCAAGATGGCACTGGAGCACGACTAAATGTAACAAAATGTTTGGATGCGGGATGCACAACTTCAGTTAATTCAATAATTGATGATCCTAATACTGGGCTTTTTCCTTCAGTACAATTTAGGGATAATGGAGAGCCAATTATATCTTTTTCGGGGAATGTAGTATATGGAGTTAGAGTAGCATCATTGTATTCAAAATATATAGGTGGATCAAATTTAGGATCATTAGAGAAATATTTCAACAATGCTTATGCTAACAACTTTTTTGCTAACGATTCAATTGGAGTGGGGGTTTTTGATCCAAAAGATTTTGCCTTACAGGTTAAGGGCGATATCGGTCCGGACTCTTCGCCTACGCTCTTTAAATATGAGGTTGTAAGTGAAAAAGTAATTGATTCAACATCTGCTGGCAACCATCCTTCAGCCATGGCCAGGGGTTTTGACGGAAATCCCGTTTTTTCATACTTTGATGCTTCGACAGCGGATTTGGTAGTGGCACATTGCAATAATTATAATTGTTCAACAAATATTGATTATACGACTGTAGATTCAACCGGCATTGTCGGGGATATGTCTTCAATCGTCATTGGTTCTGATGGGTTCCCGGTAATAAGTTATTATGATTTAACAAATGGCGATTTAAAAGTTGCCAAGTGTTTAGATTTAAAATGTTCTGCTTCAATTATTACTACAATTGATTCAATTGATCATGTTGGTCAAAATTCTTCCATTGCAATAGGGGGGAATGGCTACCCTGTTATGAGTTATTATGATTCAACAAATGGTGATGTAAAATTCGCCTATTGTACTAATATCAATTGTTCATCGAGTGTAACTGATACTATTGATTATGCTAGCGACTCGGGGAGATATTCTACTTCAATAGTGATCAATAAATACGGAAACCCAATGATTTCTTATGTTGATATTCCGGCTTATGATTTAAAGCTAGCAGTATGTAGCAATGAAAATTGTGGGACTTCTACAATTCTTACCCTAGATTCGGATTCTATGGCGGCGATGGATACGAAAATACTTTTAGATAGAGATGACTTCCCAGTTATTTTGTATTCGGATGAAACTGGTCAATATCTAAAGATGATCAGATGTACTAGTTATGATTGCGATTATCCAGCATTCGTAAATCCCACAAGGCTCAATGTAGGAGATGGTTCTGTTTTACCTTGGAATATTGATGCCACAATTGATTATGACGGCAATCCTATAATAGCTTTTAGGGATATGTATACAAACAATTTAAATATAATAAAATGTTTGGATTCTGATTGTATTGGTTTTAAGTCATCTACATTGCTTAATATTGGTGGGAGTGGGGGATCGCCGTCTGCTTCAACAAGCTTGATATTATTTGACTCTTCTTCGTTATTATTATCCTACTATAATGAATTTGATAATAATATTTATCTACTTGAGCTAGATAAATTATCTACAGGAGGATATAACCTTGGTTCTGCTTCGAAATATTTTAATAATACATATTCCTCAAATTTTTATGCAAAAGATAGCATTTCAATTTCTAACTTTGACTTAGCAGAAGATTACAAGGTTTCAGATACCACCATAATAGCGGGTGATGTTGTTTCAATGGCAAAATCCGGAGGCATATTAGTCGATAGGACTTCTGAAGCTTATTCTAATAATGTACTTGGTGTAATTTCTACTTCTCCTGGTTTGAAATTATCTGACTGGAATTTATCTGAGGAAGACAGGAAGAATATGCGTCCTGTAGCTCTTGCGGGTAGGGTGCCAGTTAAGGTATCTACAGAAAACGGAAATATTGAAATAGGGGATTATTTGGTTCCGGCAACTAAACCAGGATATGCAATGAAGCAATGCGGTACAAAATATTGTAATCCTGGTATATCAATCGGTAGAGCCCTTGAAGGTTTTACATACAACAATGGGGGCGATAGTAACGGAGTAAAAGTAGAATTACAAGAGGTTAAAGAGGAAGTAAAAATAATTGAACAAGAGGTTCAAGATGCAAATGTAACCAATGAAGAAAAAGAAGCAGTAAGAGTAGCCGTCGAAGCAACTGAGGACATAATTAAACCAATGGCTTTAGAACAATATGGGGAAGGAAGAATCATGATGTTTGTTGATCTAGGTTACAGATTAACCCCGGAATTAAGTAATTTTTTGAGCGGACAATACAAATTAAACACCGGCGGTGACGAGACCACCCTTATGACCAATATGAATAGCAATTCGATTTTAGCAAATGATATACAAAATATTAAATTCGATAATTTGACTGTTTTAGATTTGAATATAACGGGTTTATTAACCGCAAATTCAATTTCAACTTCCCTAATAAGTTCAATTGGCCAAAATGCTATAGAATTCAAACTTGGCGACAGCGAGGGTATATCAAAATTCAAAATTACAAATAGTGTAGGGGGATATTTGTTTGGAATTAATAGTAAAGGTATTTTCGAATTTGGTAAAGATAACCCATCAAGGGGTCAAACGATAATCCCAGTGGGGACTACAGAGATAAAAGTAGATGCGGAAGGGGTAAATAAAGACTCAATAATCCTATTAACATTAATAAGTAACAGTGATGGCTCAAAATCAATAACATTAACCGATCAAGGTGAGAACTTCTTTGTTGTAAAGTTAAATTCTGCTTCAAGCGAAGACCTCAAATTCAACTGGTGGTATAGCAATTAGAGATTACACATATCCATAAAAAGGGGCTAGAGAAGAGGATTGTTTCATGGATTTGGCCCATAGTATTTTCCATTAATGTATATAATTGATATATACGCAAATGATACGAAAGGCTTAAAAGTTTAGCTTGTGTGGATAACTTTGTGTAAAAAACTTGAGCAGATATGGATTGTTTGTGGATAAGTGTGTGTTTAATTTGTGAAGAACTTTTATTTTAAACTTCAATTACTCTGCTATTTTTATTTTATATTCTATCTTTGAAGAACTTTCATTTACCGACAATTCTAAATAAAAATCCGAATATGATTTTTCTAAAATTAACTTCTCCTCTATCGCCTCTCCTGAATCTTTTATTCGCTTGATTGAAAAGTCGTTGGAAAGCCCATAGAGCCTTAGTTTCCGTTGACAGCTTAAGATTAAATTCTCCCCTGTTTCTTTATATAATGCCTCTGTATTGTCAATGTTGGCAATAGATCTACCCGAATTGTATAAGATCCAGTCCCCTTCGCCATTGTCTTTAATGCATATAAAAAGTAATTGACTCGGTTTAAAAGAAAAATTTTCTTCGGCGATGACGCTTGGTGATATAGATGGTGTCCTACTAGGCATCTTACTTACAATAATTGGTGCTTGTTCCTTTTTAATTTTATTTTCTTGATTGATTGTTTTGAGATATTCAAAGTTGTCAGTATTTGGTATTACTTTTTCAATTTCTTTAAAATCGGCGTTATTAATACCTGCAACTTCTCCTGTAGGAGTGTTTATTTGATAACCATTATCAATAAACTCCCCTATCAATCTGTATGAGTAATACCCAAGATTAAAAGGCGCAAGTATTAAGAAGATAAAAATTGTGATACCCTCGAGGAAATTTTTCATACTTTAATTTATCATAAAATTAATACTTTTTCTTCATTAATTTTATGACCTCTACCCCTATGACAATGATTAAAGCCACTAATATTATTATTATCCAATGATTTAATTCCAAAACTGAATTTCCAAGGGCCCCCCGAATTGGCTCAATGTAAATAGCCATGAAGGTTAAAATCAAGCCGTAAATAATGGAAAAAATGATTATCTTGTTTTTAAAAATCCCTTTTATTCTATAGACCGGAACTTCAAGCTCTTTGTATGAGAAAAGGTATGAAAGGCTGATTATCGATAAAATTGCAAAGCTAATAGTTTGGCCTAATTGTGTGTCCCCTACTCTCAAGACAAAATGGCTATATACAATTAGGGTGATTATTGCAACTGTGATGCTAACGAATAATATTAAAACTCTGGTTTTCTTATCTAGAATAAATTCTTTTTTAGAATTGTGTGGTTTGTCTTGAAGTAGCCCTTTGGTGTCGGTATCAAAGCCCAGTGCCAAATCGGGTGGCCCATCACAGATCAGATGAATCCAAAGAATCTGTGCAACGGTTAACGGTGTTGGGAGCCTTAATAAAAAGGTGGCAAATATTAAAGTAATTTCGGCAAAAGAATTTGAGAGAATATATCCTATGACTTTTCGAATATTTTTAAAAACAAGCCTCCCCTCTTCGATTGTGTGGATTATAGTAGAAAAGTTATTGTTTAGTAAGATCAAATCGGCGGCTTCTTTTGTTACTTCGGCAGAATTGCCCATAGCTATTCCGATATCGGCTTTTTTAAGAGCAAGAACATCATTTACCCCGTCGCCTGTCATGGCAACTACTTCGCCCTTGCTTTGAAGGGCTTCGATGATTTTTAACTTATGTTGAGGAGTTATTCTGGCAAAAAGTCTTATTTTATCTATGATTTTACTCAATTGCTTTGATGTCATTTTATCTAACTCCTTTCCCTCTAACATTTCGTCTCGTTTTAGATCAAGATTTAAGTTGTACGCAATCTTTTCGGCTGTTTTAATATAGTCGCCGGTCAGGATTTTCACTGATATGCCACCCTGTTGGGCCAAGTTTAAGCTTTCCTTTGCCTCTGGTCTAAGAGGGTCGTATATTGCTAGTAATCCGCTCCAAATATATCCAGTTTTCTTCTTTAAATTCTCAGTGTCCGAATCTATTTTGTATGCACTAGCTATTAATCGATATCCCTGAGAAGCCAAAAAGCTTATATCGGACATTATCTTGTCTTTTGTAGCATCAGAATCTCCGATATATTTTAAAATTATATCTGGAGCTCCAGTTAGATATGCGATTTTCTCTTTAGGGCAACTGCATATAGTTAGCGCATATTTTGATTCACTTGAAAAACTTTCAAAAAATTCTTTTTTATAATTTTTTACAAATCCTTTAATATTAAATCCAGTTTTCTTTATGTATTCCCACATTGCAATTTCAATATTTGTCCTTTGATCATTATTGATAATAAAGGCTTCGTATGAACGATCTTTTTCAACCATAATTTCATCAACTATCTGCATGTTGCCTGTTGTAAGGGTTCCGGTTTTATCAACACAAATTACTGTTGTTGCGCCAAGTGTTTCTACACTTAATAAGTTTTTCACAAGTCCTTTCTTTTTTAATATCCTATTCATTCCCCTTGCCAATATTACGGTTACGACTACGGGAAGACCTTCTGGGATTATTGCTATTGCTAGGATGATTGCATATCTGAACATTTCAGTCGGCGGGTTACCATAAAGCAAACCAATAATAAATATGGTTATGGCTAAAATAATTACTAGAATTGATAATTTTTTAGAGAAATCTGAAAGGGATTTCTGTAGAGGTGTTTCGCTATCATTAATTTTTATCAGTTCTTCTCCGATTTTTCCAAATTTAGTTTCTAGGGCAATTTTCTCAACTTTAAAAATTCCCGATCCTTTTAATACTGAAGTTCCCATAAAAACCAGATTATCTTTTTTGGGGTCTTTAGGGATTGCTTCGCTTTCACCAGTTAAGATGGCTTCTTTGATAAGTAAGTAATTAGCTTCAAGAATTTTTCCATCTGCAGGAATAATATCCCCTGCCCCAAGGACAACAATGTCTCCCGGGACTATCTCGTGCGTAAAGATCCTTTTTCTAGAATTATTGCGGACAACTGTAGTAGTAGGTTCCAGCATATTTTTTAAAGCTTGTAGAGTTTTTTGAGCTTTATATTCTTGGGATAAACCTATCGAAATATTTAAAACTAACACTATGGTTATTAATATCGCATCAGAACCTTCATTAAAAACGAAAGAAATTAAGGCTGTTATCAAGAGCAAAATTATTAATGGGCTTTTAAATTGAGAAAGTAACAATTTGAATAGAGACACTTCATTACTTGATGGTAATTTGTTTTCTCCGTATACCTCCCTTTGTTTAGCAACTTCTTGAGTGGTTAGTCCTGTGTACATATTTATAAATAAAATGGGTCATTTAATAATAGAATAAATTTAATGATTATGAAAATGTCATAATTTATTGTAAAATTAAGCGCTAAACCAAAATTAAGCACCTGTAGCTCAATTGGATAGAGCACCACTTTGCGGAAGTGGTGGTTGTGAGTTCGATTCTCGCCAGGTGCAATTGCTTTCTTAATGTTTTTTCATAATAATAGATTTATAGAATCATTTAAAATATGAAAAAAAATAACTATTGTTTTGTTTCTTTTGTTTGTTTTAATTTCTTTTTCAGAACAAAGTACAATACAAGCTTCGCCAACTCCGACAACAAGTATCACCCCTACTGTGTGGGTGTCGAATCTGGATTCCAGTCTTGATGTTAGAATAAATACTCAACAATACTCTAGTCATTTTCATCCTGATGAGAGAATCGAAGTAGGTGATTTAACTGGATCAAATGATAGTAATCAATTTGTTTCGGTATTAAATTCTTTTGAATCGATAATATTATCAAAATTTTATGCTAACTTTTCGAGTGGTTCTAACTTAAATTGGTCGAGACTTGTGAATGATTTTGATAAAAGTCGAGGTGCAATATACTTTAATTCTACTGACGATTTGGGTCTTTCATCTGTATCTGGCTTAAATGATATCCCCGATGTTTACTTAAAACAGTCTTCGACTTTTAATATTAGTCGATTGACTGAATACTCAACAAACGAAACAATACTAGGCAATCCGATAAGTATTGACGATGATAATAATGTAGCGATGGTTGTCACAAGGGACATAATTTTTTGGCCTACCAGACAGTCCGAAGCTTGGTTATACATATGGAATGACCCGATTAATCTATCAAGAGGAACTGTTGATCATATAGTTAATATCGGCAATCAATTTCCCCTCCCAGACTATAACAATAAAGATGCATCGGTAGAGTCTCTTGGAGATGGAAACTTTCTAATAGTTTGGATTAATGAAGAAATAGCTACCGGAACTAAAAGACTTTTTTACAAAATTATAGATTCAGATGGTCAAATCGTGCTTGATGATGTGGATTTGGTCGATTCAAGGTTTGTAACTGAGCCAGCGTTACCAAAAATTTCAAAAATTAATAATGGTCAAGTTATGGTTGTTTGGCAGGATGACTATAACGGGGGTGATTTAACTAGAAGTGTTAGCGGAATCGGACAAATAATTGATTCAACTGGAAATATGATCGGTGATTATTTCTTTATCAGCCCAGAAGAGCACAGTGTAGATGAAACTGATGTTGATAGACTTTCTGATGGTCGTTTTGTGATAGTTTGGTATGATGGTAATAACGAAGATTTGTATTATAGGATATTCGATCCCTCTACAATGTCTTTTTCTATAGACTCAACATTTATAGATGATTATAGCGCAACAGATTATGCGGGTTATACACAATCAGTCGCAGGAGATGATCAGGGTGGTTTTGGAGTAATTTGGGGTGGCTATTTTGATGATGGGGTTGATTATTTTGATCGCGTATATTTTCAAATGTTTGATTCTCTTGGTAATCCGACATATTTAACAACAGATGACATACTTATTAGCGATGATTCTGATACATCCTGGTATTGGGATTTACCGGGGGTAGAGTATTACAATAATGAATTTCAAATGGTTTGGGATACTGATCCTCCAGGTTTATCCACCGTAAATGGGGTAGCTTATAAGAAAATAAATATCGATGGGACAAAAAGCGATACCGTCATGATTGAAAGGACTATAGATTTTGCCTCGGTTTATCCGGCCTGTATTAATTTAAACAAAGATGGGGTCCCCTTGATCTCATGGATACAAAGCCATAGCTATACTGACGAGCTCAATTACGGAATTTTTGGTACTTATGGACCGATGCCAAACGAAACACCTAATCGATTTGGTTTTTGTCCGAATGCTCTATCGTTAACTGATGTAAATAAATCATGTATCGGACTCCAATATATGACAAGTGGTGATCCCGGTGTGAGTATGTCAAGTGATGACCTGGACTATAAAATGGCCCATGTGTCCTATGTTTTAAGTGGCTTTGATAAAGGTGGGGCATTTGTCGATGGTGCTTCCGCTTTTGCATTTAAAGATTTCGGACAAGAACAGACTACTTATGATAATCTTGAAGTTAAATGGTATGACACAGGATTATCAGGGGATGGCGAAATTAATTTCTATTACGATACAGATAATTCGGGATTTGATGGTACTGCAATTAGTGGAACTTATTTAGAATCTGGGGCCGCAAACACAGCGATCCTTGATTTGTCATCTGTACCTAGTGGTGATTATTATCTCTATGCCGTAGTCGACGACGGTTATTATTTGCCATTCTATGAATATTCTCCATTTCAATTTTCAAAAATAGATTTGATTACACCTACCCCAACTGTTACGGTTACAGATACTCCAACTATAACTCCCACGGATACACCAATTACTACACCAACTGAAACTCCAACAGAAACTCCAATTGAATCTCCTACAACTTCGCCGGAAGAGAATATACCTCAAAAAGTAAAGATCACGGATATTGGCTTAATTAAGAATGTAGTCGAAAAGGATTTTGTTGGATATTATTTTACAAGCCAGACACCAGTAATCAAAGGAATAGCTGAACGATTAAACACTGTACATTTTGTATATAATGGTAAAGATTATACAACTACGGCAGACGAAGACGGTAAATTCTCCTTGAAGATTAACAATCCCATTTTGCCAAGAACTGTTGTTGATTTAGTATATTATTCTTCTAATCTAAGTGGGGCTGATTCCTCTTCAAGAGTATTAAGGCTTGTTATCGGAATAGAAAATTTCCCAACATGGTTGATTGAGAAAATGAATGCTGGAGGAACTACCGAAGACGGAGTTGTAGCAACTATAAGTGATTCGCCAAATGTCTTACCGACAACAAAATCTCCAATTAGTGAAACAAAATCAACAAGCGTAGAAGTATTACTCAAAGATTTAGAGGGAAAAATATTAATGGATTCGGACATTAAATTCGATGGCAAAGCTCTCAGAACTGATTCCGATGGAAAAATTAAATTTGAATCATTAGATTTGGGCACACACGTAATTGAATACAATGGAGAAGTTAAGAGTATTAGCGTAGTTAAAGGCGACAATAGCTTTGTGATCTATTATTCTCAATCTGCACTAGAATCGGACATCGAGGGGCTTTCACCTATTTATTATATCCTAATTGGCATCGGGGTAATAGCGACAATAATTATTGGTTTCAAAATTTTAAAAAAAAGATAAAAAGTCACATTGTAATTTTTTAAAATCTTTTGCGTTAGTGTATACTTGAAACCAATTTTTATTAATTGATAGTGGACGATTCAGTATTACTTCATAACATCAAAGAAAAAAAAACGAAACTACATGAAATCGAAGAATACTACGACCTAGATTACAAAAAGGCAAGAGAATCCCGCCTTCAATTTGTTTCTGATTCAACTTCCCAGAATCTTAATTCTCTAAAAAATTTCAGTCTTGATGAAGCGAAGCTTTATAAAAAAAATATTGAAAATCTAATCGGATCAATTGAAGTTCCATTGGGTGTAGCTGGTCCAATTCAAGTTACTGGAGATTTCGCGAGTGGAAGCTACTTTATCCCAATGGCAACAACTGAAGGAGCTCTTGTGGCAAGTACTAATCGTGGGTGTAGCATCGTCTCAAAATCTGGAGGAATTCAAGTAATGAGCGAATTCGTTGGTATTACTAGGGGACCAATTTTTAAAACACAATCTTTAGAACAAGTTAGAGTAATAGTTAAATATATTAAGAATAATATCTCTGAAATAAAAAATCTCGTAAGTTCGAGAGAAAATCACTTAAGGTTAATTTCGATCGATCCATATAACCTGGGAAGAAACCTATGGCTCAGAATCAATTTTGATTCAAGTGAAGCTATGGGGATGAATATGATTACTAAGGCTTCAGGATACATCTCGGAGTTCTTGTGTCAAAAGTTTGATGGCATGAAGTTGGTTGCGGTATCAGGCAATATGTGCATCGATAAAAAGGCGAGTTATATAAATGCAATTATGGGGCGAGGTAGAAAAGTTTCAGCAGAAGTCACTATCCCCAAAGCAATTGTAGAAAATAATTTAAAAACTACTGTTAAAAAAATTGTTGAGATTAATCAAAGTAAGGTTTGGCAGGGATCTGCTATGTCGGGAGCAATTTCGTTCAATGCTCATTTTGCAAATATTGTGGCTGCAATTTTTATTGCCACTGGCCAAGATCTTGCCCATGTTGTAGAAGCCTCGCAAGGATATAGTCTTTTCGAAGAAGATGAAAATGGGGACCTCTATGTTTCAATTTTGTTGCCCAGCATGGTTGTGGGTACAATAGGTGGTGGTACAGGTTTGCCTAAACAACTTGAAGCTCGTGCTATTATGTTATCAGATCTTATTACTAAAAAAATGCCAGAAGAAAACCTTTCTTCGACATTAGCGGAAGTAACTGCTGCAGCAGTTTTGTGTGGCGAACTTAGTCTCCATGCAGCTTTGGCAAGCAATAATCTAATATCTGCTCACGAATCTTTAGGACGATCAAAAAAATGAAATTTAATACTAAAATCGGAATTGTTTCGTACGGGGCATATATACCCCAAAAAAGGATAAAGACTTCAGAAATTGCTTCGCACTGGGGAAAAAATGGAGAAGATATTGTTAAAAGTTTAGGCATACTCGAAAAAAGTGTTCCAGATAATGATGAGGATGCAATTACACTAGCAGTCGCAGCATCTGAAATCGCCCTAAATAAAATAAAAAAGAAAAATGGTATCGGTGCAATTTACATGGGTTCCGAAAGTCACCCATATGCAGTTAAATCTTCTTCAGCAATTATTGGCGAAGCCCTTGGAATTAGTCATAACTATACTGCTGCCGATTTAGAATTTGCTTGTAAAGCTGGAACTGCAGCTATACAAATAGCTTCGGGATTAGTCGCAAGTGGAGCTGTGGAATATGCAATGGCTATTGGATCGGATACCGCACAAAGTAGGCCCGGTGATGCATTAGAATATTCTGCTGCTGCTTCGGCCGCTTCTTTTATTCTTGGTAGTAATCCAAAAGAAATTATTGCAGAACTAATATTCACCTCCACATACACATCAGATACTCCAGATTTTTGGAGACGAGAATTTCAACATTATCCAGTACATGCAGGTAGATTTACCGGTGGGCCGGCATATTTCAAACATATAATTAATGCTGTAAATTTGATTCTGGAAGAAAGCAAAATGAAGATCAAGGATTTTGACCATGTAATATTTCATATGCCTAATGCTGCTTTCCCTAAAAAAGTGGCTGAAATGCTAGGTGTTTCTTCAAAGCAATTAAAATTAGGCTTTACTGTTCCAGAATTAGGGAATACATATTCGGCTTGTTCATTAACTGGGTTAGCCTCGGTACTTGATTCGGCAAAATCCAATGACAAAATATTATTATGTTCTTATGGATCGGGCTCCGGTAGTGATGCCTTCATTTTTAAAGTAAATAAAAATATAACAAGTTTGCCAAAGCTAAACAAGGTTGAGGATCTCCTTAGCTTTAAAAAATACATCAGCTATGCAGAATATCTTAAATTAATGCGCAATATTAATACCGATTAAACATGAACACATTTGTTACAGGTTGGGGAATTACAAAATTCGGAGAATTATGGGATCAAGACCTTCGATCACTCGCGGTTAAGGCAGGTATTGAAGCCATTAAATCTTCCGGAATCGATCCCGAAAAGATCGATGCAATCTATGTTGCCAATATGAATAGTTCACTATTCACTAATCAAGAGCACTTAGGGGCTTTAATAGCTTCTGAACTTCAAATTTTCAAACCTGCTTTTCGTGTAGAAGGCGCTTGTGCATCCGGATCATTAGCAATAAACGCAGGATTCAATGCAATTGTGTCCGGATTATATAAAAATGTCCTAGTTATAGGGGTTGAGAAAATGACTGATCTTGATGCAATCCAGGCTACTCAAGCATTATCTGCGGCGGCAGACGAAGAATGGGAGGGTTTTTACGGAGTCACATTCCCAAGCCTTTACGCAATGATGGCAAGGTTCCATATGCGAAGATTTAAAACTAAAAGGGAAGATTTAGCTTTAATTAGTGTAAAAAATCATAAAAATGCAATGCTTAATCCTATTGCACAGTTTCAAAAACAAATATCTGTTGAAGATGTATTAAATGCAACAATGGTATCTGATCCTCTTGGCCTTCTAGATTGCTCTCCATTAAGTGATGGGGCTGCTGCGGTCATGCTAAGTAGCGAAAAGATAAACGATCATTCAGTCGAATTAGTTGCTTCCGAAATTGGCACTGGCACAATTGCCCTTCACGATAGAGCAGATATTGCCTCAATTTATTCGGCCAAAATCGCAAGTAAAGAAGTCTATAGAAAACTGAATATTACACCAAAACTAATTGATATTGCGGAAGTTCATGACTGTTTTTCTATTGCTGAACTTGTGGCATACGAAGATCTTGGATTTTCGCTTCAAGGTAAAGCAGTAAATGATTTAAGGAACGGAAGATTCAATAAAGATGGTGAACTCCCTGTAAATGTCTCTGGCGGATTAAAAGCATGCGGTCATCCAGTTGGTGCAACAGGTATCAAGCAAGCAATTGAAATATGTATGCAACTATCTGGGACTGCTGGCGCAAGACAGGTCAAAAAAAGACTTCATAGGGGGCTTACGCACAATGTTGGAGGTAGTGGTGCCACTACAGTAATAAATTTATTTTCGAATTAAAAATGGTTCAATCTAGCCCGATAAAAATTTGGCGAAAATTTCAAAACAGATACAGACTAATAGGGTCAAAATGCGTCCATTGCGGGATAACAAGTTATCCCCCAGTAAAATCTTGCATCAAATGCCACCAAGAAGATTTTGAGGTTTATGAATATAGCCCAATTGGCAAATTAGTTACTTGGACAAATGTGTATGCTCCTAATAAAGGATTTGAAGAATATGCTCCATACATCATTGGAATAATCGAATTAAGCGATGGCGAAAGACTTACTACTCAAATAGTTAACATTGACTTCAAAGATTTAAAATATGGAATGCGCCTTCAGGCTTGTTTTAGACGAATTTATGTTGATGGAGATAAAGGAATAATTCACTATGGATTAAAGTTTGGGCCAATAAGAAACAAGATCGAAGAACCTGACGAGCATGCAAAAGAAATTCCAATTGTAGAATTACCTGCTGTTATTGAGGAAGAACTACCACCAGAAGTAGTGGAAGAACTCGTCAAAGAATAATTAAAGTTCCCATAATTCTATAGTATAATTAAAAAGCCACGACGAGGAAGGGTGTCTGAGTGGTCGAAAGAGCCGCTCTCGAAAAGCGGTACCCGAGAAATCGGGTCGCAGGTTCGAATCCTGTCCCTTCCGCCAAATCATCGAAAGTCCTGCAAGACCCCCGTCCCCCTTCCGTGAGAATGCTTAAGTCCCTGGCGGATTGGGGACTCGAATTACCCCATAACTCAAACTATAGCCTGGAGAGGTGAAAAACATCAAAATCCACCCAAGGGATCATTATCCTGTATCTAATAAAAGGATATTCTTATTTCCCTCAACTACTTAATAGATTCTAAAGTAGGCGATGCTACCTCATTAAAACAACATTTAGAACCGCTCATCTTTGCTGTCCCAACACTGGTTCCCATTTTGCATAACTGGAATGAAGCGGGTTTACTCTTATCGACACAGAGTCCGCCACCAGCTCCTGTTCCCGGATTATATGTTGGGGTTTGTGTCCTTGATTTATCCTGGGAATAACATTTATTATCAGAGCCTAAGGTGTAGCCTGCATCACAATAATAATAATATGTTGTTTTAGTACAGGTTTTGGTTGTGGGATCACTGGCAAATCCATCCGGACAGCATCCTCCGGTGGAAGTTTTATACCAGCCGGGGTTGCAGGAACTCATCTTTTGGACCAGAGTATTCCACTGCTGCGACAAGTCCTCCAAATCTTTCCTGTACCATAAAGCATATCTAGTCGCTTGCAGTTCAACAGTATCGAAATTAATTAATAGCATTTTGACCAGGTCTTCCTGGGATACATTACTAAAGTTTCCCAAGCCATAATTTACCATTGAAAAGTTTAAATGATTCAAGAAACTGTCATTACTTGCCAGGCCTTTTCTAGATCCGTCAGATTCCTCTTGTGAAGACTCAAACGCACCTCTTTTACCATAGTCTTTAAATTTAAACATTGAGTAGGGGTTTCCTTCAGTGAGCTCAGTTAAAACAGTATTTTTATCCGCCCTTGAATAAAGCTTCGAGCTGCCCGAAGTTACGTAAATAAGCACATCATAGATTTTGGATCTTGATTCTCCTGCTTTTTGTTCATATTCCTCCTTGCTAATATCAACTCCGACTTTTTGATTGTTAAATATAGTGGTTTGGGCAAGAGTATCTTCTTTGTTATAAGACACTTCAATATACACTTCCGCATTATCTACCTCTATCAGCCTGTCTCCGGCTTGAATGGTAAACACCTTTCCTTTTTCCTGAGGTTTTACACGATAATATGCCGATCCCGACATTTGTACTACCCTTGTTTCATTATCATAAAAATTAAACTGAGCTTTGGTGCCTGATAACGCAACCAATGATCCCTCCGGCAGAAGCGCATAAGCATTAAGCTCCATGGGAAGCCCATCAGGTAAGCCTGATTTTTCATCAAAACTTTTTACATAACTGGAAGCGTTAATGTTTACTGTCGAATGATTTGGCATAACTGTCTTTTCTCTACCTAAATTGAGGCAGGTTGCAACATGTGAGGGATAACAATCCTCAGATTCCGGACTAAAGTCTGATTGTGTTTGTACAGCAGCATAAGAAGCATCTGTTCCCTGATAACCAACTTCCCCGTAAAGATCATAAGTTGGTTCATTTTCCAAAAGGTCATATTTTTGAGTTAGCCTTGTTAAGGCTGAATCAGAATCATCCCCTAATCCTTCAAGGGGTAATGACCCGCTAGTATTACTATTACTACTATTTCTATTTACTATGTTCAGAGTAATAACTACTATAACTAATATTATAATTAATCCCACGAGGACCCCTCCTGCAATAAGCCACTTCCTGTTTAGAGGATTTTTTATAAAATTATGAACATCCATTTTAAAAAGGTATAATAGATAGATATAATAAAGATAACCCATTTCAAATAATATTTGAAGTAACTACGGTTCCAGACTCGGGTATCCCGCCAAATCATCGAAAGTCCTGCAAGACCCATCCCTCTCCTTACCGTGTCCGATATTTGGTATAGCCCTTTCTATCGCCGGATTCAAAAATATCAACTTCCCATTTGTTTGATGATAATTTTGGGCATTTTCACCAGTATATGCTCCACTCATTTTGTTAATTCAGCAAAACCAGATTCAACATATTCTTTAACATTTGGTGGGAAATCATAATTGTCTAATTCACTTCGTATTACCCATGCAACTGCATTTGTGTCTTCCAGAGCTTTTGCTTCTCCTGATTTATATTTACATAAAAATACAAGTGCAAGAACCATTTGTCCGTTTGATCTTTTAAATGTGTTATTTGCTATTAACTTAATATCATCCTCAATTTCTACTCCAACTTCTTCTATAACTTCTCTGGCACAGGTTTTCTCGATAATATTTTTTATTTCCTCTTCATTTGGTGAATTTTCTACTTTACCACCCGGGATTGTCCATTTCCCCGGTTCATGAGCCTCACTCAAACTACGTTGTGATAACAATATTTTGCCATCTTTTTCAACAACGGCGTTTACAATTACCGAATAAATCTTGTTGTTTTCCATACTCATCGATATGTAATAAATTGCAGGAATTGTACTACATTAATACCATATTGTTAATGGATCGCATTGTATTTGAATACAATTAGTCATTATTGAGGATATCTACTTAAGAAGAAATGAGACAGCTCGTGCTAGGCTATTGTCTATTCTAGCTTGTTGATCCAGGCTGAGTTCACTATAAAAAACTATCTTATTATCAATTTCTACTCTCATAATTGATGTTAAGAAATATCCCGGATCGATGATTTTGCTTACTTGATTTACCAATTTGCAATTCAAAACTGCTTTTCTGGACTTCGCCTTTCCATCAACACATATCGCAAACCCATAATTAAACCTCATTTTTATCTCTCCTCCATATTTATTCGCGATTGATGTATAAAACTTTATTGCGTTTTCATCATTAAATTCCCCATATTCTTTTACAACTGGGGTCTTTATACTCAGCCTCTTGCCTGCCAATTCCTTAACACCCAGGAATTCGATTGTGTCGTCCTGCGCCAAAACTGGTATTTTTACTTTAAGTTTGCTCCAATAGTAAAGCGCTTTATTTGCAGCTATTTGACTAGGGGTACTTCCAGATTCCTCTGGTTCATTAATATGATAACCTAGCTCATCCAAAGAAATTATGTTTAACTTATCGTTTTGGATAAAGTTCTTAAGTCTAGCAATTTTATTCTTATTTGTAGTTGCAAATAATATGGTTTTCATCATTAAACATTACAGGACGTTGTTAATAAAATGAGACATAAACTTATCCTTTTTTATACTGTCTCATTTGTCTCATTTTCCCGCTGATAGTATAATTTGTCTAGTGGCATCTGGGTTCCAGACCCAGCTGTCCCGTGTTAGCGAAACGAGTGTAACGAAGTTGAGCGTTACACGGAGGGATGCCTGCTAAGGCGCCCTTCCGATCTTGTCTTTGAGACAAACGAAGTGCAGTCGAAAAGGCACGAGAGTGGCTGGAACCCGGACGGGTGTTCCGTAGATTTAACAATAAAATTAATGAATCAACTAACTCCGGAAGAAAAAAGAGTAATAATTGATAAAGGCACTGAAGCGCCTTTTACGGGTGAATATGTGAATAATAATGCATCTGGAATTTATATTTGCCGTAAATATGGTTCTTCAGTACAAAAAGATTGGTCCCTGGAAGGACTACCTTTTTGGAGAACGTGTTTATATAATCTTAAGTTTGGTCGCTAAATCTTTGCTAGCATGGCAGGTTTTTGGAGGAACTCTAAGACCTTAAATTTTTAAACAATTTAAAAATGAAGTTAAATCAAAAGATTTTCTTGGCAATAAATATTGTCGGTGGAATTTTGGTACTAGGTAGTTACTATCTTGGGCTCCAGGGTGGTAGTGGAGTAGAAGTCTTATGGGGTGGGGTTCCTGAGAATATCCGTCCAGTATATACAATGTCAATGTTGGTTTGCGCAGTTGGATATTTCGTCTTTTTTGGCTATATAATGTCAAATCTTACCGGAAAAAGGTTTTCAAGAGAATTCAAGTATAGCGAAAAGATGATATTGATATTATTTTCCTTAATCCTTGGAGCATCGGCTCTTTGGATGCCATTAGTAAATCTGATGGTCGCAAATCCATCACCATTGTTGTGGGTAGCAATTAGGCTAGTACTTGCCATAGTTGGGCTTGCTTCATTTGGTGTTGCAATTGTTTTATGGAAGACAGCTCCAAAGACAAAGGGCTTTTTCTATTATTCAGCATTGATTTCTATGATTTGGTTTACCTTTCATACATTGGTACTAGATGCGATAATTTGGCCCCAATTGTGGTAGTAAATCAATCAGATTGGTTTAAAAACGCAATACAGAAAACATGATTCAACCAATAAATATTGAAGGTGTAGTTGATGCAAGACTTTCAACAGAGTATGTTTCTCCTATTCAGGATAATTTACCTTTAATAGATTTAGTAAGTGGAAAACCCCTGGGTGATATAATTCCCACTGTCCCAGGAGGTTTATTTAGAAGAGATATTACTCAATATAAAGGATTGTTTGAGTCTATAGATACAAGTGGACAATTACTTGCTAACTTTTCTTATTTGGAAAATGGTTTTGGAGTAAAGGAATTTCAGGATGGAAATAGCCCTAATGGTAATGTCCAAGAGGTCAGCGTGGTTGATATTGGTGATATAAAATATAAACGCTATCTTACAAACAATGGTTATGGGATAACATTAGTTCCAGAAGACCCCAATTTGGAATCGATAACATTTAATTTAGTTGGGCCTGTAAGGAAAAGGCCGATACTATCTATTGTCAGAGATACCGACCTAGGCGATGGCTTCTCAATTAGACAGGTAATGAACATCAATCCAAATACAAAAGAACCAGAGAAGTATGAAAGTCGTTTTTTTATTCCAAATTCACATTTACAATTTCATGATGATTTGTTAGTTGAGTTTAGTGCTACCGAGGTTGTGATTACTGAAAGTGCTAGTAATGAGGTCACATTATCAGTACAAGCTATCTCCCCTGGTAAGAAACCGTTTGTTTTGAGTAGATATTCGGGAACATTAACAGGTATAAATGGTACGAATAAAATTAAACTTTCAGCAAGTCCAATACCGGTAAATGAAGCAGTGTCTGATAGAAAGCCACCAATAGAAGATTATCGATTAAGTGATAGGTTAGGATTTTTATTAATGGGAAGGGTTTTTGCTGACAAAAAAATAGTTGATGTGACAGAAGGAATTGAAGTTGGTATTCCAGGAAGAGAAGGAAAAAATTTTTCTGTAATTCCTGCTGAAATAAATTTTGAAGTGATGGATCTACTGAGTATATTAAAAAGTAAAATTCAAGAGAGTATCCCTAATATGCGTGGAATAATGACAATTGAAGTACCAAGCAAAGATCCTGAAAAGCCGTCGTTTTATATCAAGTTTGTAGAAAGAACTGAACGCTTAAATAATATTGATAATGAGAGTGTAACCCTAAGTTATTTTCAGATTTCTTTGCCATCGAAACAGGGTGAAGATGTTATTCCAGTCGCTAATTTTTCTAATACCTTTGAACTAGCAGGAACAAGTTTGGGTATAGAAAGGTTGCAAAAATTAGTTAACGATCTTAAAGTATTTTTAGAATCTCCACAGAGTTTTTCTGTTACATATTATTTAACTGACGAGGCTCTTTTATCAATGGGGAAGCCTCCTAATCTAGACCCTCAACAAAGATTCTTTACTCAAAAAATAACTACCGATCAACGCATCGATGCAAAAAAATCTAAATCTAATTAGAACTAATCCATCAAGCAAACTTGTTGTTTTTTATCGTCGGGGTCAAAGGTGTGGAAAGCTCCACCTAAACACTCTTCCCAGTGCTCACAGTCTTTACATTTATCATTTAATAAACGATTTTTATCCCGGAAAATTTGAAATTTGTTATTCCAAATTTCAGAGAAAGAATCTTTTAATATATTGCCTTGGATATATTCTTTACGTCTTGGAACATTCGGACAAACAAAAATGTCTCCATTATGTAGGATGCTTCCAACATTTATTCCTGTTGCGCAAAAAAAGAAATGATCTCTTACTTCGTCTTCGTAGTCTTCTCCAAGAAAGTGCGCACAGCTTGTGCTTAATTTGACGGGCGATTTTTCTTTTCTTTTTTTTACAATAAAATCAAGCATTTTGATAGTTTCGTCCTTTGATAATAGAATTTCTTTATTGCAAAAACCTCTGCCTATTGGATCAACATGGATGAGTCTCCAGCCGGTAATTCCTAAATTTTTAAATTCATTGTACATATATTCTAAAGAATCGATATTTTTTTTGTGAACAGTCGTAGAGATCCGAAGGTGTTTTAAGAATTGGCCTTTTGCTAATAGTTTAACGGCATTAATCGCTCTTTTATAAGCGTCTTTTGTATTTCTGAATTCATCATGTATTTGACCAATCCCGTCAATACTTATATCAATTGTTTCCATTCCTGCGTCTTTAGCTTTTTCAATAAATTCTTCGGTCCAAAGAAAGCCATTAGAAACCATTCCCCAGTGGAATCCAAGGGATCTTGCATATTTCATGACTTCGAAAAGATCCTTTCTTAAAAGCGGTTCACCGCCAGTTACAGCAATATTTATTGTTTTGGCTTCAAAGTTCTTTGAGACATCCAAAAATGCTTCCTTAATTTTTTCAGTTGAAACGACTTCTTTGAAAACTTTTTCTCCTGCGCGACTTCCACAATGTTTACAACGGAAGTTACAATTAAGGGTAGCTTCCCAAAACAGATAACTTAAATCGTGTTTGTCAATTATTAAGTCTCTGTGGACTGTCCAGAGTTTTTGTCTCCCGAGTTTAAGGATTTTTTTTAGCATTCTTTTTATTGTTACTTTTGTATTTACGCGTAAAGAAAACAACTACTCCCGTGATGAGTGAGGCTATAAAGAATAAGAAGATAAATAATCTAAATTGAACTAGTTGTAGTATGCCTTCGTTAACCGGTACATAAGTTGGTTGCATTCCATACAGAAGGATCATTGTTGGCAAAGCGCTGCCAGCTGAAACAACTCCAAAGTTAGAGATAAACACTAAGACAAAGGCAACTAAGTATTTAATAAGATTTTTCTTTTTCATAAAGAAATTACTTTTTAATTTTAGTATTTTTTGAGACTGGTTTCTTTGATCTGCGCTTTATTAAAACTATTATACCGGTAATAAATGCAGCAATAAAGAACAGAAACAACACTATCTTTAAAATTAATTCATGAATAAAATCTAAATCAGAGGCCACACGAATAGGAGCCATACCATATAGGGAGACAAAGGTAGAAACGCCCATGGCCGAAATGGGGGCAATATTTCCCAACAAACCTAATGATATTGCTAATAAATATTTCAAAATTTTCATACTCAAATTTTACAGTTTAAGTACCAACACTTCAAGTGAAAACTTGTCCTGTGAATATATTGGTTCCCTTGACTTTTAAATACTCAAAGGGCATTATAAAATTAACTATTATAGTTTAATAAATGAATAAAATTACAGGAAATAAAATAGTCAGATTGGTGGTAATCATCTTACTGATCTTAGTTGTAGCTTATTTATTTTATTCTGTTTTATAAATAATTATGGCAATTCCAAAACTAAAACAATTAGCTAATTCTAGCCCTAAAGTTAAAAAAATCTTAACTTGGGTTTTTGGCGGTATTTTAGTCATCCTTTTAGCGGCCCTTGGATTGGAATCTACAAACAACGATTGGGATATCGGTAAGCTATTAAGCGGTGAATCATGGGAGAATTCTAAAGTAATGCGAGACATCAATGGAAACGTTGTAGAAAGTGGCGGAAAGTATACTGACGAATATAACTGTGATGACTTCACAACCAAAGAACAAGCACAAACTTTCTTTAAAAATGCCGGTGGCCCTAGCCAAGACACTAATGGTCTAGACGGCGACAACGATGGAGAAGCCTGCGAAGCATTACCTAAGGGTAATTAGGTATAAAAAGCGAAATTTATCCCCAAAAAGTATATTGCCATGATATAATCGGTGCGTGGAAAAGCAACAACCAATTTGGGTGGGAAATGATACGCACACAGGAAAAATTGCCGCCGGTACTCGTTGGATTGAAAGCCTTTTTGAACAAGTTTTCTTTTACGATAGACAGGGTTTTAGTATACAGAAAAGAGATTTTCCAAATAAAAATGTTTTAGATGTCGGTCCAGGTCAGGCTTATGAGTTGCTTCACTTGCGAAAACTTCTAGATCGTGATAAATCAAGCAGGGTAGATAATGGATTGCTTCCAAATCTTACCGTAGTTGATCCAGCCCCAAGTGAAAATACTATAGCATTCCCAAAACATTATTCCCGTACTGAATTATTTAGCGATAGTCTTCAGGGATATCTACAAGGAAATCATGTCGTCCCAGATTTAGTAGTCGCTTTAGATGTATTTATTGCGGAAATGAAGGTAGAGGGTTCGCCTTCATTAATGCCGCCTGATGCTATCGATGAGGTTGTAAAAGGTGTCCCATTACAAATTAATTACCCATTAATAGACGCACTTTTGAACCTCACGGGTCAGGTGACAGGAAATGGGGGACATGCTTTAGTTACTACATATAGCGATCTTGAAGCAAAAATATTTGGGGAAAAAATCGTAGAAGCAGGTTTGCGATTTAATCATATTGAAACAAACTTGCACTCCGAATGGTATCCTAACCCTACCGGTATATATAATCTAAAATTATGGGGAAGAGTCTTTCCCAACAAGCATGTTTATATGTTTGGCCCTTAAAACTTCTTACTAGCTTTGGCTCTAAAATGTAATATTCCCCACATGTACACCGTTTGAAACATATATTGTATATTATTTTTTATTCGCACTTTTATGAAAGAAAGTGAAGTAAAACCAGAGGATGCTTCAAAATCCAAACCTGGTGAAACTGCAAAAGGGCCCCAATCCAAGACCGCAATTTTTGTTCAGTACCTCGTCTCGATAATTCTATTTACAGTTCTAATTGGAGTTTTTTCACTCTTTATGCTCGGTGTTGTAAATTTTAGGGACGACATTTCAGAACAAAATTACAGTGAAGTTTCTCAAATCTATAGAGGGCCATTAAAACAAAGTTCGCCAATTTTAAAAGAAATTGATGCGAGCGACAGTTTTTACATCAATAATAGTCTAACTCCCGACATTATTAGGAAGTCCCTTGATAATACCTTTTTAAAAGCAACTGATGCCAAAGTGGTTCTTACAACAGATTATGTTAAAAAGGGGCTAGTGTATCAACCCAGCTATAAAACTGCATTCGCAGGGAAATTTATTCTTGAGAATTCAAGTGATGTAGAATCTTTTGTGAAATTTGAATTTCCCTTACCATCAAATTATGGTATCGGGGAAATTTCTAATGCCAAGTTGATTGTTGATGGAAAAGAAATTACAGACGCGAAATCAACAAGTTCGGCTACAAATAGCTATACCTATATCGAAGAAGTAACCAATGTCCTTCTATGGACAGGAAAAGTTGAACCTAAAAAAGAATTTACTGTCGAGGTCAGTTACGATACTGTAGGATTGTCATATTTCCAATATGATGGTATCGAAAATTCAAAGAGATCGCAGGATTTCAAATTTGACCTAACAATAAACGGAACTAGAGCCTACAATGTAGTTAATGGCTTATCAGTCAGCGAAAGAGTTTTCGGTGATAATTCAGTCCAACTATTATGGGATAAAGAAAATCTTTATTCAAAACCAGCAATAAATGTCAGTATTGGAGACAAATTAAATCCATCAGAACAAGTGTCCAGAGTCTATTTTGTAATGACTCCGGTTTACTTTGTCTTTATGTCGATCCTTTGCTACTTGGCATATAAATTCTCAAAGAGATTTACCATTTTCGACATTGGATTGATTTCTGTTTTATTTACAGTATTCTTCCCTTTAATGCATTACATTTCCGGATTCACAATTGACCCAACTATGGAAGTGTTCGCATCCGTAGCCAATGTAGGCTTTTATTCAATGCCTCTATACTTAGCTTTTTTAATTGCATGGATCATAGTTGGAGCATTGATGTACTACTTGATCGGTAAGCTAACAGATTTCAAATTTGCCAACAAAATTGGTATTCCTATGCTTATTTTATTCCTGGGATTCTTCCCGCTAGTCGTTACAATCCCTGAATATTCAGTATTGTTAATGTTAGTTGGGGTAGTAGCATTGATCGCTATCGCGATTCAGACAAGGATAAAGCTTTTAAAGAGCTAGGGGGTTAAAAGTTTTAACCAAAGATCATCAAGGGCAAAGACATTAAGTCTTTGCCCTTTTTGCGGTATTATTGATATATTGTGATTATACTTTTCAAAATACAATTATGAAAATATTCTTAGCTTCAACTGGCAGACATCCATTGATGATTGAGGCAATAAGTAAAATGGTCGGCGGATTTAATGGTAAGAAAGTTGTTTTTATCCCCACTGCATCAAATGGAGAAATAGATTATGGTTTGTGGAAGACTCAAAGCGAAACTCTCCCGGTTTTGCAAGGACTGGGTGTGGATTTGACTACTTTGCAGTTGGAAGATTACAAGAATGATTCGGACGAAGTCCTAAGAATTTTAAAATCTTCGGATATTATTTGGATGGGTGGCGGAATGCCGGGATATCTTCTTTACTGGCTTCGAAGAACTAAGATCGATCAAAATATCAAAGATGTTTTAAATTCCGATATACTTTATGTTGGGTCCAGTGCCGGATCTATGGTAACTTCGAGATATTCAGATTTAGCCGAATGGTATCTTGGCGAAGAAGAGCCGGGGGCTTCGGTTATACCGGGACTGGACTTGGTCGATTTCGAATTTTATCCGCATTTTCTGGAAGAGGATTTTGAAAAAATTAAAAATATCTTTACTGAGAGATATAAAGGACAGGGAAGAAAAATGTATTTGGCAGAAGATGGGGAGGCAGTAATTGTTAATGGTAATAAATTAGAATTTATTGGTAATCCTATTCTATTAGAAGCATAAAAAATATGCTTTAATATCAATATATTAATCCTGCCCATTGAAGCATAAAAGCAAAATTTTATTCGAGAAAAGCAAGAATAAAGATTTATTAATAATTATTTCTCTATATATCCTAGGCTTATTAATGGTATTAATATTCAGGCCCGGATATTTGTTAAATATTATTCTTGTCTATGTCCCCGGGCTCATCTTCACACTAACTAGACTTAAAAATTCAACAAAGAAGATACTAATATTTGGGGTGACATCGATTTTATTCATTTTGCCGGTTGAGGTTTTAGCTCGATTAACGAATAGCTGGGATGTTGCTTCGGATTTCCCAAGGATCCTTGAAATCGCTCCTATAGAAAATGTTTTGTATGGACTTGTGAATATCATTTTCCCGCTGGCATTCTATGAATATTTTTATGATCTGGATAGGAATTGGAAGATTTCAAATAGATATAAGATATTGATTGGAATATACATAGCCTTGTTCGGGATAACTTTTGGGCTGTTTTTTATAGACAAGAATTTATTGAAGCTAGATTATTGGATTATTGGGCTGGCTATAATATTACCCATCATGATTTTGGTGATCAAATTTAAGACGCATATCCTCAAAAGACTTATAGTCCCCGCATTAATTTTTGGGAGTATGTATTTAATACATGAAGTCGTTTCAATGTATATTGGGCATTGGTGGTGGCCGGGAAATTACCTATTGCCATTAAATATGGCTGGACATATATACCCATTAGATGATTTGATAATTTGGATATTTTGTTCAAATGTTGCAGTAATTTCCGGTTACGAAGTATTATGGGATTAATAGAATCCGGACAAATTAATATAAAAGGATTGAAAGTATTAGATCCTGAACGAGTAAGAGACTTACAGCTAGCGGATAGTATTGTCGGGGATTCTGTAGCTAGATATTTTACTCCGGATTTTCCGGGTAATAATCTGGGAAAAGATCCATATTGTCCTGTTGCTGAAAAAACATGGCAAAATATTGCAATAAAACCAACTGCAAAGGCGTTAGGGATTAATGACACACTTCTTGATGTTGAATATTTTGCTAGACGAATAAATACATCAGATGTTATCGCTCCTGTTTTAGCTCAAATGGAATGCGATGTCTTAGAATATAGCCGGGGTGAATTTAAATCTATGGGCTTCCAAAAGGTGTTATATAAAACTATCGGGGAAATAACCGGGGTAATCGTCCGCCCAAATGGAGATATGAGTGTCCTTACACCTCTTTTTGCAGGTATTTATGTTCCTGAATATGAAAAAGAATATGGAAAAAATTCTTCATATGCATTGGCCTGTTTAAATACTTATTCTGCGAGCAGAAAAGGACCAAAAGACCTACAGGCAATTTTTGAAAGTTGGGACCAGGGAAAAATGCCACTTCAGGCCCTAGTTGTTAGGCCGTTAAATTTGTTGGGTGATTTGGCCCGAATGGTAAGAAGAGCTTTAACAATAGCTAAAGTACCCTCAATGGGGTTTTCTTAAACTCGAAAGATAGAATTGAAGTTCAGCTGGACTTATATAAGGGTCTACTACTGAAATATTAAAAAGGCTTTTTCTGGCTTCACTTAAGGGCAAGGGGTTTGCTAAGTAAGTCTTAAATGGAAAACTTAGAGCCTTGATAAAATCTGAGGCCGTCTTATAAAGATCAAAATCCTGAGACATCGGTGGAGAAATTTTGATTCCCCAATACTTACCAGCCAATATTTTAGGTCTAAAACAAATCGAATCCTCAACACTTCTAGCTCTTAAGCTGTTATTTAAAATATATGGGACGATACATTGCCCGAAAACTAAATCATAATAATTAGCCAATGTAGTTTCTTCATTATACTCTGGAAAGCCAATTAGAATTAGATCGAAAACTTTCGGGGATAATACACCATTTAGTAAAGCCTGTGCAGCTAATAATCTTGGTGATTCGTATCTATACATCTTGATGGCCAATTGAAATATAATCTGGTTTTAAAGGATCCGTTCTCTGGAAAAAACTAATTATACTACGGCTACATGACACTATTGATTCGCAATGCATGCATGGGTATAGAGCTGATAATAACTCCAACTTTAATTCTGGCGTTAATTCTGCTGTCGTTTCTTTTCGCTTGTAAAATTTCATAATATCCCCGAAAGCTTGCACTAATTCAATTGTTGGCCCATGGGTTAACAACTTTTTTCTTAATGGAAATTTTAATAAGAAAAAAGGACGGTATTCATCTTCATATGGTAATATTAGGTCTTTAGGTAGTCTGTCCAAAGTTTCACTCGATTTTGATTGTGTGACTTCGAGCCGATAGTTTAATACTCTCAGTAAATCCATATCTGGGAGTCCCAAGGGTAGTTGGGGGTTCGAGAGCCTTAACAATTTAATTTTTGTGTGGCTAGGTATCTCCCCACAAAGTTGGTTTCCAGACATAAATCAAAATATATAATTAATATATCCCTAAGGATTGATAATTATACCTTAGATTTTTGAATTTTCAACTAAAATATATTGGTTTTGTGATCAGATTCTTTTAATATTTAATTGAACTCTCTTCAAAAAGTTTATCAGCGCAAAAACTATCTGCTATAATTTTTTAATGAAAAGTGATAAAACACATAAAACTGCCAAAGAATATTTAGCTATTGCCTCTTTAGGAATAATAATCACAATTTCTTTAATCTTATCCATAAATTATTCGGATTTGTTAGGGAGGGTAGAGGCCTTTGTGAATGGCACTAGTAGCATAAAGTATCCAAATAAATTATCTATTCCCGAGGTTGAAGACTTGAATGGTTTATTCCCTGATGATCTTTACTATCAATACTCCACAGATAATATGGATTTGCCTAGGACTGGGGAAATGGTTTTGATGGCGCATTTTGAGGTCACTACTATACCGGATATGACAAATGTGGTGGTGAGTCCAACTTCAACAAATAAGCCTAGTATCACTACTACGGGGACGCCTAAAAGTACGGTAGCTCCGACAAAAAGGCCCTATAATACACCGACAAATACGCTGACAAATATACCTACAATTATCCCTACTATTATCCCAACAACGATTTCAGCTAAGGATTATTCTAAGCCATGGCAAGTTGCCCCAAATTGTCCTTCTTCAACGCAGAATTGTGTTCCTTGTTATCTAGGAGACAGTTTATGCAGAATTGAAACGGGAGAAACTAGGGGTTTTAGAGGCTGGGCATGCCAGAACAACAATCCGGGGAATATTAGGCCGATTAATAACTATAACGATACAAATGATTTTAGGAATCGTTTGATTAAGGCTATGGGCGGGACTCCATCGTGTGGAATCCGAACAGGAACAGGTGGAAGCTATATGGTTTTTACAGATTACACAACAGGGGTTAATTCCTTGAAAGCATACATTAGCGCCATTAATGCAGGTATGCATACATCGTATACCGAATATAATGATGATGGGAGTATAAAAGGTGTTTGTGGCAATTGTTCATTAACATTTTTTATGAATAAATGGGCTAATAATCCCCCTGCAGGGTATAAACAGACAATCAGTAATTATCTGGGAGTTGATCCAAATACTACCACATTAGAAAGTCTAGTTTATGGGGGAAGATTAAACGATTTGGCGAATGGAATAAAAATTGCTGAGGGTTTTTATATTCAATAAATATTTACAGAAAAAATACCAATCCCACCGTAAGTGCTATAGACAAGATGGTAAGGCCACTTAAAGCTATCAAGTAGTCTCTATTAATGTTTCTATATCCTTTTATTAATTTTAAATTTCTCATATATTAATAGTAGTAAAGGGTGTACAAAATCCCTTAGTATATATTTGTTAAGCATTGAATAATTTGGCCGCAACGATTCAAACATCAGAAATATTAGCCCTCCCAAAAAACCTAGTTGTGGTTCAAGGAGTTACTGAAACTGTAGGAGTAATCCAGGTTGAACAAAATGACTTTTCAGAATTTTTAAGTAAAATCCAGGAAGGATCTCCAGCATTGTTTTCCATCCTAAAAGATCAAAGCATCAATCTTTTTACCCAACTACCAAATGCCTGTTATTCGACTGTCAGATCTGTTGGGCCTAATGCGAGTTGTTTCCCGATATTGCCCAAAGGAGGTTTCATTACTGATGAAAGAGTGGGACTTCAAAAAATTTGGAATAAGTTTATAATTCCGGGACAAGGTTCGCTTGGAAAGGTGGCTATACATGAATATTCAGGCTTTTCGACTGATACCGAAGAGGATAATGCCGAAAAAATAGCTCTATTACAAAATCGTTTTTCAAATTTAGATTGGAACCTAGTAGACAATATGTTCAAACACTTTACAGGATTTGGTATCCTGAATAGCGTGCAGGCACTTCTTTATATTTATAATTCCAATCAAGTAACAGATCCAATCGAAAAAGAATGCCCCGATTTTTTTGATTTCGTAGAAAAAAGAACTGCGGGTATAGTCACAAGGGATGTCCTTGAGTTTGTGATAGATTTGACTCAACTGGATTGGCGAGTAAGGGTTTTACCAGAAGTTGCTCCACCTATTGTTGAAGTTCCACTTTTAGGTGTTGGCTCAAATGTCGCTGGACTAATAAGTCCTGGGCCAGAAATTGCGGGGCTTCTCCCTAAGCCTATGGAAGCAGAAAAACCCCAAGAGCTAAACCCGATCATTAGGAAAGAAATCTTGGGGTTGATTAGGGAAGGGCTATCAATAACAGATCCTAAGTCAAGGCGTGCAAGTTTGATTAATTTGGGGTGGTCGCAACTAGCTAGTAAATATGGTGAATATAATTATTTCGAAGTATTAAAACAATCATTAAGTGAAGAAGAATATTCGGCCTTCGTTAAGTGTTTGGGGCCAGAAGAAAGAGTAAAGTATATGGTTGCGGACATTAATTCGTGGATAGCTAGCGGAAACCGATCCGGCTTGCCACTCTCATATTATCGAAATATGTATTCATTTGTCTCGTCTTTATCTCCCAACGAAACAAGATTACGAGCTATGACTGTAAGGAGTATTATTGAAGATAATTTCCCTCCAGAAGTCGCTCGTAATTTACTAAACCCTCACGAATGGATACCTCAGGATATTGTTGACTATATTAGATGGAAAAAATACAAAATAACTGCCGATAAAATGAGAGAAATTTTTAATTCTAAACGAACGACAATTATTGATGCAGTAAAAAGTGTTATGTCTCCCGAAGAATTTGCACACTGGACGCATGTTACTTCAGTGGAAAATGTATCAAAAGCTCAAATAAGAAAGGCAGAAGGCTTTAATGATGAAATGATGAGAAATATGCAAAAATCTTTTGGGCGCTATGTTGAATTGATCAAAGATCATTTTAAAAATCCAGAGACGAGTGATGGATATTTACCACATGCCAAAATCATGTTCCTTGAAACGGGTACAGATAGTAGTAAAAGGAAATCCTATTGGCAACTGGATAGGTATTTAAGAAATTCTTTAACCCCTGAGGAATATGAATTTTGGAAAACCGAGTCGGCTATTACAAGAAGAGCTGTGAATATATTAGAAGGAAATAAAATTCCATGGCAAACTTTAGATCAACAAGAAAGAGATAGACAAATATTGGCAGCTAGGAAAAAAATTATGGTTTATGACACATTAGATGGAAATATGTCTAGGTATATATTTAGAGAATTGCCTGAAGCTTTAGGCCGAGCATTAAACAGTGTACCAAAGACAATTTCTACCACAAATCTTGCCTTAATGATAAGGTTAATGGAATTTGGATTTAAACCAAATAATGAAGGGCGAATTCAACGGAATGGCAATATGGAAGTTGATGTCACTGTCGATTTGGGAGATGGGAATCCAAAACATCGTCGAGTAGATTTTTTAGTTTATCTTGATAAGGAGGGCAAAATAATCGATACCGCTCAAGGAGCTGTTAAGTGTCTTGTGTTAGAACCCCATTTCAACCTCTTTGATGACGATCCAGAAGAGTATTTAAGGCAAAGGCAGATAGTTGCCCGTAGAATTACAGAAGAAACTGGAGTAAATACTGAATTGTGGGTAATGAATACTGATGAGGAATTACTAGCTATGCTAGATAAGTATTTCTCTGTTGATCCAAATAATGGGGAGCGAGTTGAGCCTTCCCAGAGCTATCTTCATCCATCGATTGAAAAAAATGCATTAAATTTGCGAATGATTAAAGAGGCCTATAAAAAAGATCCCGAAGGGATTTTAGGGGTTCTTAAAGAAATGTCCCACAGGAAAAAACGAAGGCCACCAAAAGAAAAAAATTAAAATTTTTAAATTAAAATTATGAGAATCACAAAAGACATCCCTTGGCAGGCTTATAAAGACATCAGAATTAAATCAATAAAAACAAACCCTGAGGCCTTTGCCTCAACCGAAAATGATGTTTTAAAAGATCCTGATGAAAAATGGCAAAACTATTTAAGTAAATCCATATCTCAGGATGGAGAGGTTATGTTCTTCGCCGTAGACGATACTCTTGAGGGCGAAAAAGTGGTCGGGATAGTTGGCGCCTTTTGGGATGACAAAATCAAAACAAAGCATGTGGCGCATATATTCGGTGTGTTTGTTGACCCGGAGTATAGGGGGAAAGGTGTGGGGTCAATTCTGTTTTCGCACCTTTTATCAAAACTAAAAGCTATCCCTCAGTTAAAAAAAGCTTCACTAGAGGTAGTAATAAGTGAAATCCCTGCAATTAATTTATATAAAAAACATGGGTTTATCGAAGTAGGAACTGAAAAAGGCGAACTTTATCAGCCTGAAAAAGATTCCTATGATGACCTTCTTGTAATGGAATTGGTATTTTAACGGCCTTCAGAAATCCTAACCAGTGTAGGCGAATCCTTTGGATCCTTTGTAGCGATATCTGTATCACCAACAATTTCTATCAGCGAAACATATTTGCCTTGAGCTAAAGTTGTGAGCATACCTCTATCGATCTCCTCCGGGCCAAGATAATCAACATATTGAACTAGGTAAGCGACAATAGTCTTGATGTTTCCGTTACCAAGTAAAAGTACCATTTGTCGATAATAATTATCGGTAGACCTGCCTTTGTATTCAAAGTGGATGATTTTTTCGTTGTCCCTTTCAGTAACCCAAAAAGTCAAAATATTTTTCCATAAATAAAGGGTGTTTAATGTGTAAAGGCCTTTGTTGGTGATTTTGTGAGTAGTTTTTCCCGGTGGCACTGAGTAAATAGTATAGAGAACTAGTACCAAGGCTATTATCGCAAAAATCAGAATAAAGTTATTTGTTAATGCTGAAAAAGCAATGATTACTAAGGCAACTATGCCGATAATTGCAAACCACCTTCGATTTTTTGCATTAAATATCCTTTCGGGGGCCTTCCATTCATAAACTGTCTCTAGTTCTTTTCTTTCGTTTTCAATCACTTTTTGAAGCTGTTTTTGAATTTTGATTTCTCTGTCTAGCAAATCGTTTTCGGCGTCCAAGGGGGCCGTGTTTTTTTGATCGTTCATTTTATTACAATAATTAATTATATTGTAATTAGATCTCGTTTAGTTAGCAATAGACAAAATAATTAGCTTATAAATTTAGTCTCAAATTATTCGGCTGAAATATGATATGATTCAGATATGGATATCCCCCTTGCTGAAAAACTACGCCCTAAATCGCTAGATGAATTTGTTGGTCAGAAACATTTAGTAGGTAAAGGAAAAGCTTTAACCAAAATGCTCGAATCGGGCAGGATAATTTCGATGATCCTTTGGGGGCCCCCTGGCACAGGGAAAACTACTCTTGCAAAGCTAATCGCTAGTTATGCTAAAGCCTATTTTGTTACACTTTCCGCTGTTAATTCGGGAAAGGCTGATGTTTTGAAGATAGTTAAACAGGCAAAAGAGTATGAACAGCTTATGCAGCGAAAAACTATTCTCTTTATTGATGAGATCCACAGATTTAATAAAGCTCAACAAGATGCGTTCTTACCTTATGTCGAGGATGGATCACTTATTTTAATTGGAGCTACAACCGAAAATCCTTCTTTCTCGATTAATGCGCCACTTATATCCAGATGCAGAGTCTTTAAATTGGAAAACCTCGAAGAGGATGCGATATACGAAATAATAAAAAGGGCAGTAAGCGAGTATCCAAAAATAAAGTTTTCAGATGATGCTTTAAAAATGGTTGCATATTTTACAGCCGGTGATGCAAGGGCAACAATTAACGCCATAGAAATGGCAGCCTCACTATCGAAGAATGTCACTATAAAGGTAATGGAGCAGGCTCTCCAAAAGAAGTCTTTATACTATGATAAGAATGCAGATTCTCATTTTGATACAATTTCTGCCTTTATTAAGAGTATGCGTGGTGGAAATCCAGATGCAACCTTGCATTATTTAGCAAGGATGATAATGGCTGGCGAAGATCCTGTGTTTATTGCAAGAAGGATGGTTATATTTGCCTCGGAAGACATTGGGAACGCCCGTGTTAATGCTTTAGTTTTGGCTACAACCTGCTTGCAGGCAGTAAAATTAATAGGAATGCCCGAATCAAAGCTCATTTTGGCTCAAACGGCTACTTATTTGGCAACATGTCCAAAGTCAATTGCCTCTACCGACGGCATCTTTATGGCTTTAAAAGATATTGAAGAAAAAAAGCTAGACCCAATCCCCCTACATTTACGAAATGCTCCAACAAAATTAATGAAAAATTTTGGTTATGGAAAGGGGCATATTAGGTATCCTTGGCAGGTAGAAAAAATGACGGGAAAGCACGTCAATCAAGAGTATATGCCAGACAACCTAAAGGGTAAAAAATATTATCTTCAAGATTGGTAAAAATTTTGTAATATTTTGTAAAATTTTCCGTTAAAATTGGGGTCGGTTTTCATTGACAATGAAATACACCTATGATATACCTTACCAACGAAAATTAAATATGGGAGGATAAAGGGCGCCAATGTTATTTAATTCCGATAAAAATTTATATTAGTATTTTAATACGCACATTCCTAGCCGTGCGTTTTTTGTTTTTTAATTAAACTTCATTTTTACTTACTAAATATATGAGCCAGAAAAAAAACGAAAGAATTAATCTTGCTGCACAAGAATTTCCTAAGTTGCAGAATAACTTGATCGAAGCTCAGTTACTTTCTTATCAAGATTTCCTCGAAGGAGGTATCTTTGAGCTTTTTGATGAGGTCAATCCAATCTCGGACTATACCGGAGAATCATGGGAATTAAGATTCGAAGATGTTGAATGGGGTCCAGAGAATATGTCAATGCGACAAGCACAAAAGTTAAGTTTATCTTTTGATAAACCACTATATATAAATGTTAAGTTAATTAACAAAAAGACTGGAGAAATTAAAAAGGAAAAGATATTCGTAGCCGACATTCCAATGATGAGTAATAGAGCATCATTTGTTGTAAACGGTAACGAAAGAGTAGTCGTAATGCAAATCGTTAGAGCAGAAGGTGTAATATATTTAGAGAATAAAATCCCGGGGAGCAACATTACAACATTCATGGTTAAACTTATGCCTTTAAGAGGAAAATGGTTTGATTTTGAAGTTAATAAAAATGGAGTAATGTTGACCAAATTACTCGACAAACGACCAAAAATATTTTTAACCACATTATTAAGAGCATTAGGATACAGTTCTGATGCCGAAATTCACAGATTGTTAGATGATGTTGATAAAGGCCCAATTAGTTATGTAGACAGAACTTTAGCAAAAGATCCTACATCAAACCAGGAAGAAGCCCTAATTGAAATCTTCAAGAAATTAAGACCAGAAGATTCTATCAATTTAGAAAATGCAAAAGACTTTATTGAAAAATTATTCTTCGATAAACGAAGATTCTACTTAGGTAAAGTTGGAAGATATCAAATGAATAAGAAGTTTGATATTGATGCCGAAATCACACCTGATGATTACCTATTAAAATCAAAAGACTTAGTCAACATTGTAAGAGCATTGATTCAATTAAACCAAAAATCTATCCCGGTCGATGATATCGATAGTCTAGCAAATAGAAGAATTAGAGGTGTCGGTGAATTAGTTGCTGAAAAACTAAGAGTTGGAATTTTAAGAATGGAAAAGAACATTCGAGACAGAATGTCCACTTATTCCACAGAAGATTTAGTAGTTCCATCAGTTATCGTAAATACTAAACCAATAATTGCTTCAATTAATCAGTTCTTCGGAAGTTCCGCAGTATCAAGATATATGGATCAGGAAAACATCCTCTCAGAGCTCGAAACCAAACGAAGAATCACAGCGGGTGGTCCAAAAGGTTTGACAAAAGAAAGAGCAACTTTCTCAGTTAGAGATGTGCATAGTTCACATTATGGAAAACTATGTCCAGTCGCCACACCAGAAGGTCCATCAATCGGTATTGTTTCACACATGGCAATTTATGCCAGAATCAATAGCTTTGGCTTTTTAGAGACCCCATATTTTAGAGTATTGAGCAATGTTAAATTAAAAGAAGTCGCTCCAAAACTCTTATTAAATAAAATTTTAAGAGAAGATGTTGTTGATGAAAAAGGAAAAGTCTTAGTAAAGACGGGAGCAACCTTAACAAAAGAAAATCTCGATAAAATCGAAAAGGCAAAAATCGAAACAATAAAAATCAAGCCTTTCGTTACAGATGAAATCGATTACCTACAAGCAGACAATGAGTTGAGATACAAGATCGGCCCAGCTGCGGTAGACATCGATAAAGATGGATACATTAAAGAAGGTTCATTCTTTGTTAGATTTAATGGAGGATTTAATCGAGTCCCACATACAGAAATTGACTTTATAGACATCAATCCTGGCCAAATTGCAGGTTTAGGTTTGTCATTAGTACCTTTCAGTTTCAATGACGATCCCACCAGAACCCTTATGGCTTCGAATATGCAGAGGCAGGCTGTCCCATTAATTAATCCTAAAGCTCCAATTGTAGCAACCGGCGCTGAAGAATTAATCGGAAGATCAAGCGGTAGAGTTGTAATTGCAGAAAAAGACGGAGAAGTGATCGAGAGTGATTCACTTCATGTTACTGTCAAATACTCAGATAAAACAAAAACAACTTATGAATTAGAAAAGTTTGTAAAAACTAACCAGAACACTTCTTTTACACAAATCCCAAGAGTTATGGTGGGTGAAAAATTTAATAAAGGTGATATCTTAGTTGATGGACCATCAATGGATCATGGTGAATTAGCATTAGGCCGAAACCTAACTGCAGCTTACATGACTTATGAAGGTTCAAACTATGAAGATTCAATTATTTTATCCGAAAAAGTTGTTCAAGACGATATTCTTACATCTATTCATGTTAAAGAATATGTCCAAGATATTAGAGAAACAAAACTTGGTGATGAATTAATCACACGAGATATTCCAAATATCGGTGAATACCTATTAAGAAACCTTGATGAAGATGGAATCGTTAGAATCGGAGCCAGCGTTGACGCACAAGATATTCTTGTTGGTATCATTGCTCCCAAAGGAGAATCCGAACTAACGGCAGAAGAAAAACTTTTAAGAGCAATCTTCGGAGAATATGCAAGAGATGTTAGAGATAACTCTCTTAGAATGCCTCACGGAGATAAAGGTATCGTAATCGCAGTTCAAATGCTCGACAAAACCAAAGGTGATAAATTAAATCCAGGTGTATTAAAACAAGTAAAAGTCTGGGTTGCATCTACTCATAAAATCTCGGTCGGTGATAAATTGACAGGAGTTCATGGAGATAAAGGTGTAATTTCAAGAATCGTTCCCGTTGAAGATATGCCTTATCTAGAAGATGGTACCCCAATCGATATCATTTTGTCTCCAATGTTTGTAAAACGTATGAACTTGGGTCAGATTAGAGAAATGGAAACAGCTGCTTTAGCTTCAAAATTGGGAATTAAAGTAGTAGTCCCTCCTTTCACAGAACTAAATTTTGACAAGATTACAAAATTAGCAAAAGAAAAAGGTATTTCATTAGATCAAAAAGTAACACTTTATGATGGAAAAACAGGTAAACCATTTGAAAAACCAATTTTAGTCGGTCCTAGATACATTTTGAAATTGAACCACTTATCTTCAGATAAGATTCATGCAAGATCTACAGGATCATATACATTGGTTACACAGCAACCATTAGGCGGTAAAGCTCAATTTGGAGGTCAGAGATTCGGAGAAATGGAAGTTTGGGCCCTAGAAGCACATTCTGCAGTCCATAACTTACAAGAATTGTTAACAATTAAATCAGATGATGTCGTTGGAAGAGCTGCTGCATACAAATCAATTATTCAGGGTACCCCAATCGAAGCCCCAAATATCCCTGAATCATTTAAGGTTTTAACATCTGAACTTAGAGCTTTAGGCTTGAGTTTGGATATGATCGAACCTGATCAAGACGATGTAGACGAAGCAGAAATTGTCGAAGGCGTGCTTGATGTCAACGATCAAATTGTTGAATAAGTAATTTATTAACCATTTATTAATTAATACTTATGATTAAAGATTTTAAAGCTCTAAAGTTAAGTATAGCTTCACCAGAACAGATCCTTAATTGGAGTTTTGGAGAAGTTAGAAAAGCTGAAACCATTAACTACAGGACCCATAGGCCCGAAGTAGATGGCTTAATGGACGAAAAGATTTTCGGTCCTACCAAAAACTTTGAATGTTATTGTGGAAAATATAAAAAGATCCGATACAAAGGGATAATCTGCGATAAGTGCGGTGTTGAAGTCACCCATAAAAGAGTCCGTAGAGAAAGAATGGGCCATATCAAATTGGCTTCACCTGTTACACATGTGTGGTTTGCTCATGGCGTACCTAATAAATTAGCAATAATTTTAGGGATTACCCAGAAAAAACTCGAAACTGTAATATACTTCGCTCGTTACTTAGTCACAGAATTCGATGCTGAAAAGAAAGCAAGTGTCATCGAAAATATTAAAGAAAGAAAAGAATCTGACCTTAAAGCAAATACTGACGAATTAAATGAGAAGTTAAAAGAAACAGAAACCTCTTTTGGAGAAGTTATTGCAACAGCCAAAAAAGAAGAAGAGGATAAAAAGAAGTTGAACTTCAAACTCGACAAGATCAATAACGATCTTAGAAAAGAACTTGCAAAAGTTAAATCTGTTTATAGCCAAAAAGAGACAAATTTAATAAATAAATACAAAGATATTCTAGAATTGGTCGAACAAATCGAAGAATGCGCAACTCTTTCAGAAGATGATATGTCATTACTGAGAGATTTTGATGCAGTATTCTTTACTGCCGAAATGGGCGCAGAAGCTATCAAAAAAGTATTAGAGAAAATCGATATCAAATCTGAATTAGACCAAATCGATAAAGATATGCTTGAAACAAGATCAATTCCAAAGAGAAGAAAACTAATTCAAAGATTAAGAGTACTCGAAGGCATGTTAAATGCTGCTATTCTTCCATCATGGATAGTAATGGATAATTTGCCCGTAATCCCACCAGATTTAAGACCTATTATTCAATTGCCAGGTGGAAGATTTGCTACTAGCGATCTAAATGATCTTTATAGAAGAGTGATCAACAGAAACAATCGTTTAAAAAGATTGATGACCCTCGGAGCTCCTGAAATCATTTTAAGAAATGAAAAGAGAATGCTTCAAGAATCTGTTGATGCATTAGTCGATAATGATCATAGACCAGGGAATCCTGTACTAAACTCAAGAGGCTTACCATACAAATCATTATCAGATATGTTAAGAGGTAAACAAGGTAGATTTAGACAAAACTTGCTTGGTAAACGAGTCGATTATTCGGGTAGATCTGTCATTGTATCTGGTCCAGAATTAAAGATCAGTGAGTGTGGTCTTCCAAAAACTATGGCATTAGAGTTATTTAAACCATTTGTTTTAAGACAAATTATTGTTGAAGGATTAGCTCCAAATATTAAAAGTGCAAAGTTGTTCTTTGAATCAAAAGCACCAGAGGTTTGGGACTTACTCGAAAAAGTTATTCAAGGTAGACCAGTCCTATTAAATAGAGCTCCTACCTTGCATAAACAAGGTATTCAGGCATTCTTCCCAACCTTGATCGAAGGAAACGCAATAAGATTGCATCCAATGGTTTGTAGAGGTTTTAATGCTGACTTTGATGGAGATCAAATGGCAGTTCATGTACCTTTATCAACCGCAGCAATCGAAGAAGCTATAGAAAAAATGTTTGCAAAATCAAACATTCTTCTAAATGCCGATGGAAATCCAGTAATCAATGTTGAAAAAGACATGGCACTTGGAGTTTTCCACTTAACAGGATTAGAAGAAGTTGAAAAACCCAAATATTTCGGTAGTATCGACGAAGCAATCGGAAGATACCAAAATGACGAATTAAAATTAAGAGAACAGATAAAAGTTATTGTTGATGGAAAAATCACAGATACATCAGTCGGAAGACTTATCTTCAACCAAAACTTACCGTTAGAAGCTCAAAAAGCATTCGGGTTTTTGAATAAATCATTCAATAAAAGTGAAATTGCAAAACTTTCAAGTTCTATTTTCAACAAACTTGGATCTGAGGCCACAATCGAATTTTTGAACAATATCGAAGCGCTAGGATTCAAATATGCAACTGAATCAGCCTTAACAGTAGGTATGGATGACTTCATGATCAGTCCTAACAAGAATAAATTCTTGGAAGAAATTGAAAAGAAGGAAGACCAATTAACCAATGATTATTACAACGGTTTAATCACCGAAGATGAAAGAAAGAGATTGTTTGAAAAAATCTGGATGGACATCATTGAAAAGATTGCAAAAGACAACTGGGAGAATTATTTATCAAAACCAGATAACAACCTAGTAAAATTGCAACAATCAGGTGCAATTCCAGTAGAAAATCCATTGAGACAAATCTCAGGTGTTAGAGGTTTGATCCTTGATCCATCGGGCCACATTGTACAATTGCCACTTAGATCCAACTACAAAGAAGGATTGTCGGCTCTTGAATACTTTGTCGCAGCAAGAGGTACAAGAAAGGGTTTGGCTGATACCGCACTTAAAACTGCTGAATCAGGTTATTTAACCAGAAGACTTTGCGATGTTGCTCAAGATTTGATCACTAAAGAAGATGATTGCGGAACAAAAGACGGGATCACCATTTTCAAATCTCAAAATAGAAGAATTAGTTTTGCTGATAGATTAGCAGGAAGAGTCGCCGCAGAAAAAATTGCAGATCCAAAGACTGGTGAAATCTTGATTAAAGCTCAAGAAATCATCACTCCAGAAATCGCAAAAACAATCGAGGATGCTGGTGTCGAATCTGCAAAGATCAGATCAGTCCTAACTTGCCAACTTAACTACGGAGTATGTCAAAAGTGTTATGGATACAGCCTTTCAACCAAGAAGTTGGTAAATAAAGGAACTGCAGTAGGTATAATCGCTGCACAATCCATGGGTGAAGCTGCAACTCAGCTTACTTTAAACACCAAGCATCTTTCGGGTAGAGCTGGAACTGATATCACACAAGGTTTACCTAGAGTCGAAGAATTGTTCGAAGCAAGAACTCCAAAATCAAAGGCAATCATTGCTGGAATTGATGGCGAAGTTTCATTAACCAAAGATGATGCAGGTCAAATTGTTGGAATCAAATTACTCAACAAAGAGTTAGTAACTAAGAGATTCACTCTAGAAGAAAAAGATATTACTAAGATCCAAAAAACCAAGACCTTAAAGGCTGGAGATGTTATCTACACCAAAGCAAATGGGGATAATATAACAGCAGTCGGAGCCGGTAAAGCCGTCCGAGAAGGCGACGACTTAGTCGTTACAATGGAAAAAGTCTTCGAAGAAGATTATGAAATCACTGAAAAAGACGCACTTCTAGTTGAGGATCATGCAAGTGTCATCAAAGGTACCAAATTAACTGATGGTTCAATCGATCCAAAGGAATTGATGGATAAGACAGATATATTATCATCACAAAGGTATTTGATTGATAATATCCAAGAGACCTACGGAATCCAGGGTATTGCAATCGATGACAAACATGTCGAATGTATCGTTAGACAAATGTCCAGATTCTGTAAAGTAACCGAACCAGGCGATTCACAATACTTGCCAGGAAACTTTATTGATAGGAACATGATCGATGAAGAAAATAGAGTCTTAAAAGAAAAAGATCTCAAACCTGCAAAATATGAAAGACAATTAGTCGGTATTACAATGGCCGCAATCAAGACTGAGAGTTTCTTATCTGCTTCTTCATTTGAACAACAGGTAAGAGTTTTGAGTGAAGCAGCCATTACAGGAAAGGTCGATGAATTGAGAGGATTGAAAGAAAATGTTATAATCGGTAGGACTGTTCCACTAGGGGACGAAGTTCGTTAATTTATTTAAAGCCTAAATGCTGGATCTTTCACTCACGAGGATAGATCAAAGGCTTATTTGAAAATTATTTAAGTAATTGTTTTAAAAAAAATGCCAAGAATATCACAATTAGTCCATAAGGCAAGATCACCTAAAAAGGGTACTGTCTTTTACAAAGGGCTAGAATTTAATGAAATAGTAAAATACAAACAGTTGCAGTTCAACTACAACAGTTTGCAAAATAAATTCACTAGAGCAAATAATCCTTTTAGAAGGGGTGTTTGTTTAGCTGTCTACACAAGGACTCCTAAAAAACCAAACTCTGCACTTCGAAAAGTTGCAAAGGTGCGTTTATCAAATAAGCAGGAGATCATCGCCTATATCCCAGGAGAAGGCCATAATCTACAAGAGCACTCTGTCGTTCTCGTGAAAGCCGGAAGAACACCTGATCTTCCTGGAGTTAAATACGAGGTTGTTAGAGGTATCTATGATACAGCCGGAATCGATAAAAGAAGACAAGGAAGATCAAGATACGGTACCAAACGACCTAAAAAGACAGCAAATAATTAATTTTGAATAAAAGAAACGAAACATGAGAGGTCATCAAGCCAAAATCAAAAAAGTACAACCGGACACAAAATTTAATAGTCCAGTTGTTGCTCAATTCATCAATTATTTAATGATTGATGGTAAAAAAACAATCGCCGAAAAAATAGTTTATAGTGCAATGTCAAAACTTGCAGAAAAAACAAAACTAGGCGAACTAGAAGCTTTTATGAAAGCTCTAGAAAATGTTAGACCAAAAATTGAACTTAGATCGCGAAGAGTTGGTGGTGCAAACTATCAAGTTCCAGTCCCAGTAACGGAGAGCAGACAGCTTTCATTAGCAATGAGATGGATCTTGAAGGCTGCAAAAGAGGGTCGTGGTGGTAAAGATTCAATCGAAAGTCTTACAAATCAATTATTCAGCGCTTTCAACAAAGAAGGCTCTGCATATAAAAAGAGAGAAGAAGTTCATAAGATGGCCGAAGCTAACAAGGCTTTCAGTCATTTGAACTGGTAATCTTTTAATAGAATTAATTAAGCCCTCCTTTCTAAGGAGGGCTTTTTTATAATTATTTTTATACCTTTTTGGAAAATCTATAAATATTTTTTAGTCTCTTCCTTGAGTATCTCAACTGAGGAAGCTAGAAGCTCTTTTTTTATAATGAAAATATAATCAGCGGGGTGTGCTTCTTCGATTATATTGAGTCTAATTGCTTCGCTTAACATTCTGCGGGCCCGGTTTCTTTGTACAGCGCCACCAACCTTTTTGCTGGCGATAAAGCCGATCCTGGGCGTGTAGGGCTCCAATTTTAGGCCCTCAATGCTTTCAGATTCTTCAATTTCATGTTTTAATCGGTATGCAACAAAATATGGAGAAAAAAACTTTTCTCCATATTTAAAAATCTTTTCAAAATTAGCTGTTCCTTTAAGTCTGTTTTTTTTGGAAAGCATTTATTTTAATCTTTTAAAGCGTTTGGCTTTGTTTGGTCTTACTTCGTCAGAAACGGTAAGTTCATGTCTGCCTTTGCTTCTTCTATTTTTTAAAACATTTTGTCCGCCGGGAGTAGCATTTCTGGACATAAATCCATGAGTGTTAATCCTCTTTGTTTTATGCGGTTGATATGTTCTTCTAGTTTTAGCCATAACTTTAATAATCTAAATAGCACGATGTATTTTAACATAAACTTGTTTTTTAAGGAACTTAATTATAGAGTAAAATCATATTATTTGTTCAAAATGTTCGTAATTTTAGATATTGGTGGTACAAACTGTAGGCTTGGATTTTTTGACAGTCTTAAATCGACTAAACCATTTAATGTCGAGTATTTAAAATTGAACAATAATTTTAAGGAAGATCGGTTTGAAATCTTTAAAAAAATCAAAGAGATTCGAAATATAAAAGAAGATAAAATCGAGGGGATAGCAATGGCAATGGCTGGTTCTTTAGATTTAGAAAAATTTAAGCTTATTAATGCTATAAATTTAAAGTCTTGGGAAAATATAAATTTAAAAGATCTTTTTGAAAAAGAATTTTCTTGTCCTGTATTTATCCAGAACGATACTTATATGGCTGCTCTTGGAGAGGTTTCAGGCCTGCAAAAAGATAAGTCCTTTTGGTATGTGAATTGGGGTAGCGGAATAGGAGGCGCTTTAGTAAAGGTAAATAATGGTTACAGACTTGTATTGGCATCTGAAATCGGACATCATTCAATGGGTTCGACCTATCCTGGGTGTAGATGCGGTCAAGTGGGCTGTTGGGATTCTTTAGCAAGTGGCAAGGCCATTCAGAAAAAATTCAATACTCATCCTTCAAATTTGATCCTGTCTGAATGGAAGAGTATTGTCCCATTTATGGTGCAAGGATTAATAAATATATTAAGTATCTCTTCTACAGACTATGTTGTTATGGGAGGCGGTGTTTCGATCAATCAGCCAGAAATAGTTGAATTGATTTCCAAAAAAGTCGAAAATGGTTTGAAAATTGTTAAAGCCCCAAAATTTTTAATCGCTAAACACAAAGATCTTTCTGCAATTTTTGGTGGGCTCGAACTAATAAAAATTGAAAATTCAAAAAACTAGCTTGCTCATTTGGCCCTGTAATTGCTTAAAATATAAACTTGTGGAATAATTAAATATATATTATTTTTCTATTATTATGACGATTACTATCGACGATTTAGTCAAACTCATTTTGGTGTTATCAATTGCTTTTAGTCTGGTTGGCTTGTCTGTTCAAATGATGCGAATCCTAGGTGGGCTTGTTGATACTGTTAAGGAATCAAATTTTATATTGCATTTGGTTAGTGAAGTGATGGAAAAATTCACTGGCGATTATGACTATATTATCGAACAGGTAAAATCAATATTAGAGTCGGTAAGTGGATTTACTCGAGGTGTTTTTGTACCATTAACTAAATTGGTGGGATTTCTTAAAAACATACCAGGTATGGGGTTCATAGGGAAATCAACAAAAGAATCTAACGATTAATCAATTTATATTATTTTTTAAAAAATTTTAACAATGGAAAATAAAGACGGGACAATATATTTTCTAGCCGGATTGTTATTAGGCGGATTGGTTGGCGCAGGTGTAGGTATTTTAGTTGCTCCTGAGAGTGGTGATAAGACAATTCAAAAACTTAAAAAGGGTGGCGAAAAAGTAATCAAAAACTCTCTTGATGCGGTCGATGACTTTCAAAAGAAAGAGGTTATGCCTCAGATCACAAAGATCAGAAAAGAAGTGGAACCAAAAATTAAAGAAATAACTGGAAGATTTCAACCTCAAACTGAAAAGAGAGTTGAACCTAGTAAAAAATAATTATTTAAATTTATAGTTTTTTAAAAATGGCTTTAGTACTAACTGATGCGTCCTTTCAAAAGGAAATAGCAGAATTTAAAGGAGTTGCCTTGGTTGATTTTTGGGCTACATGGTGTGGTCCATGCAGAATTCAAGGCCCAATTGTTGATTCAATTGCAACAAAATTAGCTAACAACCAAGCTGTAAAAGTCGGTAAGCTCGATGTGGATGAGAATGGACAAACGGCCATGGCCTTTCATATCATGAGTATTCCGACTATTGTGATTTTTAAAGATGGTCAGGCTCAAGAAACAATTGTTGGTTTAAGATCAGAACAAGACTTAATGGATAAGCTCAACTACTATATAAATAGTTGATTATATCGCCATTATTTATTATAATTGTATTGTCTTTATATAAAAAATAAAGGCGCGACTTATACTTTGGCTTGTAGTGAAATTCTTAAGCGAAGGTATCTAGTTTATTTATTAAAAAAACACAATGGCTCTTACCAAAGAAGTAAAGCAACAGATAGTTGAGAAATTCAGAACTAATGAAACCGATACAGGTTCTCCACAAGTTCAGATCGCTCTATTAACCTATCAAATCAACGAATTATCCGAGCATTTAAAGACTCATAAAAAAGATAAACACTCCAGAAGAGGTTTACTTGGAATGGTCGGTAAAAGATCTCGCTTAATGAAATATTTACTTGATTCGACTAACGAAGAAGAAGTAAAAAAACTAAAGAGAGAACTCAAATTAGGATAATTTCGTAAATTCAATACAAACATTTCCAGTTCTTGTGTAAAATAAGAATTACTTATATTAAGTTCTTTTATGGGCTGGAACCTTTTTAAACGCAGAAAAAAGAAAACCGATAATTTTGAAGCCAATTATAAATTTGAGCCCAAAGTCTTGTATAAACCTAAAAATTTAACGGGTGGGTTAAAAAGAAGTGGAGCAAGAGCTTTTTCAAATTTTCCATACAAAAAAATCCTTTTTGGCGCTTTGTTTATAATTTTAGTGACTACTATTGTCACTTTAATCTATCAATTTGTTAGGCATCCTTACTTCTTGATAAAAAACTTTCAAATCATCGGTAATCAAAATATTACTGACAACGAGATAATTGAAAGCCTCTATAGGTATAATGGGCTTCATATTTATTTAGCTAATAACGAAAGTGTAGAAGAGCAAATTCTCAAATCTTTCCCAATAGTTGATGGTGTCGTTGTTGATAAGATATGGCCAGATAAATTATTTATCAAAATATCTGAACGAGAACCTAAGGCTGTATTGATTAATCTGAACGGCGCATATTTAATTGATGAAAGTGGCCGAATTCTAACAACAATAATTAAAAATGAAGTGGATTTTTCTGATAATAAAATTATTATCGGAAGAGGCTTTGGTAGCCCAGAGGACCCACTTGTTAAGGCTGTCCTTCAAAATGAATTCCTAATCAAAATGGGACTCGACGATGTTACTCCTGAGGAGCAACAAAAGGCTCTAAGTGAGCAATTTGTTTTTGATCTGATCAATATTAATGAAAAGGAACGCGTATTAAATTCATTAAAAGATTTATACATTTCTGAAGCAAAAGGATATTGGAAGTTAAACGAAAGTATAGTAGATGGCACAAAATACAAGGCTTTCCCGCAAGTTAAAATTTTGAACAATTCAAATTACACTGAAAATGAAGATATTGATATTGATAGATTAAATTTAACCCTTGAGGCCTCAAGTTTTTTAAATAAAAGGAATGTCCCAATTGAAGAGATCTATTGGGAGGGGGAATTGTTGGTAAGATTCGAATCAAATAATGGCAAATATATTATTTTTGGATTAAATCGAAAATCTTCAATCCAATTTGAGGATTTGTTGATAATCTTTGCCGACCTTTCAAAAAGAGGGAAAGACTATAAACTGATTGATGTTTCGGCTACAAAAGTTTTAGTGGTTCAATAAAATTCGTTATTTATAATTTGAATCCAGTTAAGATTTGTTTTAGAATACTTTATAGATATTTAAATAAAGGTATGCCAAATAGAACAATTTCTGCAATCGATATCGGGTCTACAAAAATTGCTACTGTGATTGCAAGCATCAATGAATCTGAATCTCCAACTGTAATTGGGGTCGCCACATTCCCAAGTAAAGGTATGAAAAAGGGAGTTGTTGTCAATATTGACGAAGCAATTACTGCAATTGCCGGATCCTTAGAGGCCGCCGAAAGGATGGCTGGTCTTACTTCTCCTTCAGTCTATATTTCAATCAATGGTAAACATATAACTAGTACAAATAACAAGGGTGTTGTTGCGGTTGCTGAAGTCGAGATTAAATCTGAAGATATTTTAAGAGCGATCGAAAGTGCAAGAACAATTTCGATTCCTCCATCAAGAGAAATCATTCATGTTATTCCAAAAGAATTTATAGTTGATGCTCAAGGTGATATTAAAGATCCAATAGGAATGACTGGTACAAGGCTCGAAGTTAATACTCATATTATTTCTGCAACTAGCTCTGCTCTTCACAATTTGATGAAATGTGTTACTGCAATCGGATTAAAAATCGAAGATGTAGTATTCGCGGGATGGGCTTCTAGCACAAGTGTCCTGACGGCTACAGAAAAAGAGCTTGGAGTAATGCTATTAGACATCGGTGGGGGTACAACTACAATAAATACTTTCGAAGAAGATGCGATCACTCATAGTTCATCCGTGCCTCTAGGTGGGGCAAATATCACATCTGATCTTGCTATTGGTCTTCGAGTCTCTTTAGAAGATGCAGAAAAAATTAAAATTAACGCAGAAGAATTGATGAGATCAGGTTCTGGTAAGATGAATGTTAACGAGATGACAAAAAAGCGAGAAAAAATCCTAGCAAAATATAGTGAAAAAGATGCTGCTCTTGATGAAATCGAAGAACAAGAAGAAAAAGAAAATAAAAAAATCAAAGATATAATTGATGTTTCAAGCCTCGAAATCAATGGTGTAAAAACCATTTCGAGGAAAATGTTTGAAGAGATTATTGAAGCCAGGTTAAGTGAAATATTTGATATGGTAATAAGGCAAGTAGAAGAATCTGGTAATAATTCAAAATTACCTGCCGGTGTTGTTATTACCGGTGGTACTGCAATGATTCCTGGTATCACAAATATTGCTAAGAAAGTATTTGGAGTACCTGCCCGCGTTGGAACACCGAAAGGTTTGACTGGTCTTGTAGATGAAATCTCTGGTCCAGCATATTCCGTAGTTTCGGGATTGGTCCAATATGCTGCTGCTAACGAAGGTTATCGAGGCTCTAGAAAAGTGGCTACTACAAAAGTGGCTTCTGGCGAGGGTATCTTCGATAAGGTAAAGGGATTTTTCAAGAATCTAATGCCCTAAACTTGAATTTGCAACTGTAATAAACTAAACTATACACATTACTGCAATTGCTTCTTTAGTAGGCTCTAGTTTTCTATTAATATTTTAATAACAAAAACATGCTAGTTAAATCTCAACCATCAAATCTTGCCAAAATTAAAGTAATCGGAGTCGGAGGAGCGGGCGGAAACGCAATTAATAATATGATCCGCAATTATGATATTGAGGGGGTTGAATTTATAGCAGTGAACACAGATGCTCAGGCTCTTTCAACAAGTAGTGCTGAAGTTAAACTTCCAATAGGAGCCGAAATTACGAGAGGACTGGGTAGTGGTGGAAATCCTTCCATTGGTAAAAAGGCAGCAGAAGAAAGTGTTGATATGATCCATGAGAATCTAGCAGGGGCTGATATGGTTTTCATTACTGCAGGAATGGGGGGCGGTACGGGTACTGGCGCTTCACCAATCATTGCTGGTATTGCTAAGAATTTGGGTGCTTTAACTATTGCCATCGTCGAAAAACCATTCCTTTTTGAAGGAAAAAGAAGAATGGAAACAGCTATTCAGGGTATATCAGAAATCAAAGAAAAGGTTGATACTTTGATCGTTATCCCTAATCAAAAGCTATTGGATATGGGAGAAAAAAATCTTCCATTTTTAGATGCTTTAAAGAAGGTCGATGATGTCTTAGCACAAGCCGTAAAAAGTATTTCACAATTAATAAATCATACTGGATTAATAAATTTAGATTTTGCAGATATTAAATCAATAATGTCTAATGCAGGCACTTCCCTTATGGGAATCGGTGAAGCAGAGGGCTCAAACAAGGCTATTGAGGCTACCAGAATGGCGATACATAGTCCTTTACTAGAATTCTCAATTAAAGGTGCAAAAGGTGTTGTTTTTAATATTATTGGTGGTAAAGATCTTGGAATTAATGAGGTTTCTCAAGCTGCACAAGTGATACAAGAAGAAGTTCATGAAGATTGCAACATCGTCTTTGGAGCAAATATCGATCCAGAGATGAACGATTCGATTCGAGTTACAGTTATTGCAACGGGATTTGATCCAGAACAAAGAATCGAAACTGCTTTACGATCTCCCGAAGGAAATTTCTATCAACCTAAGGTTTCTGGAACTACTAGTTATTCTCAGCCTGTACAAAATTCTTCATATATTCAACAACAGCAGCCGAAAACTTCGTATGAAGAGGTTAAACCTGCTCCAACTCAAGCAATAATTGACGAAGAACCCAAAACATCATCAACACCAACCAAAAAGAAATTAAATTTGGATGATGACTTGGACTTTGACGATGATTTGGATACAACTCCAGCTTTTTTGAGAAGAAAAAAGAATTATTAACGAAACTTCTAGAGATATTACATAACCGGATTAGCTATTGCTACAAATCTTTGAGCGCTATTTCCATTTGGAAAACAAGTGAAGAGTGTTAAAGTCCTTTTATTTGTCGTCCCAGTAATGATATCAGTTTCGTCTGGATTAACAATTTTGCTTTTTGTAACTCTAAATTTATAGATTTGGCCATTCATTTTGATTTCAATCATGTCTCCAATTTTGATTTTATTTAATCTTGAGAATGCTCCGGCAACATCTTTTGTCCTTTCATAATAATCACCAGACGAACTATGCCCATAGATGACTATGTTATTATTTATGGGTGAAAATGGCAGCCCAGTACCCTTGAAATGGGCCAGACCCTTCGCAAGAGCAGTTTGGTAGCTCTTCTCGTCTCCGCTATCTACATTACCTGTTACAGGGAGATTGTTTAAATCAAGAGAGGGAATGCTTATGGAAAACTTCCCTTTGTATTTTGCACTTTCAGGGTCACTTAGTAGAATATTTTTGGTTTCGGTTTGTTCTGAAATGCTTTTAAAAAATTCACTGCCCGGATTTGATAAATATTTTTCTCTTGAGATATATTCTCCTTCGACTAGTGCCAGAGATTCTGTATTGTATCCACCAAAGTATAATCTGATCTGTTGTTCAACTTCTGGCCAAACTTGTTTGAAAATTATATTTATTCCAAAAAGAATCATTATCAATGGGACTAAAAAGCCAGCCACTTTTGATTTAACCATCAAATTTACCACATCATTTTTAAATGAGGATAGAACTTGCCCTAAAGTTAACGGATCTTTTTTGGGCGAAGCAATTTTTATATATTCATTTGGTTCTTCTTGGGGTTCGATTTTTGCCTTTTTGTAACTAAAAATAGCCATAGAGTGTAATATATATAAGATTTATCGTTATTAGATATAACCCTTTTAGGTATTTAAATTAATATAATATTGTGTTATATTTACAACGATTTTACAAGAGTGACCTTAAATTGAAAGGCTCACCTTAGCGAGGCGAATGGTGCCCTCGAAAAACATACACCCAACAATATTTTCCATATTTATAATTTCTAATATATTATGTCGTCTTTAGACTCTAAACAAAAAAAGTTAGTTAACGAGATTGTTGAACTTGGTAAAAAACAAGGATATCTTTCTCAAGATGATGTTCTGGAATATTTCCCAGAAATCGAGGAAGATATGAATTTCTTGGAATATCTAATTAATGTCCTTCAGGAGCATGAAATCGAAATCATTGAACCTGTAGAAGAAGTTGAAGAAATAGTCCCTGTAGTTCCTGCAAGTGGAAAGGGTATGACCTTTGAACAAAAAATCAGCATTTTAAGAAAGATAAGATCGCATGTATCGACCGATCCAATCCGCGCATATTTGCATGAGATTGGTAGAATCCCTTTATTGACCGCCGAAGAAGAAGTAATTTTAGCTAAAAACATAGAGGCCGGTGATAAAGAATCCCGTGAACTCTTGACCACAGCCAATTTGAGGTTGGTTGTGTCCATTGCTAAAAAATATGCAAAAAGAGGTCTAGATTTATTGGATCTTATACAAGAAGGTAATATCGGTTTAATGAGAGCAGTAGAAAAATTTGAATATCGAAAAGGTTTTAAATTTTCTACATACGCTACCTGGTGGATCAGACAGGCAATTACAAGAGCAATTGCTGATCAGGCTCGAACAATTCGTGTTCCTGTCCACATGATCGAAACCATTAATAAATTGAGTAAGGTATCTAGTCAATTAGCTTCAAAACTAGGCCGAAGGCCAAAGATTAGTGAAATTGCAAAAGAAATGGGAATTGATTCTGATAAGGTGAATGAGATTATTCGTATAGCACAAAGGCCAGCGTCTCTTGAAGCTCCTATTGGAGAAGAAAAAGATAGTAAATTGAGCGATATTATTCCAGATGAATATTCGGCTTCTCCTACAGAAATTGCAACTTGGGCATCATTAAAGAAACAAATAGATGAGATACTAAGTGGCTTAACTGATCGTGAGAGAAAAGTCTTAGAATTAAGATTTGGCTTAAAAGATGGAGTCTCAAGAACTCTCGAAGAAGTCGGTCATGAATTCAAAGTCACTCGAGAAAGAATCAGACAAATCGAAGCTAAAGCATTAAAAAGGCTTAAGAACGACGAGATCGCTCAAGCTTTGATGGATTATCTAAAATAAAGGAAATCTTTTTCATAAATCGGTATAATGGTTTTATGAAAGAATTCTTTGCAAAAATCTTTGCTGTTTTATTTTCTTTATTCCTCTCATTTTCTTTTGTGGGAGTCCAGAATGTTAAAGCTCTGGAATGGGTAAGCCTAAGTGACACTATATTGGGAAATCCGCTAGGTGGTGTTTTAAATGGAGAAAGTGTCGGGAATCAAAATTCGTTTTCTGTTCAATTTGATCTTTCGAAATTTACTGATAATCTGTCAATAATTGACAATGTAAGCCTCTCTTTTTTTGTTGGTAACGCCATTTCCAGTGATCTTCAAATTGTGGATAACTTTGATAATGAAGTTTTAAATACTCACCCTTTGAATTCTGTTGGAATTACTTATCTAAGAACTTATAAAGATATTATTGCCAATTGGCTCATGCATCCGGAAGAAAATAAAGGGCTAACTTTTAAATCGAATAATTTATCCCCTTCTTCCAGAGTTAATATATCCGCAATTAGTTTAGACATATCCTATAAAGTTGTGGATAACATACCTCCCCAAATAATTTCTCAAAAAATAATGAAGGGGGGATCTAACGACAATTACATAATAGAGCTTGAAACCGACGAACCAACAAAGGTTGATTTAAACTATGGTAAAACCTCGCAATACACTGAACATAGATACCTTACAACCGATAATACTTATCACAAATTTGATTTGTATTTTCTTGATGTAGGTTATAGCTATCATTACCAGCTTGTTATTAAAGATAAGGCCGGTAATATTTTAACTACACCAGATTCTAGCTTTATTACCGGCCTTAATCTGTTAAACCCAATCGAGCAGGGCCTTGTTAATAATCCTGATTTGCTTGCGCCAACTGAACTCATAGTTGAAATAAGTTCCACAGATACTAAAAAGGGACTGATGCTCTCATTTTTACCTTCAGAAAGCGAAAATGTAGGTGGGTATGTTGTTTTTAGAAGGGCTCACTCGGAAAGTGATTTTCAAGAAATTGTTCAACTTGATAAGCAGACATTTAATTATTTTGATACTGATATTGATCCGGGTGTAACCTATTACTACAAAGTGAAAACAATGTATGGTAGTGAGGTTTCAAATTCATCAAAGGAAGTTTCGTTTGCTGTCCCTAAAGACTTTAATAATCAAAATTCTTTTGATTGGAACGATTCTCGTGGCAATGTATTGCTAGCATTGTTTTCTATCGCTCTATTTGTTGTTTTAGTAATAATTTTACTGATCAGATTCGGAAGAAGATCATTTGATTTCTTATTCCCCAAAAAGACTGTGTATAAGAATAGGCTTAGAGATCCGGATGAATATTTTACTGACTAATTTGATTTAGTAATTCTCTAGCTTTTGGGTCTTCCCAGTAATGAAGTGACTCAATCAAATATTCTTTTGATTTGTTAATGTCTCCATTTTCGGATGAGATGACCGCCTTATTGTAAAGGTTTCGAGCTCTAGTCATTGGGATCCCAAGAAATTTCAAATACACCATAAACGAGACAATTATTAATATGGCTACAATAGTAGCCAATAAAAACTGTTTATATTCGTTTTTAAGATAAGTTTGTAATTTTTTTAACATCTTTTTTGAAACTTAGCTTATTAAAAAGCTTTTGAAGATTTTCGAAAATCAATGTGACAAATAAATCAGCTTCTTCAAGCCTTAAAACATAACTACTCCAAAGATAAATCATGAAAGATGAAATTATTGTAGAAATACTTAAGAACATAAGTTGAATAGTCTTTGAGGTATTTAAGATTTCTTCCCATAATTTTGCCATTAAGTAACAGGCGATAAACATCAATAATGCTGCAAATAGTTTTATTAAGAGTCCTTTTAGGAATTTTCGTAAACCAAATACTACTTTCTTTTTGTAAAGAATGATAAACAAGAATAAAAATTCAAGAGTAAATATAATGCTAGAGCTTAAAGCGAGTCCAGCTGCACCTGCTGTACCCTCACCCTTTGTTACAAAATATTCAGGATTATAAACAAAAGACTGAATATTGATAGTGTCGAAATGACTGAAATAATTACTTAAAAGAATTCCGGTAACAATTCCCCCTACAACAACAAATATACTGGCCATTAATGGAATAATCGAATTATGGATAGCAAAATAAACTCTAAACATTGCGGTTCTCAAACTTTCAAATATTATCCCTAAAGAGAAGAACAAAACTATTCCGGCGACCAGTATTGTATTATCCCAAGTGAAATTACCTCCAAAGATTCCGTAGATTAAACGAACGATAGGAACCCTCATGACAATAAAGACAACTGCAACTGGTAAGGTTAGATATAAAATCTGATTAATAATTTTGAAAAATAATTCAGAAAATTTTTGTCTTTCACCTTTGGCATAAAGCTTGGCAAAGGTCGGATATGAGGCTATTGCATAATTAGTCCCAAAAAGTCCCATTGGTAATGAAATTAGTCTAACCGCTAATTGATATGCAGTTAAAGACCCTGCGGTCAATCCCAAAGTGATTACGCTATCAACAATCACCGCCATCTGTTCAAGGCTGAGGCTTAAAACCCTTGGTAGTCCAAGCTTTAATACCTTTTTTAAGTTGCCATCTTTAAAATCAATTAAAAAGAAGTGAAAGTTGAAATTCAGTCTTCGTAGAAGAGGTATCTGTATTGCTAAATGTAATAGTGAACCTAAAAGACTGCCCCAGACTAAACCCCAAATGCTTCCACCCATTAAGGGAACTAAAACTATTACTCCAATGATCTTACCTATATTGAAGAAAAAAGGAGCTAGTTGAGGAACTAGGAACCTATTATATATGTTCAACCATGTTGAAAAGAAGGCGCTTAAACCCAAGAAAATTTGTGGAATCAACATAATTCGCATCATCCAAACTACTTCGTTGATCTGCATATCAGTAAGATTCTGCGAATTATTGGTTAATTGAATAGCAAGCGGAATCAGCTGTCTGGAAAAAATTGCAGCAATTGCAGCTAAAATAGCGAACAATAGCATACTAATATTGAGAGTTGAATTGAATGAATGCCAAAATTTATCGTCCCCCTCTTGTTCTTTAATATTGATAAAGATTGGGATAATTGATCCTGAGATTACGCCCAAAAGTATAATATTGGTAATAGTTTCGGGTAGAACAGAGGCAAGATAAAAAAGGTCGGTTTGAGTAGATGCTCCAAATTCCTTTGCCACAAGACTAAGGAAAAGCATCCCTAAAATCTTAGTGGCAAAAGAAACAACTATCAAAATTCCTGCTGCCTGAACAATCTCGTTCTGTTCGGCGCTAGCAAACTTTTTGATCAGTTGTAGAATATCCCTTATTTTCTTCATTAAAGACAACTAAAGAGCAGTTATTTATTTTTGTTGTTCTACACCTTTCAATGTAAACGAGACTTTACCATTTTCGATCTTAATGATCTTAACTGTTAATTTTTGTCCCTCTTTAACTATTGTAGATGGATCTTTTACAAACTGCTCGGACATTTCGGATACATGTAGTAATCCTGAAATTCCGGCAGAAACATCAACAAAGGCGCCATAAGGCATAACTTTATCGACAATTCCATTATAGGTTTTTCCAATTTCTGGTTCTTCGACCACTGAGTTAATCAAATCTTCTGCTAATTTGCTCATTTCGGCTGAAATAGATGAAATGAACACTGAGCCATCGTCCTTTATATCAATATCAACTAAATTCTGACATTTTTCAAGAATGCCTTTGATGTTTTTACCGCCTGGTCCGATTAATTCTCCGATCTTTTCGGTATTGATCTTTAAGACCTTTACTCTTGGAGCATATTTGCTGAGTTCGGCATTAGGCTTTGAGATAACTTGATTCATTTCGGCAAGGATTTTAACACGAGCTTCTCTTGATCGTCTGAATGCTTCTTTAAGAATCTTTACTGGGACTCCCATTAATTTATTATCAAGTTGAATTGCTGTAACACCTTTTTCAGTTCCTGTTACTTTGAAGTCCATATCACCATAAAAATCTTCAACATCTTCAATGTCGGTTAAAAGTTTATAATTTTCTAGATTATTGTCTTCTGTTACCAAGCCTACTGAAATTCCTGCCACTTGAGCTTTGATTGGAACGCCAGCATGCATTAAAGATAATGATGTACCGCAAGTTGCTGCCATTGAGCTTGAACCTTGTTGAGAAAGTATTTCAGATACTACTCTAATTGTATATGGGAATTCCTCTACGGTAGGTAAAAGCTTTTTTAAAGCATTCTCTGCAATGTGTCCATGACCAATTTCTCGTCGCCCTGGATAATATGAGAATCTACCGGCTTCACCTATTGAATAACTTGGGCCATTGTAGTGATGCATGAATGGTTTTTCTTCTTCACCTTCAAAACTTTCTAGAGTTTGAACTAATCTAGTAGAACCTAGAGTTGTAATTGAAAGTGCTTGGGTTTTGCCTCTTCTAAATAGGGCTGATCCATGGACTCTAGGAAGAATGCCTGTTTCTATTTCTAATTCTCTGATTTCATCGATTTTTCTGCCGCTTGTTCTTTTCTCGTTCTTTATAACACCTTCACGCATTACTTTTTTAGCAACATATTCGACAGCCTCTGATACATCACCTAGTGTGATATCATCTTCGGTTTCGCCTAATCCTTCGAAAATTTTATTCTTAATTCCATCAAATAAAAGATTTCTGTTCTCTTTATCATAAAGAGCTGAAGTAATGTCCGATAAATATTCTGATTTTGTCTTTTCAATAAGAGCTTCAATTGCTTTATCTTCTGGTACTTCGAGTTTAGGTTTGCCGTTTTCTTTGGCAAATTCTGTTTGAGCCTTCAAAATTGGTTGGCAAGCTTCAACGGCTTTGTCCAAAATCTGATCCATAACATCTTCTGAAACTTGATCTCCCCATCCTTCGATGTTTAAGACTCTATCTTCTCTGACAGAAACCATAAATTCTGCATCAAGTTCGGATTCTTTGTCATTACCGGGATTAACTAAGACTTCGGTTCCTTTGACACCAATTCTGACGCTGGCAGATGGGCCTAGGAATGGAAGAGATGAAAGCATCAATGCCATTGATGCAGAGTTGACTGCTAATAGCTCTGGATCATTTATTCCATCGTAAGACAATACTGTTACTATGACATTAACATCTCGCTTAAAAGTCTTTGGGAAAAGTGATCGGATCGAATGATCGATTTGCCTGGCTTTTAAAGTAGCCGAATCTGATGGTCTCATTTCTCTTTTAAGAAATCTTGAACCGGATATTATTCCACCGGCATAGAATTTTTCAATGTATTCTACTGTTAATGGAAAGTAATCTAGGGTTGTTTCCTTTTGACTCATCGAAACAACTGTTAAAACAACTGTTTCTCCTAATTGTGCGGTAACAGCTGCCTCAGCACGAGGAGCTAATTTACCAAATTTAAATACCATATCAACTCCATTTACTTGAATGGATGTTGTAAGTTCCTTGGTTTGCATTTTTAAAACCTTAAAATATTAAATTGTCGGTAGTTTTTAAAAGAGGCTTTGAAGAAATTGGCAAGAGGACTCATTATAAATAATTATTGTTACATTCTTACGTTTTTAAGGGATAAGAATGAATTCTCTTGAAATTCCTTCTACTACTCACCTTTAAAAAACACCTGAATAATTATAACAGGTTATATGGAAAAATGTAGTTCTTAAATAAAAAGTTATGAATAGCCTAGGGGAGAATAGTTGCGTAAATCCATCTACATTAAACATCAAATTTCATTGTGAATTGATGTTTCGTTCATGTATAATTTCAATATGATTCATTTAGGTATTGATTTTGGTACAAAAAACATTGGATTAGCCGTCTCTGATGAAGATGGCAAGTTTGCCATAGATATACCCGCTTTACGAAATAACCCAAAAACAATAGATTCTGAAATATTAAAAGTAATCGAATCTAGGAATATTAAACAAATAATTATTGGTTTACCGGGGCTTGAAAGAGAAAATGAAATAACAAAAAAAATTAGGGATTTTGCTGATCATATTAAAAATCTTACACTAAAAGATGTAATTTTTTGGGATGAATCGTATAGTAGCAAGAATGCAGAATCGGGACTAAGAGGCAAAAGAAGAAAAACTTCGGATTCCAGAGCTGCCAGACTTGTATTACAAGAGTATTTAGATTTTTATCAACAAATGAACAAATGAAAAAAACATTTACTTTTATATTAGTTATCATATTGATTATTGGCGGAGCTTTTTTTGCCGGATATTATTGGTATAACAATGCAATTACGAGTAGTAATTCTACGAGTTCCAGCAAAGTTGTTTTTGAAATAACCCCCGGAGAAAGTGTTGAATTTATTGCTCAAAACTTACTAAAAGCCGAGCTTATAAAAGATTCTAATCCCTTTATTATTTATGCGAAATTGAATTCGGACAAAGTTTCGGGTTTTCAAGCTGGATATTTTGAAATTCCACAAAATTCAACAATAGTTGAAATCTTTGAAATTTTTCAGAAGGCAAAAAATAAGGAGGATATTAAAATAACCATAGTCGAGGGATTAAGATATGATGAAGTAGCCGATGCTTTAGAAAAAGGATTTAAGGGAGTTCCCGAATCAAAATTTAATAAGCAGGAATTTTTAGATATTGTTGAAAATCCTGACAATTATAAGTTCTCATCGAAGGTCAATGAATATTTAAGTTTATATAAACCGGCTGGTAAAAACCTTGAAGGATTTTTATACCCAGATACTTACTTCTTTGCCAAGGAATCAACATCTTTTCAAGTCCTGGAAAAGATGGTAACAACATTGTTTGAGAAGTTAGATCCGCAAGATTTTTCAAAATTTAATTCATCAACATATTCTTTTTATGATTATCTAATAATAGCTTCATTAATCGAAAGAGAGGCTCTTGCTGTTGGCGAAGAACCAATGATTGCCGATATCATTATGAAAAGATTAGAAAAGGGGATTAATGGCGTGAAGCTTTTACAGATAGATGCCTCACTTTTATACCCAGCTAAAGACTGGAAAGCGAATGCATATTTATTAAAGAATTCCGAAAGTTTATACAATACATATAAATATCCTGGATTGCCCCCTGGCCCAATTTGTAATCCTGGCATTCATGCTATTAGAGCAGCACTTAATCCTGAAGCTAATGAATATTATTATTACCTACACGATAGTTCAGGAAAAATTCATTTTGGGAAGACATATAGTGAACATTTGAGTAATATTAATAAGTATCTGTAAAAAAGAAAAACTGTCCGAATGGAAAAAAAGAATTCTAATAAAATTGAATCAATTCAAATTGCTGGGGATTTGCGAGTTTGGTTTGTCGTGGGCATCATGTTTTTATTACTTTTTGTTTTCCCGATTCAGATTATCGAAATTGTTAGCAATCCGGACAAGCTTCAGCAATTGTCTTCCCCTAGTGTATTGGGTATTACTACTGATAATTCAGGAAGGTTTGTCAATATTCCGATTTTAGGTTTTCCTTTTGATACTGAATTGAGAGACCCAAGCACTTTAAGTTTTTTATTTGGTTCAATTCTCTTTACTATTGGACTTATAGCCTTGATAATCTTCTTTATCGACTTTCGAAAAAAAGAAAAAAAATATACTACTTGATTGCCCTTTTGGTTAGAAGTATTCGCGTTACTTTTTCATCAATTAAGTCTTGAGATATTTCTCCATTTATAATTCCATCTTTAACAATCTGAATTATTTTTTCGGGAGAATCGGGCAAACCAACATAGAGGATTATATCGACTCCTGCATTTAAAGATTTTATGATGGCGTCCTTTTTTGAGATTCCGGTACTTCTATGAAGCTGATTCATATCGTCTGTAATTACAATCCCCTTATAGCCCAATTCTTTTCGCAAAATATCGTTGAGAAGGATCGATGAGGTTGTCGCGGGGTTATTATTATCTATGCTTGAGAACTTTAGATGGCCGACCATTATGAATTTTGATTCAAAATTGTTTATAAATGGAATAGCGTCACTCGATAACCAATCCTCTTTGGATTTATTGATAATTGGTAAATAATAATGTGAATCAACGGCGGTAGAACCATGTCCTGGGAAATGTTTTAAAGTTGTAATAATACCCTTTTCTTGTGAGCATTTTACATATTGGTTGGCTTTTTCGGATACAACTACTGAGTTTGAGTCGATTGTCCGATTGTTTATAAAGCCTGAGCCGGAATATGATAGATCAACAACGGGGGAAAAGTTAACATTGATTCCTGATTTTAAAAGCACATCCGAACGGCTTTTTGCAAGTGAACATATTTCGTCATTACTTAATGAGGCCCATTGTTTTTGACCGGCTGTATAATCCCATCCAACTCTTTTTACTACGCCGCCTTCTTGGTCAGTAGTAATAAAAAGTGGAATAGAAGTATTTGTTAGTTGAATATCTTTTGTTAAATTTTTAAGTTGAGATTCACTCGAAATATTGTATCCCATTAAAATAACACCTGAGGGCGGTGTTTTTTTGAATTGTTCTTTTTCTGAATTTGATAATGAGCTACCATTTATTGTCCAAATAAAAAGTTGCCCGATTTTTTCTTCTATTGGCATTGCTTTTACATTGGATTCAACTTCACTTTTCTTTAAAGACCATAACGGATTAAAAAATTCTTTATTAGTAACCCTTTCCTCTCCAAATGCTTTAATTGAATTAATAATTGATTGTGTAGAATTTTCTAAGGATAAATAATTTTGATGTTTAATTTTCAAGACCTGAGACTTTGTAGTCCCATCCGGAATTTGTAGTATTTCAATTATAGGGATATCTTTGATTCCAAGTCCCTCAATATGCGTTTTAAGATCCTCCAAGTCTTTTTCTAGAAAAGAGATTTCGATATCTAATGCTTTAATTTCATTATTAATTATTGAATTGATAGAATTATCGATCTGTTTAAGAATGTCTAATTCTTGATCGGCAACCTTTTTGTTAAATTTATAGGATGTGTTAGTTTCGATTTCGAGATCAATTCCGACTTCTTTCAGCACCGCTAAGTTGTTTTGGATATTTTTATTAAGATTTTCTTTTTGAATTGTTTGAGGAATAGTTAAGAGAAGATTTATAATAATTACAAGAAAAGTAATTATTAAAATAATTGTTAAAATGCGCTTGAAAAAAGTTTCACTTGTTCTTTTTTGCATATTCTGCAATATTTATTAAGATATCATTACATAAATTTGATCTTTTTAAAATGAAATTGACCTATTCTATTAAAGGGAGAGGAAGAGATCTTGTTTTACTTCATGGTTGGGGTGGCAGTTCTAAAACAATTGAACCCCTTGCTACTAGCTTATCTAATCAGGGTTTTAGGGTAATTAGTATCGATTGGCCAGGGTCTCTCGAAACACCAATCCCCAAGAATTCTATGTATTTAAAGGATTATGCAAATTTACTAATTGAAACAATAGTTGAGCTAAAGTTAGTTGATCCCGTTTTTGTTGGTCATTCATTTGGCGGAAAAGTAATTTTGAAAACAGCTTTGATGTATCCCGGTGTTTTTAAAAAAATGGTTTTGATTGCTGCATCTGGGATCAAACCTAATAATTCACTTAAAAAAGCTGTGTTTAAAAAGATTTCAACTGGCGCAAAAAAAATAACAGCATTACCCGTTTTAAATAAAGTCGAAGATAAGCTCAGGTATAGCTATTATAAATACATAGTTAGAGAAATGGATTACTATAGATCCGAGAAGCTTAGGGAAACCTTCAAAAACATACTGGATGAATCTCTAGATGAGGAAATTAATAAAATTAAAGTAGATACTTTGATAATTTGGGGTGACAATGATCGCATGACACCTTTATGGATGGGTGAAAAAATTAAAAAACTAATAACAAATTCTGAAATTAAAATATTTAGAGGATTTGGTCATGGATTACCCCTAGTTAATCCTGATGATGTTGCTCAGTCTATTTCAAATTTTATAAAAAATTAAAACATGACTGAAGTATTATTATTTTTATTGATTTTCCTTTCGTTACCATATTTTTTGGTTTGTATAAGAAATTTAATTTGGGATCTATATTTTTGGCAAGTCAAGGAATATCGATTTGACAGATTGATCTCGGAAATATCATTTGAGAAAGTTAAAGGTGTCCGGAATCCATTGATCACATACTTCTCAATAGGACTATTTACTCTTATATTCGTTTTCTTTTTAGTTGGGAATATTCAAAATCAATTAATTCTTATCGTTATTTCCTTTTTTATATATTGGAATGAAGCTTTTATTTTCTTACCCAAACTTATTACAAAAAAGTTTTTTAGACCAAATATTCGTAGCCTAAGGAATATTATAATTATTATTTTAATGCTTGTTCTGTTTATTCTTCCGTATTTATGGGTCAGTCTATCTATACCGGCAAATTACCAAGGAGAGAAAGTCATTTATTCGGACAATATTGTTTCTGTATCTGAAGTTGTCAATGAACTAACGCCGGTTATTAGTCAAGATCTTGAAATTTACAGACCGGAATATTTGATTTTATTCTTTTCCACGATAATAGGCATTGGAATGGATTTATTCTCTCCGTTTTTTATTGCTCTATTTGTTTTAATTACAAGGCCTATTGCCTATTTAAAAAGGAAATCTTTAATTTCTAAAGCCATAGAAAAAATGGAGAAGCTTCCCAAAGTCCGAGTTGTTTCTGTTACTGGGAGCTACGGAAAGAGCACAACTAAAGAAATAATTTTTCAAATAATTTCACAGAGGTTTAATACTATAAAAACAGACAAAAATAATAATACTGATGTTGGAATTGCATTAACAATTTTAAGGAAGCTTAAAAAAGATACTGAAGTATTTGTTGCGGAAATGGGCGCATATAAAATAGGTGAAATTGAAGATTGTTGTAAAGTTACTAGGCCGAATATCGCTATAATTACAGGCATTGATCAACAGCATCTTAGTCTGTATGGATCAATAAAATCAATTTTAGATTCTTCCTACGAAGTAATTGAATGTTTAAGCCCGGGTGGATTATCCATATTTAATGGAGATAATGAGTATTGTATAAAATTAGCTGAAAAAACAAAAACTAGAAAACAATTTTATTTTTCAGCATCTAATGTTGAAAAAATGGTATCACACAAATTTGATTTTGATGATAAAGATGATTCTAAATCTCGCAAAGGAATTTCCCACAGCATTTCTGTTTCGGACATTAAAGAATCTAGAAGGGGTTTGGTATTTAAACTCCAGTACGATACAAAGGAATATTTACTTAAAACGAATTTAAAAGTTCAATACAACATTTCAAATTTAATGGCTGCTATATTAGTGGCTATTGAATTGGGGCTTGATATCAAAGATATTGTCGATATCATCAACAAAACTGAATTCCAGGTACCTTATTTAAACATTGTTGAAGGTATTAAGGGAGTTAAAGTTCTTGATGACGGGTATAATGCAAATTTTACTGGATTTATAGCTGCCCTTGATCATTTAAAAAATTTAAAAACCTCAGGCAAAAAATTTGTTTTCACTCAGGGAATAATTGAACTAGGCCAAGAGAGGGAGAAATCTTATCACGAATTGAGTAAACATATTTTAAATAATTCAGATGGGGTATTCACTAATGATAAAGATTTGTATTTTGCTTTATTAGATAGAAAAAGTAATAAATTAATTAAATACATAGATTCTGTTTTTGACTTCGCAATTTATTATAAATCTATGATCTCAGAAGGTGATCTATTACTTATTGAAGGACCTTTTCCGAGATCTGTACTTGATAAAATATATTCAAAAAAAGTCCATGATTAAAATTGAAAATATCTCAGATATAAATATTTGGGAATCTTTTTTAGATCAGTCAATTATTGAACCTATTTTTTTCCAGGGCTGGACTTGGGGAGAGCTCGAAAGATCGAGGGGTAAGGAAGTTTTTAATATTGGGATTTATAAAGAAAATCAACTTGTTGGTGTGGCTCTGTCAGTCTTAGTAAATGCAAAAAGGGGGCGCTTTTTACACATACGCGGAGGTCCTGTAATAAATTTCAATTCGGACATTGATATAAAAGAAGTATACAAAAAATTAATTGAATTTACTGAATCAAAAAAGTGCGATTTTTTAAGAATAAGTCCAAATATTTTCAAAGAAGACGATCAGAAAATTAAAAAACTAATGGATCTAGGTTTTAAGTATTGCCAAATGCATGATGTTGATGCAGAAGTCACTTGGGTATTAGATCTATCACAAACTGAAGAAGATATTTTAAAAGGTATGCGTGATTCAACAAGATATCTAATTAAAAAAGCTTTAAAAAATCCCGATCTAAAAATTATTCAAACTAAAGAATTAAAATATTTCGAAAATTTTTGGGATATTTATCAAGATACTGTTGCAAGACAAAAATGGAAGCCATATTCTTACGAATATATAAAAGAGGAATATATTGAATATCTAAAAAATGATGAAATATCACTAATTTTAGCTAAATACAAAGGTAAGTTTATTGCTGCCTCTCTTTTTATAAATTATAAAAATCAAGTTTTTTATCATCATTCAGGAAGTCTCACAGAATTTCGAAATATTCCTGCAATGTATTTATTACATTGGGAATCAATAAAGTATGCTAAGAAAAAAGGCTTTCTTATATATAATTTCTTTGGTATCGCTAGAGACAATGATCCTAGAAATCCATGGTTTGGTTTTACTCTTTTTAAGAAGGGTTTTGGGGGCTATCAGAGGGAATGGGTACATGCCCTAGATCTGCCTTTAAAAAGAAGATATTGGTTAACTCATTTTTTTGAGATGTTGGAGAGAAAAAGAAAAGGGTATAAATAGGGATTTTATTGAAATATTTTCAAATTTATGTACTATTAATATATATGAAAACTTTTAAACTATCTCAAAATGCAGTTCAAACCCCATAATGTGATAAGCATATTGTTAATCATTCTACCTATCTATTCTATTCTAGTCTTAACATTTACTAGTTATAAACAGATAGAGGCGGAGATAGTTTCAGATTTAGATAGAACAGTTGTATTAGAAGATAATAGCTCTTATTTCAAGGAATTTGATAGGGATGCATCAGGTAATCTTTATATTTTCAATTATGACTATTCTAAAATCGATAAATTCGATAGTGGTGGTGTTTTTCAGGTATCTACGGATACTCTTATTCCTGAACTTAATGGCTTAGCAGTATCAGATAGTGGTGATGTCTTTGCTTCTGTTATTGGGTCAGAATCAGATAGCGTCATGCATTTTGATAGTAATTTAAATATTATAGATACCTATGATATCGCTCCTGTTGGAGCGAATATTAGAATCCGGGGATTAACATATTACGATGGATTTGTTTATGTGGTTGGAAAAAATTCCAATACAATATATAGGGTTGATCTATCTAATAGTACTGTCTCAATTTATTCCAACTCCTCGTTAATTTCAAATCCTGTTGATGTTGAGATAGATACTTCAGGTGCTGAGCCAAGATTATTTGTTTTAAATATGGAATCCTCTTTTGGTGTGTCTCAGGTCTTTTATTGTAACCTGAATGATTGTGCCGCAAGTGAAGGTAGCTTTGCAGATGAAATAGAATATCCTTGGAAATTGGCAGTGGATAGCTCCGGTTATGTTTATGTCCTAGATCTTTATGTGCCTGGCCTAAAAATTTATGATGATACCTTTAACTATGTTGATAGTCTTACAGTATCCGAAACAGTAAGTGATGTTATATTTGATACCGATAGGATCTATTTAATGCTAACTGGAACACAGAATAGAGCTGCTGCTTTTTATACTTACCTATATAATACAGAACCAACAGTAACTCCAACAGTAACTCCAACAGTAACTCCAACAGATGAGCCTTCAATTAACAATGATGATTTTGAGAATGCTATAGAGATTGGACTTAATGAAAGCAGTTATAGTAATGGGATTTTGGAAAACTCCACAATTCAAATAGATGAACCGACCTCTTTAATATATGATAAATATTCATCTACTAATTCCGTCTGGTGGAAGTTTACAGCTCCCTATGATACAGACATCTCAATTGGGACTTGTGATATGGAGTTTGACGATATGGATACTGTAATTGCAGTCTATATGGGATCGCAGTTGACTAATCTAACAAAAGTTATTGATAACCAACTAGGCTGTCATAATGAGGGAGCTAAGCTTTTTATGTCTGTCACTGAAAATTCCATCTACTATATTCAAGTATCTATCAGAAACCTTATTGAATATAATGACCTATTACCACTATGGTTTAAGCTAGATTTATATGAGGAAGTGCCTTATGAAGGGCCTCCTGAGAATGATAATTTTATCGATTCTACTGAGATAGAATTGGATATGCTTGATGAGTATGGTGACTATAAACCTTATATTATAAACACAACTAGGAATGCTACTATGGAGGATGGTGAACCAGATGCATCTAAATATGCAATGGATCCCAGAACCTTATGGTGGAAGTGGACGAATGATTCAATATCGCGTGAAGTATGGATAGATACATGTAATAAGTTTGGTTGGCGAGTAGATACTGTTTTAAGTGTTTATACTGGCTCTTCTGTTAATGATTTAATCTTGCTAGCCGAAAACGATGATTGGGCAACAAATGGTTCAGATGCTAACTGGTCTTGTAATTGGCAAGATCAAACTAGTTTCCTTACCTTTCAAGCTCTTCCTAATACAACGTATTACTTCAGGGTGTTAGATATTAGTAATAGAAATGTAAATATGAATATTACTTTCCGTAATAGACCAATTATTTATTCAATAAAAGATGATACTCCTTCGGGAGATTTTTGGTGTTCTAATCATGGAGATATTGCCCGAACGATTCCCTATGGAATGCCTGGTTTAGGGATATTTGAAGATTGGCAAGTATGCTGGGCTTGGTGTCAGGCAAATATGAATGAGGAATACTCCATCTGTCAGAATAATGGAGACTCTTCAAGGGCGTGCTGGTTAGTTCGTAGTCCAGTTGGTGGGATGAATAATTGTGAATGGGTCGAGCCTAATGAAGGTTGGCATCATCCTATGGGATCATATGTAGGAGAGGCTGATGGGTATTTATTAAGCCTAGATGATGATTTAAGAGCTACTCTAATCTCGAATTTAGATATGGATGTCACGAGATTTAAACAGGTAGGAGAAAGAGGGATATATGTAATAGATGATGACGATTCTATGATAATGGCCAAAGTTGAAGTGCTTTTTAATGCTAATCATGACTGGACAAATCTAAGTGGAGAAGTAGATATGGTAGAAGGAAAAGTATTTATTGACGATCCTAGTGCAGAGCCTGGGGCTCTTGGTGCTTATAATCTAATGGTACCGATATTAGAAAGTGATCCTTCAGACTATCTACTACTTTGTCCTTTAGCTGAAAGCATTCTAGATGTATCAGAGACTTGTGCTGGAGCAAAAATAGTTTCTGATCTGGATCCTAAAGTTTCTATTGTTACTGGAAGTGATGGCAATGATTATTGGATGGTGGAGGGATTAACCCAAAGTATGGGAGCGATGAACTATACCTTTCCCTATACGCCAGCTTGCGGAAATGAAATCATTGATGAAGGTGAACAATGCGATGGAATTAATTTGGGTGGATTTGAGTGTAGTAGTTTCCCCGGATACAATTCTGGAGATCTAAGCTGTTATGAGAGTTGTAATTATGATGTGGGCCAGTGTAGTTACGTTGCACCATCAATTTCCCCCACAGCAACCCCACCGGCGACTATAACAATAAGTCCTTCCGTTACCGGTTCGGCAGTACCATCTACTCCCGTACCTACTCCCACCCCAGATCAAAAGTGCATATATGTTTCTGATGATGGTGAATGTATTTTCGAACTGGAAATAATTAATGTAAGAACTAGTACAGATGATGGCAATATTGAGATTTGTTGGGATAGCAACGCCCCTTCCAAAGGTGTTATCAAATATGGCAAAAGAGGAATGATGGATAAAATTACTTTACCTGAAACCGAAGCAAAGTTGCTTGATCATTGTATTTTAATTAGTGATGCTGAGTATGACACCCCTTACGACTTTGAGATAAACATTAAATATGGAGAATATCTTGATAGTTACTTTGGCAATTTCGAGATCAATCATATCGAATATTACTCACAATGTCATGTCTATTTAAATCGTGATTATGCTTTGGATCCTGAAGGTAATGTTTCATTTACTTTTAGTACAGATAACACTACCTATTGCACTCTTAATTATGGAAATGATCCCCAAAGAATGGATGCCTTTGGAAAAATTACTCCCTACGCTTCCTCATTTAAAGCCTTAATGGATATTGGTTTTAATAATGCGCTCGATGTTTATTATAAGGTGAGCTGTGTATCTGTTGTGAATCAATGTAGCGCTTCAGATGTCATTTCTGCCAAGACTTTAGCACCAATGCTTGAAGAGGTTGGATTATTCTCTAATCAAAACAGAGTTTTGATCGGGACTTTTTCTATTGCTTTAGCTTTGATTGGATTAAGCATGGTCTTTATACCTGTGCTTTTTACAAGCCCAAAATTTTTAATTTATGGGTTTATCTGGTTCTTGCCCAGAAAGAAGAAAAAGCCTTGGGGAATTGTCTATGATGCTCAAAATCATGTTCCTGTGGCTTTTGCAATAATTAGAATATTTTCTGATGGTAAGCTCATTAAGCAAAGTGTTACTGATCTGGAAGGAAAATACTCATTCATTTTAGATAAAGGTAATTACCAAATGGAAGTACTGCATTCTGACTACTCGAAATACAATAAAGAGGTAAAGGTAATTAATAAAGAAGATCAATTAACTCTAGATGTACCTTTACAAAGAAATTGGAAACCTGCGGCTTTCAATATAAAAAAATTAGCTCAAAAAATGTTAACAGGATTAGGCTGGGTTATTGGGATTGTTGGTTTGACATTGAGTGTGATTGCTCTAGTATTTAATTTCTCAGCCTTTAATCTAATTGTTTTAGCTTTTTATATTATTCATCTGGGAATACTAATTTTTGTAAAACCGATAAGAAATTGGGGATATATTTTTGATCAGCAAACTGGAGAAAGGATTAAGGGAGGCTTTTTAAGAATATTTAATAAAGAGCAAAGCAGGCAAATTGAACTTCAATTAAGCGATGAAAAAGGAAGGTTCGGGTTTAGACTAGCAAAAGGTTCATATTATCTTGCTGTAGCAGTGCCTGGCTATGAGCTGGTTGATTCATCTTCTTTAATAACCTTAGCTGATGGTACTAAAGTAATGGATATTGGAGATGGCAGTATCTCAGATTTATCTATTGCTCTAAACAAGAAAGAAGTTATGCCCGTAATGGCAGAATCAGCTTTTTAAAAGATCTAGGTATTATCAAGTACTCACTTAGGTGTTAAAATACCTTTAGTTTAACGTTTCTAATTATGGTTATTACTCGTTTTGCCCCCAGTCCGACAGGTTTAATGCATATTGGTGGAATCCGAACAGCTCTATTTGCTTATGCAATGGCTAAACATGAAAATGGGAAATTCTTTCTCAGGATTGAAGATACTGATCAAAAGCGTTTTGTAGAGGGTGCTGAGGAAGATATTGAAGCGATGTTAACAGAATATGGATTACCATACGAAGAGAAATTCAAACAATCCGAAAGATTGGGATATTATAAAGAATATGCAGAAAAATTGATTAAAAGTGGAGATGCTTATTACTGCTTCAGTACAGTAGAAGAAATTGCTGAAATGAGGAAAAAGGCGAATGAAGAAAAAAGGACTTTCGTTTTCAGGTCGCCATATAGAGACCTACCTCTTGCAGAAGCTGAGAAAAAAATAGCCAAGGGTGAAAAATATGTTATTAGGCAAAAACTTCCAGAAAACCATGTTGTTGTATTTGATGATGGAGTCCAAGGGACAATGTCTTTTAATACAAATGACATTGATGAAACTGTCCTATTAAAAAGTGATGGTTTCCCTACCTATCATCTAGCAGTCGTTGTCGATGATACTCTAATGGGGGTTACACATGTTTTTAGAGGGGTAGAATGGCTCCCTAGCGTTCCGAAGCACGTCCTTTTATACAAGGCACTTGGTATTGAGATGCCGGTAATTTCACATTTACCGTTAATTCTTGATCCTGATGGAGGAAAGCTTTCTAAAAGAAAGGGTTCAGTTTCGGCTAGAGGGTTTTTAGTGGAAGGATATTTACCCGAAGCAATGTTAAACTTTTTAATGTTATTAGGATGGTCTTCTCCAACAAAATACGAACATGGCGAGAAAGAAAAAGAATTATTTACTCTTCAAGATTTTGTAGAAGAATTTTCAATTTCTGACATTAATAAACATAGTCCTGTTTTTAATAGAGACAAATTATTATGGTTTAATCATAAGTATATACAGGCACTTAGTCCCGATCATTTAACTAATAAATTTTTATACTGGTTGAACAAATACTCAGATGATACTGAATTGAAATCTTCAATAATTAATGCGGGTCCTGATTATTTACAAAAAGCTCTATTATTGGAACAAGAGAGGATTCATATTTGGTCGGATCTTTTAGAGGTCCTTAAACCTTTTTATTTCCATAAGGGGGATTTCAATTTAATGGATAGTAAGCAGACGAAAAAGCTGTCAGAAGATACTATTAAAGACTTGTTAAAATCCGTCTATTCTTTTTTTGAGAAAGAAGATCTCTTAAATATCGAACATGAACAATGGGAAGATTTTATTAGGAAATATGCTGAGGAAAAAGACCAAAAAGCAGGCGCGCTATTTATGTCCGTTAGATTGGCTATATTAGAAACTCCATTTTCGCCACCATTATTTGATGTCATGAAAGTTTTGGGGAAGAATGAAGTTTTAAATAGACTTAAAAAATATTTTTAATAAATGAGAAAGACCTGCCTAACCATACTTTCAATTTTCATAATCAGCCTGATTTTTAATAAGGTTGCCTTTGCTGAAACATCCTATGATTGTAATATCAATGCCTTTATTGATATTTCGGACACGGAAAATCCAAAGGTAACTGAAAGTATTCATCTTGTTAATAAAAGCGATAAATATATTATAGATGAATTAAATTTTCGATATCCATATTCGATTTATGGGGTAGAAGCATTTATTGGGGATGAAAAGCTGAATGTTGAGGAAAATCAAAATTCAATTCAAATTAATATGTTTAGGTATTATCTAATACCTAATGGCGAAAAGGATTTAAAAATAAACTACATCTCTAATGATCTTTTTAAAATGAGGGGTGGTGTAAGCTCATTTTATTTACCTGAGTTTGAATATTGTAATGGTAAAGATTCCACTTTTGAAGTAAGGCTCCCAATAAGGGCCACCGATCTAGCATATGTCAATGTTCCAAGTTATGAAATTATTGACGAAAATACGATAAAATTTACACACAACAAAGATATTTATTTAAGTTGGGGCAAATCAAATTCATATGTTGTAAACGCAGAATTACTTGTTAATTATGGGACATATATTCCGATACCAAGCGGAACATTCTCAGACACAAGTGTATATGAAATCCCCTCAAGCGCCGTTTTCTTTAAAGATAGGTTTAATAATGAGTTTTTAAATGTTACCGCTGGATTAGATTATCTATCAAGATATTCAATAAGTGTTAGTCCAAAGGATGAAGGAATTGCTAATTATGTTGGACTCTCTGGGTTTATCGATGATACCAGTATGTTTGAATTGTCCGAAAAACCCACCATTCGCGAAATTTATGATGCAGTTTTAGAAAAATTTAATCCTGTTTTGAAAAGAGGTTCATCCTCTATTAAATCAATTCCTGAAATCGCCCAAAAAGATGAACAAGAGGCATCTGAATATTCATACACATTCTTAAATCTTCTTGAAAAGTATGGCTATAAAGCCCAAATGTATTACGGTCTATTGCAGTTACCGATTAGTGAAGAAATTGTGTGGCATTATTGGGTTGGGGTTTATGATGATTCTCAAGCTGAGGTTTTGCCATACGACCCTTTCATACAGGATTTAATGGGATATTATTCTTACGAAAAAGTTACAAATCATAGATATGTTTGGGGAATTTATAATATTGATATTAAATTTCTACCGGAAGCAATACACAATATTAAGAATTCCAAAGAATTGATTACTTTTACTGAGCAAAATAAGGGTGGCGATGTTAAAGGAGCTTCAATGTTACTTAGCGCATTCTTGAATAAACCAAAAGACCTTTCTAAGAAAACTGAATTGGTAATTAAAAATGAAGGTGATGAAGTTGTATATATTTCGAAAATTTTATTGAATGGAGAATATGATATAACCGGCAACCATAGTAATGTAGGAGTTCTACCCAAGACTGCGAAAATTATTTCTTTTGAAAAGGATATTCCAGGGGAATTGCTTGTAAAAAATTTAGGCGACATTAATGCAACTGTGGATTTTATTAATGATAATGGTACTTTTAGTCTTGAAACAAATAAAGTGAAAGTTTATGCATATATTGTGTATATCGCTTTTTTTGTAAGCCTATACATATTTTTGGTTGGTATAATATTTTTAATAAGAAGAAATTTTCATTATATTAAAAAATATTTTTACTCCCTTTCACGAAAGTGAATTGATATAATAGAATCGTAGCGTGTAATTTTATGCCCGACTCTCAAAAACAATACATAGTCAATTTGGCTAATTTAGTAAATTCAAACCAAGAATCAGTTGGGCAATTGGCTTTTTTTATAAAATCTGCGCTTGAAAAAGGCATAACATTACCGGTCGGATTCGTTTTAACTACAAAAGCTTTTGATGATTTTTTGATAGCTAATGATTTGGTAGATAAAATCGGATCAATAATAAATTCGTTGGATTATCAGGATATCGATCAAATCCAAATTGCTAGTGAATCGATTCATGAGGCATTTAAAAAATCAGTTTTTCCGGATTTAATCAAACAACCTTTAAAAAAGGCATATTCAGGATTTGTTGGATTCTCTGAAGGGTCGGTAAATGCAAGAGTATCGTCAATTAATAATGAACTTAAGCTTTCCATAAAAGGTGGGATTGAGAGTATTATTGGCATATCAGGCTTTGAAAATCTATTAGAAAGTATCAAAGAAATTTGGGCTGATTTTTTCAGTCCTAATGCCTTAATGTATCGTGGAAAGATCGGCTATGAAGGTTATTTAACCGAAGCAGTTGTTGTTCAAAAACTCGTTCACGCAGAAATTTCGGGTAAAATCTATACAGTAAATACAACAGATCACGACCCTACAGTTATTGAAATACAAGCTATTTGGGGATTAGATAATGGAAATATTTTCAACGAAGTAATTCCCGATAGTTATTTAATCGACAAAAGGACTGGTGAAGTTATTGAAAAAAGAGTTATCAGTCAGGACTTTATGTATGTCGTTAAAAGTAGATCAGATGCAAAAGAGCCTTACATGAAAGTTAATATCTCTCCAGTTTGGCAAAAAAGATCAAAGCTAGATGATAGGCATCTGTATTTGCTGTTCGACTATGCCTCGAGAATAATTGAAATAACAGGTAGCCCTCAAGAAATCTCTTGGTGTATTGAATCGGGGCGGGTATTCTTTATGGAAAGCAACGATTATGAAACCAATGTTGATGTGGCAAAAATGTTCCCATTAAAATCATTTAAAGTTCAAGAAAAACTTGATTCAATTTTATCAACTGATGAAGACGGCAATAAACAGCAAGATATCAAATTAAAAATCGAAGATTATGTAAAAGAGGTTAACGAGAATATGTCCAAAGAGCCTGTTGCAGAAGAAGATTCAGAAGATAAAAAGTCAGAAATTGAGTTAGAAGTTCCAAAAATTGAGCCATTAGAGAAAGATCTCCCTGATGTGGAATCTGAAGAATTTGAAAATCCAGTTGAATACGAGGATAAAGTAATTGAAAAAATTAAAGAGAATGAACCGATTGTTGAAGATAAGATCGTTGTTGATGTTGAACCAATTGATAAGTTAACAAAGATTTTAAAAGGTAAGGGGCATAAGAATAAAGTGAAATTTGGATTAGCCCACTTTGTTTTTGCCGATTATGACATGGAAGATTTAACAGGTGATGAAATTTTGATATTAAAAACTTTCAAATCGGCCGATTCACATTATATTAATTCCGTAAAAGGAGCCGTAATTGAATCGGCGATTAGTGAAGCTTCGTTAGAAAATGTTAGAGTACCGGTTATTCATGGTATTAAAAATGCTTTCGAAGTGCTACACGATAAAGAGGTAATAACTTTGGATCCTGAAAATGGTGATGTCCTATTAGGAGCTGGAGTCAAAGATCTGACAGAGCTAAAGGTTGATCGAAGAGGTATGGTTGATAAGAATGCTGAAAAAGCTCAGGACAGATTATCTGCGAAGTTGCCACTTAAATTATATGATGATCCGGCTAATGTTCCAATCAAAACGACTTCAGATTTTTGGCAATATTTAGATTTTTCAAATCTTTTAATCGATCATAGAAATTCACAAGGATATTTCTTGGTTACTTCAGATCTTATGAAGTCTTTAGGCTACGATCCAAGAGACCTCTTGATAAATAAAAATCTACAAGAATTATACATTCAAGAGGCTATGGCTTTGATCCGTAATATTTTCAATCTCTCACATTTAAATCACATTATTATTCAATCGTTCTCCAAACAAGTCAAAGAACAATATTCATTACAGGATAAGACTATAGAATTATTGAATCTTGATATCGAATTAGTGCTTAATTTGAGGAATAAAGATAATTTTAGGTCTGTCTGGCTAGCTTTTGGTGATGTCTGCACAGAGTCCGAACTAATAGAATTAAAAAAAGAGGTTACTGCCAAAGGTATTCGAAGATCCAGCACTTTCAAATTGCTTGGAGTTGTGAATAATTCATATTCAGCCCTAAATGCTAAAAGTTTGGTGGAAAATAACTCACTAGATGGATTATTAATTGACTTAAACGAATTGTTATTTTCTATCACCGGAAAATTCAATACTGGACTTGATAAAAATATCGTGAGTTTTGTGAGATATATTATTGAACTTTCAAATTCAAATATGGCTATGCCATTTGTCCTTTATAGGGGAGAAAAACTTAATAATGATTTTATTAAATCATTTTTAGATGCCGGCCTTACCCAATTCATTACAGAAGCAACAATGATGGTTGAGCAAAAGCTTCAGATATCGGATTTAGAATTACTCCAAATTACTAAAATGAAAAAGAGGGGGCGAAAAAAGAAAAAAATAGATTTCGGATTTTAAAAATATTTCATGCAAGCAAAAAAACTAACTACCCTTAAAGGCAAAAACGGAAGTAATAAAGTCATTTTCTTACTCACTCTGAGTGATATTCTTGTTTGGGGAACTTCAACTATTGCAAGTCCCCTGCTTGCGATATATCTTTCAGGGAAATTTGGCGGAAATACTGTTGAATACATAGGTATTGGAACAGCAATTTATTTTGCTGTACGAAGTTTAGTTCAACTTCCGATAGGAATGCTCACTGACAGAATCAAGCACGATAAAGATGAAATCTTCTTTTTGATGCTTGGCTGCATATTAATGGGAATTCCTTATCTTTTGTATTCAGTCGTGACTGATCAATATCAGTATTATGTCTTAATGGGCATAGGTGGTCTTGGGGCTTCAATGAATCTGAATAATTGGCGAAAGCTTTTTGCAAAAAACCTTGATAAAAATAAAGAGGGTTATCAATATGGAATTTACGAAACAGTTATGAGTATTTCTACTGCAGGATTTGGCCTTTTAGGTGGTTACTTAGGAAACCTTTCACCGCAAATATTTGAGGCTGTAATTACTTCAGTGGGCTTCTTCGTCCTAGCAGGAGGAATGATAGCCATCAGTTTATTATGGAATCGCCGAAAAAGCTACTAAAATTATTAGATTTCTTAAGTAAGCCAAAAATCTATTTAAATTATCTGACTTCATAAACCAATGTTACCTCCATCTGCATTTCAGTTTCTCCTGGATTAAAACTTTCGGACGATCTTTCGGCATTACCGGAGACTGCCATTGAATCTATTGCAATAGGAGAATATGAATTAACCTTGTAGTTATTATATGAATAATCACTGCCCTCATAAACATTTAAGAGTTTACCTAATGTTAGACCTGATTCTTTTGCAATCTTTTCGGCCTTGGCTTTTGCAGTTGCAATTGCTTCTTCTCTTAATGATTCTCTTATAGCTACTGGGTCTTCAAAGCTAAAATAGACACCGCTAACTCTATTCAAGCTGTTATTTTGAGCAATTTCTAAGATCTTGTCGATTTGAGTGAAATCCTTTGTTTCTACTGACAAAGTTACTGTGGCTTTATATCCAATTATACTCACATAATCTTTATCGTATTGTGGATCTATTGAATAATTTGATTTAATTTTGCCCTCAGGAATTCCAAAAGCCAATAATTGGTCAACAGCAGTTTTTAGATGTGAGTCAGCAGTAAGTCTTAATGCCTTTGCATCAACACCTTCGGTGATTGATCCTGTCGAAATCGTTGCTAAATCTGGAGCGAAATCACTTTTTGCAACAGCATCAACTGAAAAAGTTTGTTCATTTGAGATGTCCGTTATTGCCGGTTTTAAAAAAGCAAAGTACATAATAATGCTAAACACTAGCAAAAACACCCAAAAAATAGTAAGTTTTGCTGTAAAGGAAAGGACTTGAGGAAAAATTGATTTAAAATCCTTCATTTTTGAAAAATAAAAAAGTAAGCGATTATAGTATACATACAAATTTGTTATATAATCAAATTCTTAAAAGTAGTCTTTAATTAATAATGAGTCCCGATAGTGATAAAGGTATAATTGGTACAGCTTTTGGTGGTCCTGAAGATCTATTTTCTTTAGGGCTTGAAGCCGAACGAAAAACTTTAATGGCAGAAGCATTGGGGATTTTAAAACAAAACCAAATTCCTGTTACTGATCCTCTAAAATTGGCTTTTGCTATTCACTACCTAAGAGCTCAACAAGTGAATGCTGAGCCAGAGCAAAAACCTGAGGAGAGTCGTTATCAATTACCTTTCCAAGCGAAAGAGTTATTGAGGAGTAAAATTTCAAATTATGAAACATCTTTATCGAACGAACCTACCCTTGAAGATGAAAACAATCCAGATCGGGGAGAATTAAAAAGATTCTTTTATGCTATGGGTGTTGAAAGTTCTGCTTTAGAACTTGATAATACTGTTTCGGGTATTATGAAGAGAACTGCATCGGTCATAAATGAACCTGCTCCAGTAAATTCACAAGGTCAGGAGGCGCATGCTCCTAGATATTTCACAAAAGAAGCAATTGAAGATAATCTTCAAGAAGTAGCTACAACATATGGCGTGCAAAAAGATGCATTAAAGGCGGCGGTTGTTGGGTTAATGAACGGAGAAGATATGCCGGCAGATGAAAACTTGCAGTGGGCATTGATGCATTACAGGGTTCCAACTACCGATCCCGCAGAAATGTTGGAGGCACTTCAAAGACATAATATTGAGGGGTTTCTAGTAAACACTGCGCAGATTATGGTTGAATTAAGAAAAGAAGCAGGAATAATAACTACCGATAATTGGCAAAAGGCTCAGCAGTTATTAACTTTTTATGCTCCACTTTTGGAATTTGTTGGACTTGAAAAACTAGCGGCAGAAGCATACTCAGATGCATATGTGTATTTACATACACACAAAAATGATGCGAGTATAATGCTGCAAGCGATTGAAATAATCAATCAGGCTAAATCAGTATTCGAAGGTGTGAGAAATACTCTAAGTAGTAAATTGGGAGATTTAGCTAGTAAAGGTGGAACGGTAGATTTTAGATTGAAATCTCCGGGGAGCCTACTTGAAAAACTCTCAAGGGTTCGTTCACAAAGAAATGCATGGGCAGATGTACAAGATATTATTGGCGCGAGAGTAATAATTCAAGATTACGGAGAGCAAAATTACGAAGAATATGTAACACATATTTTTATTAAAATCTCAGGAATTTTTAGTGATTTAGGGCTAAATAGATTTTTTCTAGGGGATATAAGGGGCAAGAATAAACCTTATATGGAGTGTAGGTCTTCAAAAATCCCGGCCGATAAAGGAATGGAACCTGAAGGTAAAAAGGATAAAAAAGGTAAAAGGGGTAAGAAGGGTAAAAAAAGGAAAGATGTATCTCTTTCTCCCCCCACGATAAGTGGTTATGAAGGTATACATATATCTGCACAATACATCCCAGAAAATATTCCAAGAGGTGTACCTATTGAAATCCAAGTATATACAGCAACAGAGGAAGAAAATAATCGAAATGGTTCCAATCATGTCTTCTATAAAGCAAAGATAATGATGGGGACATTGGGGGAATTATTGGCAGCTATTAAATTAGCCAAAAGAGATCAAAATGTGGGTGAGGGGGAACCCGAAGAGAAAAAAGATATAAGGCCACTAGAAAGAACGATAAATCAGGTTAAAAATGCAATTCTCTTTTTTAGAAATATCCAAGTTAATAGAATTCAAGAATTTCTTAACGATTCTTTTAAAGGCGAATATTCACTAAATCATGAATCTGCCATGGCAATCATGGGTGAAATAATTACCGACAGATATTGGGATATAGGGTATAAACTTCAAGATATATTGGATGAATTAACTCTTCATGATTTAAATTCTTCTCCTGTACCTATTAGGACCACCCTTGAAACCATAGTTGCGGGTGCATTATTTCCTGAACCATAAAAAATCCCACCTTCTTTGGTGGGATTTTCAATAGTTTTCCTAATTAGTTCTTTTTAACTATCTAGCCAACATCTCCTCGATCATTGCTTTGAATGTTTCGTATGGATAGGCTCCGGCAATGATTTTACCATCAACCGAACCATCGGCTGCTAAAACACCTACCACAAATCCTGGAGTGCCTTGTACGCCTGCTGCATCTGCTGCAGCTTCGTCTGCTGCAATTTCATTGGCAAATTTAGCTGATTCAATACAGGTTTTTAAAGTGTCTGCATTTGCGCCAACTTGTTTTGCATAATCATAAAGAGCAGTGCCATCAAGGCCACCACCATTGCCTTTTGAGTTTTTAAAAAGAAGGTCGGCATATTCAAAGTATTTTGCATTACTACTCAATTGTTCTCGTAAGCAACTTGCTGCATATGCTTCGGTTGTTGCTGCAGGATTATGACTGGGAACAGCGATATAGTCTCTAAAAACATATATTGCTTTACCAGAATCAACGAAATCTTTAATTATTGATGGGAAGGTTTGTTTATGATGCCTTTGGCAGAATGGACATTCATAATCAGAGAATTCTACGATTGCTACCTTAGCTGTTTCTTTGTTCCCAAGATAAGGATCATCATCGATAGTTGTTTGAGCTGCAGGATTAACATCTTCAGCAGCAGCTGTTGGGGTAACGGTGACATTTGTGTTGCCACTTACTACGCTTGTTGATCGGCCTGAGGCTAATATTGCCAAGGTAATCATTACTCCAGAAATTAAAATTGAAATTGGAGTTAGATATGGGGCAAGGTTTATGGTTAAAACCTCTTCATCTTTTTGGACGGTTTTGGACATTTTTAAAAATAAAAAAATTAGATAATGGGCAATTGTTTATCTATTATGCTATAAAAATCTTTTATAGACAAGTCGAATATTTCAAACTACAATGTAGTAAAGTGAATATTTAATTATGAAAATCGTAGCTAATTGGAAAATGAACCTGGACTTTAGAAAGTCCTTGGAACTTGCTAATAATTATCTAGAATTACAGTTGCCTTCGAATTATGAACTTGTAGTTCTAGCATCTGATCTTGTGCTTGAAGACCTGAAGATTAAATTCAAAGGGACAAAAATAAAAGTTTTTGCGCAGGACTGTTCAAGGTTTGCCGAAGATGGTGGATTTACCGGTGAAATTAGCGCCAAACAACTGGCGAAATTAGGAGTGGACGGAGTCTTTTTGGGCCATATCGAAAGACGCAAGTTGATGAGCGAAACAGATGAAATTGTTTCATTAAAAGTTGAAAATGCATTAGATGCAAAATTAAAAGTAATACTTGGGATAGGTGAGGTAACAAGGGATTTGAATTTTACTGACTCAATAGCGCAAATTAAAACGCAATTAGACAAGTGCCTGTCCACAATTTCGGAAGAAGAAGCTGATGGCAGGCTATCAATTGCTTACGAAAGTGTAAAAAACATTTCTTCATTGAAATCTGCTACTGATAAAGAAGACGATCTGGATCTTACTATCGAGAAAATTTCTTTTATTGATGAATATTTAAAAAAGAGGTATCCAAGATTAAAGATTGATATATATACTGGAGGTTCCTTAGATAATTCGGACATTACAAGGTTCAAAGATAGAAATATTGTTAATGGATTTTTGATAGGCAAAAAATCTTTGAAAATTTCTGAATTTAAAACAATTGTAAAAAGGATCATACTTCAATAAGGCCCGGATCCATTGCTTTTTGAAGGGTTTCGTCTTGGTTTAGTGAGATTTGATATTGCATCTCAATCGCTTGATCATCAACTCGCCAAATTTGATTCCCGAGCATTTGGTTTATGTCCATAGTAATTAATTTAACTTGCTGACCGATTTGAAGATCTATCGCGGTTTGGATCCCATTAGCATCTCTATACCCTGTATTCCCATAATATCTTCGCCCAATTTCATTTGGTACAATCAGACCAGCTCCGGAAACTTTTGGAAGTAACTTTCTTAATGCTAGGAAAATAACCTGTGCCATTGGATGTCCCCGAATTAATCCTAAGATATTTTCAGTAGATAAGACATTTTTGGGATCAATTAATTCAGATGATTGACAAATGTCATATATTAGAGTGGCAAAATGTGTATGTCCGTCAAAGGCCATGTCTCCACTTTTAAGACCTGTTGTTGCCCGAGCAATATGGTGAGCGTTCATAACGGTTGTGAGTGCATTTACAATAGGATCGTTATAGGGGAGACGATTTAAATTCATAACTCGTCTTGCCATTTGCCATATTCCATCAAGCCATGTATATACAGGGTTGTTGAATCCAGATCTGTCTCCACTATCGCGAGGATCAAATTCGTGCCCATGTCTAACCGATGCAATTGATCCATTACCCAATTGTATCTTTACTTTTTCCGCTGCCATGCCACTATTATCAAGATAGCTCACCAATTCGCTAGGCATTATATTAAAAGGTGTGTGATTACCGGGCATGAATGTCCTATCTTTACCATTAATGCCACTAATACGCATAATTTCCAGTAGATTTCGAAAACCTTGATCTAAACGAGATTCCTCTTTTCTTGCGGGAGGATATCCAGAAATTCCATCGCCTGCTTCTATAACATGGTCGACAAAATTTTCTGTACCTACTCTATTTGGCGGAATCCAAGATTGTATATATGGAATCATTTGCTGTAAATTGCCGGGGAAGCCTTCTGGAATAATTTGTCCGGAATTATTTAATTGTCCTAAAGCAATCTGAGTAGCTTCAGCAAAGGGTTTTATACCGGCATGAAAATCTGAAATTATTCGGACAGTTTGCCCATCTTGAGGGGTCAGTATCTTAGCTCCGTTATTTTCTTCAAAAGTCATTTTTTAAAAATTCCTTTAATCAGTAGAAGGGAATCTATGAAAGAATTTGGACAAAGTAAAGGGATTTTTGTTAAAAAAAGGAAGAAAAAGTCGAAAAATTTATGAGGTTTGGTTCTTGGAGTAAATGATTCTACCTTCTTGGAAGGCACTTTTTAGAAAAGCTTCATCCTTATCTTGAAGAAGACGGATCTCCTCTGGAGTATAGACTAATGGTTCAATAATTGGTTCGGTGCCTTTAGTTGCTTCACGAGCGCGATATATTCTTTCGATAAAAGAACATTCTTTACATTCGGTAATAATTAATAAGTCCATGGTCCCAGGGGTTGGCTTTCCGTAATCACGAGCATATCTACCAAACAAAATGATTTGAATTGGTTCAAATTCTTTTGTTAGTTGTTCTTTGATCTTTTCGATCCTTTTTTTGATTTCTTCGAAAGTGTAGAATTTAGTTTTAAATACTATTTCAGAAATCTCTTCGGGTTTAACTCTTGGGACTTTTAATATCCTTGTTATGGAAAGTAGAATTTCGGATGCCTCGCTTAATGATTTACCTGCATCTTTTTCAGTAATAAGTTCATGTGGAGTTTTGTTTCCATCGGGAATTAAAAATGGATAGCGGGAAATAAAGGTAAAAGCCTCAACATGTTTAAAATTAAACTTTGTATTTTTAAACTCGGAATTAATTTGATTACAAAATCCAAAGAGTATACTAAGTTTGTGAATTTTTGGCGGTCTTTGACCAGCGTGAACGATAACAGCTTTTAGTGCTTTCTCTACAGCCTGTTCTGCTTGGTAAACTGCCCATTCAAAATATTCATTCTCAAGACTCAAAAAAGCTGCAGCTAAATCATATTTTGATTGTTTTAGCCAAGTTAAATAACGATCTTTAATCATTATTGAATCGTTTTGGGGCGTGTTGTAATTTGGCATATATTATTTTAGGATGCAAATTCGGTAATATCACCCTTCAACATTATTTTATTTGCAGTTAAAAGGTTCATGATAAAACTATCTCTTCTCTTTTTCTTTAAAATAAATTCACTCGGTTTCATGATTGTATAGTTAATTTCACGACCTAAGCGCTTTTCAGACTCTGTTATTAATTCAGACAGTGCTGCGACATCGATTTGTCCTATTAATACAAGATCAATTAAATTAGGGTTTGGGGGTAAAAAGTTTATGATACTACCGGTTAACAATGCGTAATCAATTTCACCTAAATTGTTTAAATTTTTAAGAATTAGGCCTCCTAAACCGAAGGATTTGTGGAATATACTTAGTAATTCGTTAATAAAAACATATTCACGGTTTAAGACAAAATATCTTCTATTCCCCCGGACTTCGGTTCGAATAAAATCAATGTCGCAAAGTCTAGTTAATTCTCGCCTAACAGCATTGATCTCTTCTTGAATTTCTCTAACCAATCCTCTTAAATGGATTGGTATGTCGGGACTAAAAATAAAATATTTTATAACTTTGATCCTTACTTTCGAAATGAAAAGATGATCAAGGTTTTTTGTCAGATTTACGGAGGCCATTTTTTAAATTAATAAAAACAATTACAAATTAAATATTTGCTGCTTTTCTTACTTCAAGGTAAACTTCTTTTCTTAATTTGTCATCACCCCTTAGAACTTCTTTTAAAGCATCTTTACCTTGAGCCAATTGAATATCTCCTTTTCTAAACCATGCCCCAGCTTTCTGAATGACATTAAATGTTACAGCTGCATCAATTAAAGAGCTTACTTTATCAATGCCGTTAGGGTAAATGATATCGAACATTGCCTCTTTAAATGGAGGAGCCATTTTATTCTTTACAACTTTCACTTTAACGCTATGTCCTTGTATGGCGTCTAGTGTACCAATTTTATCCTTTTTTCGGATATCTAATCTTACTGAAGCATAAAATTTAAGTGCATTTCCACCGGTTGTTGTCTCCGGGTTGCCAAACATCACACCAATCTTCATCCTAAGCTGATTTAAGAAAATGACGGTAGTTCCCATCTTCGCTGAAATTGCCGTGATTTTTCGAAGTGCTTGACTCATTAGTCTCGCTTGAAGGCCCATGTGCGCATCACCCATGTCTCCTTCGATTTCGGCCTTTGGAGTAAGAGCCGCAACAGAATCAACAACTACTACAGCAACAGCGCCTGATCGGACTAAAGTTTCTAGAATCTCTAGTGCTTGTTCACCATAATCGGGTTGAGAAACTATAAGTTCTTCAGTTTTAATACCGATGTTTTTGGCATAAGTAGGATCGAATGCATGTTCTGCATCAATAAAGGCACAAGTACCTCCTCGTGCTTGTGATTCGGCGATAATGTGCATTGCTAAAGTTGTTTTTCCGGAAGATTCGGGACCATAGATTTCTACAATTCTACCTTTTGGTATACCACCTATACCTAAAGCAATATCTAGAGAAATTGCTCCTGTTGGGATGCTTTCGGCAACAGTGTCAATTTTATCTCCTAATTTCATTATTGAACCCTTTCCAAATTGTTTTTCAATTTGTTGCATAGCCATAGCTAAGCTCTGGGCTTTTTGTTTTGCTTCTTCTGAAGCTTCTTTTGTTTTGGCAGTATTTGAAGTCTCGTTTTTTGTGGCCATAATTTGGCAATAATAAATAAAACAGCTGGTAATTTTAGTTGGAAATATTGATATATTTATTTACTCAAAATACCAAAAATATGTTACTACTGTCAATTTAATTATTTCTTAATTATATTGTTTTTGTATATTTACTTACGACCCAACCTGTTTTTCCATTACCTAAATCCAATTTAATATATCCCGAATCTGTTCTTTCTAGGACAATAAATCGTTGTCCTGGAGTAACTCTGCCTATTACATTTGATGAAGAAAAAGGATTATCCCTATAGTTCAATTGTCCTGTTTCTGTTTTCGTAATTTCTACGATGTCTTTTCCAGCAGGTCTTTCAACATTCACTGATAGTTCGAAATTTGTGCCAGTATAGGCACGGCCTAGTCCACTAATTAATTGGTAACTTTCTTTGATCTCACCAAAATAAAGTGGGGCTTTGAGTTTAACAGTAAATGTCTTGCTCTCATTTGGTTTTATACTTGAATTTTCATCCATTATTGGAGATTGTGTTTGGCTTAGCCAGACTTCATTTAAAAAGAATTTACTAGGAACATTGTCTAGCTTTGACATGATTGGTTCGTAGATTGTGTCTTGGAAAAGAACATTTGAAGATGTGTTTTTTATTACTACTTGTATTTCAAAAGTTTCAGGAAAAACTATAGTTTTTGTTGGGACTGTAATTTTTTCAACTGCAAAGGAATATGATCTAGGTGTTGGTTTATATTGAGGAGTAATTTCGATTACAATTTCTTTTAAAGCTATTTGCCAGGATCCTTGAAGATCATCAAGCTTTAAAAGTACTGGCTCATTTGGTTTAACTAGCAAACGAATTTCTTTAATAAAGATACTGTCAAGCGGAATTGATTGTTCATTTGCAAGTTTTAAAATCAGGTCTTTTAGTGTTTGTTTCTGGTTTATTGTAAAGTCATTTGCTCCTTCAGCAATAAAGAAATTAATTATTATAGGCTTACTATCATTTTGGTAAAGTTTAATCCTTTGATCAGCCCCCAATGAATTGCCTTCCAAGACTTGTCCTTCGGTCGTTACAAAATAGTGGCTTAAAAAATCCTTTTGATTTAGCCTAATAGTTTCGTAATAAAAAATGCCTGAATAGAGATCGGTTTCTTGAATGATCATATCGGCTGGTATTGCTATGGGACTAATAATAATTGAATCGGGCAAGTTGAAATTTTCGATCTGAGAAACAAGGGTTGTGTCAATTGAGAAGTCTTTTTTAGGAAGAATTTCTAGGGCCTTTAAAGAATCATTAGGTAGAAAACCAATTATGGAAGATATGAGTAGTATTAAAGTTATAAGGGTTTTCTTCATAAAATTATATTAGAATTTAAAGCAAAGTAATAAAAAGAGTGAAACCTAACCTTACATCTATTAAACCATTTTTTACAAAATAGTCTAAGTTAATTAATTTATTTATTGAGGTAAGAAGGTACGATTCTGTAAATTTCTCGGCGATCTTTTTTATTGCATATGAGTTATATGGCCCAATGGACAAATTCTTTGCAAGCTTTGAAGATTCGTAAGGAAATTTCTTGATAAAAAACAATTGAGTTAAGTTTTTCAATGTCGCGCCAAAAACAATTGGGAAGTCGTAAGGGTTTTTAAGCAATTGGTCACTGAGTTCGATAGCTTTGATTTTGTTTTTTTGACCAATTGCAGAAGTTAAGTCCCAAACTGTGTGATCGGGTTCATAAAATGTGAATTGGTCAAGTTCATCGTGAGTTAATTCGTTTTTAACAATTGATTTTAAATATATTGAGACTTTTTTGAATTCACTTTCAATTATAAATTGATTGTTCCCGAGTCTTTCAAGGATGGATTTTAAAATATCATTCGAGGCTTTAATTTTTAATTCTTCGGTAAGGGATTTTGTCCATTTTAATAAAGAATCCCATGACAATTCATCGAATTTATTGATTTTTCCATTTTCTTCAATGAATTTTGATAAAGATGTGGTCTTTGCTTTTTTCGCTTTTGTAGCTGCTTTTCGCTTTTTATTTGCAATTTCTGAGTCTTCCCAAAAAATTAAATTTATTTTTGAAATATCTTGCTTGTAAAGCCAATTTAATAGATTTTTATGCAGGGTGACTTTTTTAGAGTTCTTCCAAAACCTTTTCACTATAATGGTTTGGCTTTCATTAAAAAGGGAAAAGTTATCAAGTGAATTTAAGATCGTATCAACAGAATCTAAAGTTTCACCATCGATAATAATATAAGATTTTGCCGTGTATTTATCCAAAGCTTTTAAACTTTCGTAGTTATTATTACCAAAATATAGTTCGATCATTTAGGGATTAGAAATATAATATCACCTCATCTTTACGCATTTCCACTTGTTTTAAATCTAAATCATCATTGAGTTTAGATTTATTTAATATACTTTCGAAAAAGGTAATGTAATTTTCCGAAGTAACCTGTTGTTCCACAAATCCGAAGATAATCCCTACTGTATCATTTAAAAAGCCAGCGAATTCATTTGGAGTATCGATTCTTCCAAAGCCGATCTTTTTAATTGCTAATTTGTTTGAAGATTTTTCTGTTGAAATCCTAAACCAAAGAGGTCGTTCTTTTGTATCGATATTCATATAAAAAGTCATCCCATTGTCATCAGAAACAGCTCTTAGGTTTTCGTCTAACAATGAAAAGTCTCTGATTAGAGAGGTCAACTCGGAATTACTTAAAGGGACGGATTTATTACTGGTCCCTATAGTATTGATTTTTGCGTAAACCTCATCGACAGAAATATTTTCTACTGTAGCAACTGTCATGTCATTGTTTAAAAATGTTTTTATTGGATTCCATAAGAAGGCTGGTTTGTACAAAACAGTAATGATCAAGACCAAAAATAAGAGCATTATTATAAATGCAGCTGTCATACAGCCGGATTGAGCAAGGTTAAGGGTTTTAATTATGATCTCGAGAATCTTTTGAATTAATACAAATGGGAATGTAATTATTTTTACAAGGATTTTTGGGATTTGGGTATACCAAGGTGGACCTTTTTCTTTGTTGGTATATACTAATTTACCTTTTTGGACTTCTTTGCCTGAGGGGTGAAAAGTATAATTTACAACTTCAGTTTCTTTTATTTTTTCTTCGGCTTCAGGTTGTTGTCGGGGGATATTCTCACTTCCACTTTGATTTGCATTAGGATCGGTTTGTCGGAAAGGGCTTACTGCCATTTTATTTTAGTTGTTAAATAATAAAAGGAACTTGCGATACAAGCAGTAACAAATTGCATTAATCCCATTGAATTTAATATCGCTTTTGGCAATTCAATAATTTGATTTGTAATATAAGCAATACCAAAAATCACTAAAGCTTTCAAGATGGACGACAGTAATAGATTTAACATTATTGGCATTTTTTTTGCAGAAAAACTTTTTAATGAAAAAATTATTGTAAAATTTCCGATCCAAATTGCGGGGATAACTATTAATAAAAATGGAGTGAATCCACCAAACATCGTGCCTTTTATAAGGTTGGCTATTGATGGAATCATTATCGCCGGGATTGTTTTAAACCCTTTGTAATTAAATGCAATATATATTAAACAAAAGTTTATTATTGTACCTGTGACTATTTGTGCATCTGGCAGTAATACAGGAATAAAAAAAAGCGTTAAAGAGAGTAGGAAATGTTTAACCTTAGAGTTTTTAAGAATAGACAATTTTTCGTTGGCTTGAATAAGAACTTTACCTAAAGTATTCATTTCCTATTAAACTTACCAAAAATTAAATATAATAAATAAATGTTAACATAAATTTTTCAATAATATGAGTACTCAATTAAACGCTGTAGATTCTTTTATCGAACAATTACAAAATAAAGGAGATAAAAAATTTTCAATACAGATAGCCCCTGCTGTTAGAGTTGCGATTGGAGAGTATCTTGGATATCCTCCAGGTCAAAACTTAGTGGGGCAATTAATTGGTGCTTTAAGGTCAATTGGAATAGATTATGTTTTTGATACAAATTTTGGGGCTGATTTGACTGTAATTGAGGAAGCTTTTGAATTAGTAGAGAGGATACGAAAGCATAAGCTTTTGCCGATGTTTACTACATGTTGTCCAAGCTGGTATATGTTTATTGAAAAAATGTATCCCGAAATAATACCTTATCTTTCCACCGTAAAATCTCCACAAGCAATACTGGCAAGTGTAGTGAAAACATATTTCCGAGATAGCATCAAATTAAATAAAGATAAATTTAAACATTTTGTATTGGCCCCATGTGCCATGAAAAAGGAAGAGGCAAAAAAGAAAGAGCTTTGGGTATATGAGGATGAGCCAAATATTGATATGGTTTTGACTACTAAGGAAATGGTTGAAGTTTTTAATAAATTAAAAGTAGATTTTAAAATCGTGGATAAGTCCGATTTTGATAACCCATTAGGTCTATCTTCTGGCGCGGGAGCAATCTTTGGGACTACGGGAGGTGTAATGGAGGCGGCTCTTAGAACTGCCCATTACTACTACACTGGTGAAGATATGAAAGATTTTAATCTCTATGATGTTAGAAATACAGGGTTGGTTAAAGAGGGAATAGTTGATTTTCACGATATAAAATTAAATATTTGTACCTTTAATTCGCTTCAAGAAGTCAAGCCAATCTTAGAAGAAATTAAAAAAACCGGCAAGTGCAAATATCATTTTATCGAAGTAATGAATTGTCCCTTAGGATGTATTGGTGGTGTGGGTCAGTGGACTGATGACAAAAATACTTTATTACAAAGACGAAGAGCCATTTTTGAATATGATCAAGAGCATAAGTTTAAGGCTGCACATCAAAATAAATTCGTTAAAGAATTATATGATAAATTTCTTGGGAATGTTGGTGGCGAAAGGGCTCACGAATTAATGCATACGCATTATAAAGATAAAACGACGGAGAATAGTGACGAATTCAAGTGCAAAGTTAATTAATTTACCATAGTATTTATTATTATATTTTAATATTTTTTTATGAAAGATAATCTCAAATACAAATGGGGTATAGCTGCAGGTGTTCTCATTACGATCGTAGTGAACATGCTGGCTGTACTTTTGCCTTTGAATGGCAAATCTACTGCTTCGATTTCGGATCAGTTTCAAGTTTATTTTGTTCCCGCAAATTATGTTTTTAGTATTTGGTCCCTAATCTATTTAGGATTGATTGGTTTTACAATTTATCAATTTGTACTTAAGCCTGCTCAATATAAGATAGTTAAAGAAATTGCTCCTGCAGTCATATTAACAGGCGTATTCAACTCGATTTGGCTATTTATGTGGCATTATGAATATTTTGCTTGGACATTGCCCTTAATGTTAGCTTTATTAGTTTCACTAATTTTCATCGTAGTAAAACTTCAGAAAATTAAAGAATCTGACAAACCTAGATTTTTTGATCTATTGATTAAATTGCCTTTCAGTATTTATATCGGCTGGATCACAGTTGCTACTGTTGCCAATGCAACTGACATACTTTACCTTTTACAATTCAATGGTTTTGGTATGCAACCTCAGCTCTGGGCAGCGATTATGATGTTAATCGCCGGGATCTTAGGATTGATTGGTATAAAAAAGAATGGCGATTTTGCTTATGCGGCAGTTATCGTTTGGGCAGTTACTGGAATTGGAGTTAAATTCTCAAATGAATTTATAATTACAACTGCAGCAATAGTTGTGGCATGCTTCTTATTAATTGGAGCTTTACTAAAACAATTCTATCCGGAAAAAGGTAAATAAGGTTTTTACTCTGGGTGTGGTAATAGTAAGTTTAAGGAAGTGGAACACTTTTAAGTTTTTCTCTTAAAGCTTCCACTTCTTTTTTAAGTTCTATCATCTTCATCTCGCGGCCTACCATGAACTTATTGAGTTCTTGTAATTCTTGATTAGTCTTAATTAAATCGTTTTTACTTGCTAAAACTTCTTCAGTTTTTGTTTCTAGTTCTTCACCCTGTTTCGAAATTCTTTCACCCTGCGTCTCCAATTTATCGAGTAAATCATTAAAAGAGTTACTAATTTCTAACATTTCAGTATTGGATTCAATTCTTAATCTGCTTCTTGATCCGGGATTTTGTGTGTGTTCTTTAATAAAGTTTGATAATTTAGCAAAATTATTAAGAATTTCGTTTCTAAAGACGATAAAGGTATAAATAGCAAAGAATATCGATATTACAGTCATGATAAGGGCATTTATTGCCATTAAATTTTGCCCCTCTTTAAAAATCTCGCGAGTGTTGGTGGATTCTATAAGTATTAAGGGTTGTTTAAAGATGTCTTTAATGATTGTATAGGATTTCAATTCGTTCTCACTAATTTCTTTTATTAGGATATCTTGGTCCTCAACATCTTCAATTATTGTTGAAAAATCTTTTTTAATCGAGTCTTTTGACAAATTGTAAAAATTGATAGGCGTATTAATAGATTCTAAATATACATTTGATTTTGGTTTTTCTGTATCAAATTTCCTAAAAATAATAAAGGTACCGTGACTTGGCCCTTCGCCCTTTGCGGTTAAAATAGTGTGGGCTCCCACAAAGTATACTGATTCATTATTTGCGATAATTTCTAAAAGGTATTCTTTGGGGTTTTCAAATTTTAAAATTGGGATAATTTGTCTGAGTAGATCAGCAGTTTCGGGATCTTGAGATTCCGAATAAATGGCACTCGAATTAATACTCCCTTGGTAAACAATGTCATTTTCAGCATTTAATATATACATTGCCTCGATATCCAAATTCCTGAGTGTATCTTCTCCGAGGTTGGCATCTTCGAAAGATTGGGTAGGATAGTCAGCGTAATGATACATATCATCCCATACTGTCCAGTCATCTAGTAAGGGCCTCATCTCAACCAAATTGAATCGAAGAGTTTTGGATATTTGGGTAATGATATCTTTTTCGTTGTCGACTTCCATTTCTGTAAATTTTGTTTCTACAACTAGATCGAGTATCAATGTGGTAACTATTATTAATGAGGAGAAAATTACTACGAAAAATAGAATAGCCTTTTTTTTGATGGACATGATTTTTTCTACTATAAAATTAGTTTACAAAATAATTAAAGAGAATGAAATTGTATTTTGGCTTTATTTTTACTATCATTTAAATATATTTTGCATAATAATGTATATATGAACGAAGAAAATAATCCGGGCGTTTTGTCGGGATCCAAAAAAATATTAGTAGTTGAGGATGAAGAGGCTCTGGCAAATGCTTTGAAATTAAAATTAACTTCTGAAAAATTTGTTGTCTCTTGGGCTCCAAATGGTTCGGTTGCTTTAGATTTACTAGCTAAAGAATCCTTTGATCTAATATTAACAGATTTAATTCTACCGGTGATGGACGGATTTGCTATGATGCAAAAACTTCAAGAAAAAGGGAATAAAATCCCGATTATTGTGTTATCAAACCTCGGGCAAGCCGAAGATATTGATCATGCAAGGTCACTTGGCGCTATTGAGTTTTTAATTAAATCTAATGTCCCATTAGCAAGGATACCCGATTACATTAACAAAATTCTAAAATAAAATGGAAAACAAACTGCCCCCCAAAAAAGATGAAGCTTTAACAAAAAGCGAATCAGTTAAATCTATTAAAGTATTTAAACCCGAAGAAATCTTAGTAAAATTAAATTATTTATCCGCTGAAGATCTCGCAAAAGCCCAGTCTGTAGCCTCAAGAGATGATGTTGTTGGATATTTACTTCAGGAAAAGAAAATTACAAAAGATATTCTTGGGCAAGCTATTGCTGAATATTATTCCCTTACTTATTTTGATTTAAACTCAATAGCGGTTCCAAGAGAAAATTATGACATGGTTGATCCTTCGGAAGCTAAACATTTACGCTTTATTATTGTCAAACATGAGAAGGGAGCAATTGAAGCTACAACTGATAATTTTAAAGAAATCGATGAAGTTAAAAAATATCTTTCAAATAAATTCGCAGGAGCAAAAATTAAAGTCTATTTTTCACTTAAGGAAGACATCGATGATGGCTTGAAAACCTACAAAGGGGGCTTGGAAAAACGCCTTGAGAAAATTCTAAATTCAGAAGATCCAAATTTTGCCGCAATATATTTTGATGAAATTGTTAGAGAGGCTGTCGAAGAAGGAGCTTCGGATATTCACATGGAACCTAATATTGAGGGTGTTTTGGTCAGATTTAGAATTGATGGTGTGTTGCACGAAATGGCTCGTATCAGTCATGAATATTATGAAAATCTAATTAATCGTGTTAAAGTGCTTGCCAATATTCGCTTAGATGAGCATTATAGAACTCAGGATGGAGCAATAAGATACGCCCTTGATGATGTCCCACTTGATTTGAGAATCTCAATTGTGCCAATTATGGAAGGGCAAAAAGTAGAGATCAGGGTTCTTTCTGATTATATTAAGAACCTTGCTTTAGCTGATCTTGGTATGAATGATGAAAATTTTCAATTGGTTGATAAGGCTAGTAAAAAAACTTATGGAATGATTTTAACCACTGGTCCTACCGGATCAGGCAAAACAACTACTTTATATTCTTTACTCAAACTATTAAACAAGTCAGATGTAAACATTACAACTATTGAAGATCCAGTGGAATATAGGATAGTTGGAGTGAATCAGATTCAGGTAAATCCCGAAAACGAAATAACATTTGCAAGAGGTTTAAGATCAATTGTAAGGCAAGACCCTAATATAATTTTAGTGGGTGAAATTAGAGACAAAGAAACGGCTGAGATTGCGGTTAATGCTGCTTTAACTGGTCATTTGCTTTTATCCACTTTTCACGCAAATAATGCCTCCACGGCTATTCCGAGGCTTTTAGATATGGGAATAGAGCCCTTTCTTTTAGCTTCGACACTGAATCTAATCGTAGCGCAAAGATTAGTTAGAAAGGTATGCCAATCTTGTAAATACAGTCGCGAATATTCTGAAGCGGAACTTAAAAAATTAATGCCAACTACTTATAAAAAATATTTTAAGACTGCACCCGCTAGACTATATGCTGGTAAGGGCTGTCCAAAATGTAACTATACTGGCAATAAGGGTAGAATCGGTATTTTTGAAATGATTTACATTACTGAAGCAATTCAAGATTTAATTCTAGAAAGGGCTTCAAGCAATGAGATTTGGAAAACTGCAGAATCAGAAGGGGCTATTAAGTTTTTTGAAGATGGTTTAACAAAAGTTTTCTCTGGAGATATTTCACTCGAAGAATTAATAAGAGTAGCTCCTGTAGAAGGCAAAGATGATAGCGTATATGCAAGAAAAATCTAAAAAACAATCTTTTTGGCAAAAAATAAAAGAGTATTTTACCTCAAATATTGGAGGTGGAGATAGTTTTAAAAAATACTTCTTTGAAAGTCTTGCGACGATGCTTGCTTCGGGGATAGATATCCGGACTATTCTTTTTGATATGAAATCTCAGGCAAAAGATAAATCCGAGATCGTTTTTTTAGATAGAATAATTGTTGCAATTGAAAATGGTACCCCAATTTGGAGAATGGCCCAGAACGAAAGGCTAGTTGGAGGGCATTACCTATCCTTGATAAAAATTGGTGAATTAAGCGGATTTTTACCTCAAAATTTAGACACTATCGTCAAACAGATGGAAAGGGATAGAGATTTTAATAATAAGTTAAGATCTGCCAGCCTTTACCCCTCACTTGTTGGTGCTCTACTTCTAATTGTAGCTGTAATTTTGATGACATTCGTTTTCCCTAAAATCCTTGGAGTTTATGAAAGTTTAAATATTGAATTACCTACAGTTACTTTGGTTTTGATTGCGATAGGTGAATTTATGGCCTCGAATGCCGCATGGTTCTTCCCTCTAGTCCTATTTATTATCTTCTTGATAATTTATATTCTGTTTTTCAATGTTAACACCAAACGATATGGTCAAATGTTGATGTTTAAATTACCAGGGATAGGCAAATTATTACAAGAACTTGAACTTTCAAGATTTGGATACTTGATGAATAGCCTGATACGGTCTGGGATTTCACTGCCTGAAAGTCTTAGGCTTGTGGTTGAATCTACTCAAATGTATGAATACAAAAAGATTTATGAATATATTGCCTATTATATTGAGAAGGGATACACAATGGAGACGATTCTGAGCTCATATCCAAAAATAGATAATTATATTCCCATGTATCCAAAACAATTACTAATCAATGGGATAAAAGCCCGCAAGATTGCAGAAAACTTCTTAAAAATTGGAGAAATTTACGAAAAAAAGAATGAAACTACTCTAAAAGATCTTTCGGTCTTGTTTGAGCCAATGTTGTTGCTCTTAATTTGGGTATTTGTGAGTATTTTTGCTATTTCAATAATTATGCCAATGTATTCAATTCTTGGTGGTTTAAATGACATTGGTGGTAATTCAAGTACATTAACAACTACAACTATTCAGCCTACAAATGTAATAAATAATATTGATCAAATAGAATGAAGAAGGCCTATTCATTAATTGAAATTTTATTAGTAATTGCTCTTTTTTCGGCAGTTGTTGTAATAGGAATACCCCTTAGTCAAACTGCACTTACCGGAAGCGAAATCGATACTGCTTATGAGGTTGGATTAAAATCAATGAGATCAGCACAAGCTCTTGCGCAAGGTGGATTTGAGGATTCAACTTGGGGGGTAAGATTTCAGTCGCCAAATATAATAATGTTTAAAGGATCGGATTTTGCTACTAGGGATACTTCATATGATGTTAAAACTGTAATTGGATCAAAGGTAAGTTTCTCAGGGGTCGGTGAAATATATTTTTCTAAAATCGAGGGTGCGCCAAGTACTACCGGAACGATAAATATTTATAGTCTTGAAAAATCTAGAGTAATTAATATTAATTCAAATGGGTTAATGTATTGATCTGATTTATGAAAAGAGGTTTTTCGACAGTAGAAATAATTTTAAGTTTAGCGCTTTTTATGGTGTTAGTTTTGGGGTTATCTTCGGGAATGTTTTATGGACTTGATTCTAGGAAAAAAGTAACAGAAGAAACAAAGGCAGCTTTATTATTAGATGAATCTGCTGAAATACTTTACAACATTAAAGATTCTTCTTATGCTAACCTGGTCAATGGAACATGGGGATTAGTTCAGAATGCTGGTATTTGGGCATTAGGACCTTCTCCTGATATTCAAGATGGATATTCTAGATCGATTACAATTAGTGATATTGATGGAACAAATAAATCTGCTGGAATTAAAATAAATTGGGTAACAGATGCAGGAAATAAAGAAATTTCTCAAACAATTCGTTTAAGCGATTGGGAAAGAACTGTTCAGGTTGGTCCTCCAATTTGGAATACCCCATCATTAATTGGATCATACAATATAACGGGAACAAGCGCTGGGCTTAGGGTAAGGGCCATCAATAATACAGCTTATGTCATTATTAATAGTACAACTTTAGATATGCATGCTTTGAATTATACAAATACAGCAAGTGTAGCGCCCTTGTTTAGTAAGCGTTCTGATTCTACCGGTCAACTTTATGATTTTGTAATTGATGGAAATTACCTATATGGAACAAGTAGTTCAAATACTAAAGAATTTATTGTGCATGATATTTCCAATATTAGTGCTCCTGTTCAAGTTAGCAGTCTTAACCTAACCGGGACTGCAAATGCTTTGGGCATTGCTAAATCTGGAAATTATATTTTTGTAACAAGGGCTTCATCGAATACCAATGCTGATCCGGAACTTTCAATAATTAATGTAACTAACCCGTTAGCCCCTACTGTGGTATCTAATCTAAGCCTCGGTAGAGGTTTGAATGCAAATGATATAGCTGTAAGTGGTAACTATGCATATATTGCAACTTCATCGAATAATGCCGAGCTTACAATTGTAAACATTTCAAATTTATCTGCTCCAACTTTCACAAGTGCCTTGGATCTTACAAACAATGATGATGGGTATAGGGTTTTAGTTAATAATGGGACAGTATTTTTAGCAAAAAATTCAGGGCCTTTACATATAGTTAATGTAAACAACCCCAATACTCCGGTGCAGATTTCTGTTTATAATGCTGGAGGCTTGGTTGGTGATATGGTATTGGGTATACCAAATAATCAGAATTTGTTTTTAGCAACTGCAAATACTACACGAGAACTTCAAGTTTTGGATATTACTAATTTAGCAAGTCCTACCTTATTGGGTTCGTACAATGCTGCTTCAGCTCTGGCTGGAATTGATTATGATCCTGTCAGAGAATTGTTGTTATGTACAGGAAGTAATGCGGTTGATTTTAATATTTTTGGACCAACACCAACGCCTTAATTAATATGAAAAAAGAATTTAAAGGATTTACATTAATTGAAGTTTTATTGTACTTAGCCATGCTAGCTGTTTTTGTGGTTGTAATCTCAACTTTTTGGCAAGGGCTATTAGATATAACAGAAAAAGGGAAAGCAATGAACACAGTAAACACTGAAGGACAATTTATTATGACAAAGGTTTTACAAAGGATAAGAGAATCTGATTCGATTACATCTCCAATCGCTGGGAATTCGTCATCGACATTAAACTTAACTTATACAAATGTGAATCTTAATCCAACAATTTTTGATCTAAGTAGTGGCAGTTTAATGCTTTCAGAAGGTCCAAATCCCTTTTCTAGCCTTAATTCGCCCGATGTGATAATTTCCGAAGTCGTTTTTTCAAATAATTCAGGACTGGATTCAAAGGGCCTGGTTAGGGTGCAGTTTAATGTCTCTTTTAAAAATCCAGATGGAAGATCAAATTTAAATTATTCACAAACTTTTTATGGTTCAGCGTCAATTAGATAATAAAAAAGCTTTTGTAACTTTAGCGAGTGTGATTTTATTAATGTTTATTGCTGTTGCTGTGTTTACTAGCATTATCACAGTAAACATTGATAGTCTTAAAGGTGTCGAAGCCTTAAGGGAAGGTTCAAAGGCACGAAGTCTTGCGAATTCTTGCGTAGAAATTGCTTTAGATAAATTGAAAATCGACAATAGTTATTCAGGCAATGAAGTCATTCAAATTATTGGCTCAGGTGAATGTGAAATCATGTTAATTAACGGAACAGGCAATTCAAATAGGGTTTTAAGAACAATTGGTAGAACGGACGGATTTGTAAGGAAAGTTGAAGTTTCGATAAGTGAAATCAATCCAGATACAATTATTTCTAGTTGGGCAGAGGCTGAATTTTAAATTTTATTTAACTCACAATGGTATCAGATCTCGATTTACTTACAGGGGTATTGATAATCTTTGTGATATCTCTTGCAGTTTTGTTTTTTTTAAATATTGTGGTTAGGAATTTGGGGAAAATTGGTAGATTAGAGCTTTTTTTGGTAATCATCATAATTAGTTTTAGTTTGGCATATATGCTGAGTCTTTTTAATTATCAAAAATCCATACCTGAAGTCCGAGATTTAAAGAGAGTGACAGATATTGATAGTATAGCCCATGCATTAGATACATTCTTAGATGAACATGATTATGATGGGTCAATAATTAACACTTACCCTAAATGTCCGAATTCTCAATACATAGGTTCAAATGATGGTTTAATAAATTTAGAAGGTTATTTACTTGGTAGCCATTTATCAGAAATGCCATATGATCCCAAAGCTAAAGATTCAAAAAACACCTTATATGCTTTGTGTGTGAATAGTGCCTTAAGGATTGTAATAAGCGCTCCAGAGGGCGAAACTAGGTCTATTGCTGTTACAAAATAAAATGAAAATAAATGCTTTAGATAAAAATCAAAAGAAAATTCAAACTAGGTCAGGTTCGAGAATCCCAGAGATTCTAATGGTCATACTTTCAATTGGTTTGGCTGCATCTATTTTCATTAATTTATCGAACAAAACCATAGAAGACACTCCTGAAGCTACTACAATGGTGGCTATTCGTTTAATGATTGTATTCATTTTCTTATCAATCTTTTTACTATCGTTGTTAGTGAAATGGGTTAAGGACAATCTTGCCGATTATATGTTGTATATTAGGGTTTTGCTATTAGTTTTTGTTGTTATAAACTCAATTAACGATGAAACCTATCCTTGGATATATTTAGCAATAGCCTTTGTTTTTATTGCAAATAATTATAAATCAATAAGGCGAACAGATAAGATTAACGATGTTTTAGCTCGAGAAAGTGACCCATTTTATAATAAAGTTTTTAATACTATTCGCGAATCCATCATTCTTCTAAATCCTGAAAATTTAAACATAATATTCAACAACTTGAATGCTGATAAAGTCTTTGATTTCGCAAATAGAAAAACAATTCTTTGTCGCGATATTATGACTTCGGATTCATATTCAGCTTTTGAAGTTGCAGTTCGAAAAATTTATGAATATAAAGGAATTTGGGAAGGGGAATTAACAATGATAGATGCCTCTGGTAAAGAGTTTGTTGGGAGTGTGGGTATGTCCTATATCGAAGAGAATAATACCGAGATGATTTTTATGAAAATTATTGATATCACTCAAACCAAATTAGCCGAAGAAAAAGTAAAATCTTCCGTAAAATCTTTACAAGAGAAGAATGCTGAACTAGAAAACGCCAAAACCGCCATCATGAATGTTTTGGAGGATATAAATATTGAGAAATCAAAAGTGGCAGATCGAGAACAGAGATTAGAAGCTATTATTGAGAGTATTGCTGAAGGCGTTGTTGTTATTGAAAATGATAAGAATATTTTTATGTCTAATACAACCATTTTAAAAATGTTGGGATATAAAGAAAATGAATTCGATAATCAGCCATACGCTAATGTTTTACATATTATTGATGAAAAAACTGGGGAATTGGATAAAGATTTTATTGATAATGTATTTAGAACGGGTGAAGTGCTTTCAAGGTTCAACAAATCACAAATTGTGACTAAAGACGGAAGAAAAATTGATATTAGCGAAACAGTTTCTCCCATAAAAGATGCAAGTGGGAAAGTTCATAGACTTGTTGTGGTTATTAAAGATGTTACTGAACAAAGAAAGGTCGAGAAAATGCGATCAGAGTTTGTTTCTATTGCATCGCATCAATTAAGGGCTCCGTTAACGGCCATCAGTTGGTACATTGAGATGTTAATGGATGAAAAATCTAATACAAATTTAACAGATGAGCAAAAGAGTTATATCAGTATGGTTTCAGAAGGAAATCGAAAAATGACTTTGCTTGTAAACGATTTGCTTGATATCTCAAGACTAGAGGGTGGTAAGGAGTTGCAATTCATTAAAGCAGATTCAGATATTATCGAAGTTGTAAAAGATGTAATAGAAGAGCAAAAAAGCCTGTCCACTCAAAAAAAGCAAAATCTCATTGTTACTCAGAATCCGGAAGGTCCAATTATAATCAATATTGATAAAGATAAAATAAGGCAAGTTATTGTTAATCTAGTAAATAATGCTATCAAATACACTCCAGAGGGTGGTGAAATATCGATTTATACAGAATTTAAGGACGGCTTTGTTCGAATTAATATTAAAGATAATGGAATTGGTATTCCGAAAGATCAACAAGCAAGGATCTTTGAAAAGTTCTTTAGAAGTGACAATGCCGTTTCAATTCAAGCACAAGGAAGCGGTCTTGGGCTATATGTAGCCAAAGAAGTCGTTGAAAAGCACGGAGGTAGAATTGAATTCCAATCAGAAGTTGGCAATGGAACAACATTCACTGTAGTATTACCTCGTTAGAACTCCATCTCTTAGGTTCTGATCTTTTTCATCTCGAAGTTTACATTCTTCTGTACTGAATCGTATTTAAATGCTTTTACGCCCGAATTTAAGATGGTTTCTGGTAGTGTGCTTCCAGCAACTTCATAGCCTTCGGCATCAGTAAGTAAAAGATATTCACCTTTATCTAAGTTAAAGCCGAATCGGCCTTTTTCGTCAGTCATTTGGATATCGATTTGTCTACCCTGAACAACATCTTGGACTCTAACGAAAGCTCCCTTTATTCGTTCTTTACTATCAAGATCATTCACAAATCCGATATTTCTATCTGGATGAATCGAAAGGTAAATAATTAATTGGACTATATATAATCCAAATATTATTATGTTTACCAATTCAAAATTAGTAATCATAGCAAGCAGAGCAAATATTAGGCCAAAGAATCCAATAAACAAATAAGTTTTTGATGCAAAAACACCTAAATTTTTCTTTAATTTTGGCCAGAATGCATTTGTATTTGCAACTTTTATCATTAATACATCTTGATTGATTTGAGCATCTTGATTAGCAATAAAAATAGTCTTATTTACTTTGTTGTAGTCTTTATGCTCGACCATTAGTTGATATTGGCCTGGATCCATGATAAAGCTAAACCTCCCTTGAAGATCAGATACTGTTTGTTTTAAAACATTTCCACTTAAATCAAGTATCCTAACTGCAGCAAATGGAATAGGGGACATGCTCTGATAGTCATAAACTATTCCCCATGGACTCTTTTTCTTTTTAGGGAAAATCCAAAGAAATGCATAAAGCCAGAATTTAGGGAAGGCAATGGATACTGGGATTATACCGAGCGCTAGGCCGGTTAATGTAATAAACTCATATACTCCAAGATTAAAGTTGAACGATAAAAATGGAACTGTTGGTGGATTTATGTTCCTGTAAATGGTGTCTGATAGAGTACATTGAGTATCACCGGTAGAGCATTCTATCCTATATGCAATATCTTCATCTGCTGAAAACTCTTGAAAATTTATGGAGGCTGAAAAATTATTATTGTTTTTAATTGCAGGAACCTGCCCAATATAGCTACTTCCAGCTCTGCCATATTTAATTATGCATAAATTGGCATTATCGATATTAAAGTTTAGATTAATGCCTGAACCAGTATAGGTTTTTTTAATAATTGAATTTGCAATAAGGCATCTATTTGTATCAATAATTTCGGTCGGTGTTATCGTCGCACTAGGTGATAAAGTCGGCGTCACTGTTGAGATTGCAGGAGTCAAACTAACCTCCGGAATATTTGTGGGCGTAGGTGTAGGAGTGCTAGTTGGAGACGCGGTTATTATCGGTGTTGAAGTTGGAGTGCTTGTTGGCGTAGCGGTTGGCGTTGGTGTAGGTGTTGCAGGCGTACCCACTTTATTCACATTGATAATATAGCTGACTGATCTGAAATCTCTTGATGTGAGGTTATAAATAAATTGATTAGCTCAGTCCACTAAAGTTAGGGCCCCTGTGTAAACATTGTCTGCAATTGGGGATCCATCAATATCGATTTGTCGAATTAGAGCTTCGGTGGCATCGGCCTTAAATGAAATTGTATCCACAGATGTATCTACATCGATATTGTAAACATGAGTATGTCTATGGAATGATGGCTGAAGAAGCCCTTCGGTAGTATCAAATGAAACAATTGTAGGATCATCAAAAGATAAGAATGGATATTCATCATTTACAAGTGGGTTTGTTGACCAGTATGTAGAAAAGTTAAATCCGATAAAGCTGTCAGGATCTTTCATTTGTGCAGTAGTTAGGCCTATTCCTTCAGCAGAATCTGATACTCCACTTAGCTGAGCGTCCCAATAATTATTTTCAAAAAGGACATTACCAGGACTAATTGTATCAACAAAACCCTTTACTGTTGGCAAGGGGAATTGAAAATCATTTACAGTTGTTCCCGCCGGGAAGTCCCTCTCGGTAGTGTAACCTTCAGCTCTTCGTACTGTTATATTATTACCGTTAACTGCTTCTACATAAACTAATTCACTTATAGAATATTGATCCAGAACTACTACTGCGCCGGCATCATGAGTAATTGTCCCTTCTCTTGAGGAAAGACTTAATACATTACCTGCGATAGTGCTAATCTGAACAACTTCTTCTTTTGAAGGATCGCCCGGGTCTATTGTGATTCTAGAGTATTCATAAAGGCCACTTGCATCTATAACATCGGCTGAAAATTGGGTCGCATTCATTGGAGCTGTTAAAGTAGTAGCAAAAGGAGCTCCAACGGGTCTATTAATAATCAAATAAGTTCCTTGAGTTATACCGGTAGGATCGTCAACTGCAAAAGTATCTTGTGTGATTATTATTGGATTAGTAAGAGCAGTTGATATGGTTGCCCCAACGCTATCAAATTGACTAAAGCTACTAGTTGAGTAATTATTAAAAATATTCGTTGAACTTGTGCCAGTTGTATCAACATAGGGCACAAAGCCGGCAATTAAGGCTTGGTCAAGATTTCCAATTTCGATAAATTTGGAAACAATATTTGATCTAGTGTATGAATTTTTTATTACCAAAGATTGTGCTGTAGCTACATCGATTGTTCCAGCATAACCGCCTAATTCATAATAGCCTTCGACAAAATTACCAAGACTGGCGGTATTATCAATTACGACTGAACCAGTCCCATTTGTGCCATTACCCGTAATGCCCCCAACAAATCCTCCAACTTCTATTACTTCTCCGATAGCAGAAATATTCCCCATGCTAAAGCAATTCGAAATTTCCATAGGATTCGTTGTTATCATTCCTTTAATCCAGCCTGCAAATCCACCAATCATAGCAGACCATTCTGTTTCGTTTCCAGTCGCTCCAACTGAAATATCTCCAAGTGAATATGAATCTTCCACGATAATATAATCATTAGTATATCCACCGACACCGACCCAGCCTGCAAAACCGCCCACACCGAAGGCATCATAGCTATTTAAAGTGATATCGCCGGATGACCATGAAAGATAAATTTCCGGGTTTATGCCTCGAATACTGCCTGTAAATCCTCCAATAGAATTAGCATCTTGCCCAGAAGTGATCGACCCGGTTGAATATGAGTTTGTTACAACGCTATAACCGGATATTTCTCCGGAGAATCCTCCAATCCAAGTATTATCTGCATATCTAGCTTCAATATTTCCAGTAGCATAACAATTAGTGATCGTACCTGTAGTATTATTCACATTATTATTTTCGCTACTTCCAATTTGTCCTGCAAATCCACCCACCCAATAATTATTCCCATCGTCCCAAGGGGCATCCTCACCAACTAAAATGTTTCCAGTTGCATACGAATCATTAATTATTACATCTGCATTACTCATCTCTTCACCAATCATACCCACAAAACCACCAACCCAATATGAATCAATGCCAAGACTGATGCTGCCAGTAGCAAAACTATCATTTATTATTGTAGTTCCATTAATTACACCGATTAAGCCACCAACTAGGTTAACATCATCACCAAAACTTATGATTACAGATGATGAAGCAAGATCAATAGTGGAAGCGCCATCTATGTATCCAATTAATCCACCGATGTATTCGTTTTGGTAATTAAATCTATTAGAAAATATATTGCCTGAGGCTGTAACATTTGAAATTGTTGAGGCCACAGCGTATCCTATTAATGAGCCTACATAATTATTCCCATAAATGGTGCTATTAATTAAATCAAGATCATGGATATTTGCCCCATTAGTATAGCCGAATAATCCTGTTACATTATTTACTTGAGTGACAGAATCATAGGGTTTGTCCATCTCAAGATTTGAAATGCTGAAATTATTGCCATTCAAACTTCCGGTAAAGGGGTCTATAGAAGATCCGATGGGCATAAAAATTCCACCGTTGTAATCCAGTGAAGAGCAATCAATGTCATTGTTTAGTATGAAATTGGAACTTAAATTATTTTGTATTTCTTGTAATTGATTACATGTTGTAATCTGATAGGGATTCCCAAGGGAACCATCACCAGCGCCGGAGAAACTCAATTCTTCATAAATACCACCACTACCAGTCATACCTTCGATTTTCCAATAGGTTACGCCATCGCCAAGTATGCCGGTTTGTGTAATAGTTATATTCCCAAAAGATTCAGAACTTGACCCAAAAGATCTTGTAACTCCATTAGTGCATGATGTGTTAACGCTTGCCATATCTGTGGCGTCAGGGCAAATGTAGACTTCTCGACTGACTACACCAAGTGGAATTGGGACATATAAAGTATGAGTTGCTGATGCACCTGGTTCTGCAGTTAAATTTGCAATATATGATTTTCCGGTAGCCCTATCACTATCACCAACGACTAAAGGCCAAGAAAGATCGCCAGTTAAATCGGCGTTAACATCGCTTAAAATTCTACCGGCTGTAGTTAATATTCTTAAAGGGTACGCTGAACCTGTAGCACCATATGGCGCTCCGGATTCAATGTTAATTTTACTAGTTCTATCGATTATATCGAGCCCTGCATTTAAATTGCCGATTTGATATCCAGTAGATTGAACTGAAAATTTCTTAATTTCATTATCGTCGATTGTTATTATGTTGCCCGCGGAATCGACTGAAATACACGCGGGACTTTTAAATTGGTAATTTGAAGTTCCATAAGTTCCGAATTTATAGATATAATTTCCATTGGTATCAAGTTTTTTATATCTATACACTCCCGAATCCGCAATCCAGACATTCCCCACGGAATCAACATCTATTCCTTTTGGATAGGCAAGTTGAGTATCTCCACTACCATATCCTCCATGAGACCATTGCAAAACGAATGCGCTGTCATATTTATGAACATAATGAGCTTCGCGAGAAACATAAATATTTCCTGAGGAATCTACGGCAACACCGATCGGCTTAGTTACCGAGAACTTTGAGATATAATTTCCTGATGAATCGAATTTTTTTACAAAATTATTCCCATAATCGGCTATGTAAATATTTCCGGCAGCATCAACGGCGACATCCTTTGGACTACTTAATTGATTATCGGCAGTGCCTTGTGTAGCGAATTCAGAAATAAGATTGCCTGCATTCGAGATAATATGCACTTTATTGATATTATTATCAATTACGATTAAGTTGTTGGATGAATCAATTGCAATACCTTTAATACTATAGAATTGACTATCTGGAGAATTCCAATCAGCATAATAATTACGAACAAAGACGCCGTTTGAATCATATTTTTCAACTCGCTTTTCGGCCAAATTCGTTACATAAATATTGTTTGAAGAGTCAGTGTCCGAAAATTGGTAAGTGTCATAATAATTATAGTTGGTTTCGGTCCATTGCCATGGGAGATATTGTACTGCGGCGCTAATCTTGATTTGGAAAGCAAGGGCTGATAATAGGGTCAAACACAAAGTTGTTAATACAATATATATATTGTATTAATTGTTTTTGTTAAAAATGACATGGTTGATTAAATCTATATCTAATAGCTTAGATATTATTGAGGGTGAAGTCAATTTTTATAATGTCAAAACTTTGTTGCGTTCTTTTTTATTTATCTTTAATATTAAGTATTAATTTATTATTTATCTGCCCGCATGAAAACTTTCCTAAAAATAGTTTCAAGTAATACTGCAAGGTTTATAAAAGCATTAGTTGGTCTTTATCTACTCATTTTAGGAGTTATGTATCCAACGGATTATGGATTAGCATTAGCTTTCGGCGGAGCAGCATTTTTACTTTCAGGAATAATGGATTTTTGTGTAATTGCACCTCTTTTTGGTTATCCTTTTTTGGGTCAAGAACTAAGAGCCAAATTATCGGGCGGATCATTTAGATCTACTGGCAAGAAATCTTCAAAATCGAAAGCAAAAAAGAAGAGAAAGTAATACTAGCTTATATTAAAGATTTAATAAATCAGGGGTGTAGCCCCTGATTTTTATTATTTAAATTGAAAAAGATGAATGTGATTATTATGGAAGGATTTGATATTCAGTGCTTGTGCCATTAATTGATAATTCAATGTTTTGGCCAAATCTACTACTTAAGAGTTGTCTTCCAATGGGTGAATTCCCTGAAATAATACCCAAATCAGGATTAACATAATCAGAGTGTTTGGCAATGCAGAATTGTTTAATGTGGGTATGATTTTTTAGTGTAACACAATCGCCTACTTGTATAGATTCTTCTTTTTCGATTGAAATATTGTCCTTACCAGCCCGCATTGTTTTAATAGTGTTCTCATAATCACAGATTTGGCTTACAACCGATTGAAGTTCCAAAACGCAGTCTTCGAGTATCGGACTTTCATATTCTTCATTAAACTGAGATCTAGCTTCGTCAACTTTCTTTAAAAGTTTCTCTCGTCTTTTTCTTAAAACAATAAGGTCTTTTTCTAGTTTATTAATGAGTTGTTGTTTTTTCTGCATTTTGATTTTTTAAAAGATTTAACTATGGTCATATTTTATAACCTGACATGGCAAAACGCTTGACAGGCAGCCTGTTTAAGTTGACGCTAAAGGCAAGTCTTTCTGACAAATAAATGATTTCTGACATAGATATCGAATTTTAGGCGGAACTTGGGTTAAAGGATGGGATTTGGGGGAAGATTTTTAGGGGAGGGGGTCTGTTTCTTTTCCCTTACCGTATATTTCATAAAGCAGGGCTAACTGGCGTAATAAGTTAATAAGAGTTTGTTTAGTCAAGGTTTCTGCTGGGAAATCATTTTCAATGGCTTTAATCAGTTCAAAATAAATACCTTCACGGGGTTTATCTTCAAGTTCAAATCTTTGATTCTTTCCTTCAATAAATCTCGCCTGAGATTCAAATAACTTTGTATGCTTTGATTTACTATCTTCTGATGCATTTTCTGGTGGGGTAGTTGCCATTAATAAAATTTCTGGTGTTGATAGCTCGACTGCAGTCAGAAAAATATTAAGTATTTCTTTTGGGAAACATTCAAATAAGGATTTGAGCATATTTACGGTATCTAGCCCCTTTAGATCAATGTCTGCGATTCTTTGAAATAACTGCGTTAAATGTTCCTCTCTAAATGGTATAGCAACGCCTTTTACGCTTGGTAATGATAATAAAAATAATTGTATTGAAGTTAAACCACTAAAGGTCTCAAAAAATCTTGCAGTAATAGATTTTTTATCATCTTGAGATAAGTTTTTTTCTTTTCCCAATAGGGCTGATGTAATTCTTTCGATCTTAGAAGATGCTTGCAACCTCTTTGGTGCAGATAAATGGGCGGCTTGTTCAGCAATTACAATTTGTGATTTTTTACCTTCCCCAAGTTGTCTAAGGCAGTATATAATCTTTTGGGGACTATTCATTTGCAGGCCAATACTTTTGGGAAGCCTATTTGAAAGTTTTTCTACCAATGTAGATTTTCCTTGCCCCTCCTTGCCTGCAATGACTACAGTTCTTACTTCAGGGTCGCACAGTATGCCGAGTCCTTTTTTGGTTAACTCATCTTGAAGTTCTGGATTTTCTATATCCACATTTATAAAACCTTCAAATAATTGACGTGCTTGTCTCAAGGCAAAGGCTCTTAAGAATGATGACATATAAGTTTTTGTTTTATCAGGTTCAATATCATCTAGCGTCAAAATCTTTAAGTCTTTACCTTCTTCACTTACAGTCCTTGGATAATATCCACCTGGGTCTGTTATGCCCTGAAAAATTCCGGTATTTGACATTGCAAGGACACAGGCCACTGTAGTTGCTGTTGACTCGGGTCCATCAATTATGAGGTTTATACATTTATCTACTTGAGCAAACCCTGTTAATCCTCGTCCACAAACCTTTTGTATATTATTAACTTTGCATTTAGGCTTATATTCTGGATGGTTTCGTTGATGTTTCTTCTTTTTATCAGTTATTAATTCTTTATGTGCATTAATTTCGTTTTCGTTTTCAATTATGAATGGCAAAGACCCTTGTTGTGTAATTTCTGTTATTTTACAATTTCTAAATTCACCAATAATCTTTAAATAATGTTTTATTACTGGTTGTCTTTGTAATAAAATATTCAAATGCTCTGGTTGAGTTTGGTTCCCTTCTTCACTGATTTGGTTGAATCTGCTTTCTGGTTTTACTACTTTCAGAGCAGTTATTCCATCTGGTTTTGCCACCCCAAGAGGGATCTCTCCTTCTTGATTATTACCTCTAAGAAATAACCTTTTAACACCTTCTCTTGCAGCGGCAATTAGTAAACCCATTTGCAATCCAAATAATTCAAGCCTTTCACGAAAGGTTGGTATATAAACTCGGTTTAGTGATCCCACCGGATTAATTAGACTTTCTGGAGTTTCCCCTGGTGGGGGTGGTTGTGGCATAGGGGGTTAGGCTAACATATATCCTTTGTTGCGGGCGGTAAGGATTATATGATTAGGCTTTTTGTCTTCAAGCTTCTCACGAAGTCTGGAGATTAGTTTGTCAATTGCCCATTCAGAGTACTTTTCTGTGTAATCCTTACTCCAAATTATTTGGGCAATTTTTTCTTTTGAAACTGGAGAGTTTCTGTTGATGAATAATTCTTTGATTATTAAGAGTTCTTTTTCGGTGAGGTATTTGTCTGTGATTTTGTTTCTAAAATAGATTTCTCCTGAGACTTTGTGAATAAATAAGTCTTTGGTCAGTTTGTAAAAATCGTCGTCGTCAAAACTGGGGGCTATAATGTTTGGTAATGGTTTCGGGGCGATAGGCTCGCAGTTTTTGTTATTCAATAAAGACATTTTACAGTATTCTTTGAATATGGTCCCTTTGATTTTATTGCTTTCGTCAAGAAATCCGGTCTTTTGTAAATACTCTACTGTTTCTGGATCGATGCTTTCAATATTTTCCTCCAAAACTACTGCCTTAAATGAATCTAAAATTTTTGGATTGAATTTTGATTTTATTCTATCCATATATTGTTTTGTGGCTTGGAATTCTTTGAAAAAATTGGAATCAATTTTGGTGAAATCAACATCATTTGCTTTTTTATCAAGTAGTTGAAGATCGTTGTAAATCCCTTTGCCTAGGGCTGCCAGGCCGTTCGTTGCTTCGATCATTTCTAGTAGTTTATCGGGTTTTACCTTTTTTTGGAAAATATCCTCGTTAAATGTTCTGAAAACTCTTGCTGGTTTTTGGTAATTGTAATATTGCGTAATTATGGGGATAGGGCATGGATTGTTTTCTTTAAACAATGGGTAAGTGGATGTGATAATGATGTTGATTGCTCCTTCGGTAAAGTCTCTTAGGATGTCCAAAAAAACTAGAAAATCGTGAAAGCCTGGGATCCTTTCTATTTCTAGTTTGCTAGTCGTTTCTAGGACAAAAAAGACTTTCTTTTTTAATTGCACATAGTTTTTTAAGATCTCTTCTAGTTTTTTGAAAAAATTCTCTTCTGAGGTGTGATCAATAGTGATTCCGATTTGTTGTTCGATTTGGGTTTTAACAACTCGGAATAGTTCAGATTGGCTTTCGTTTAAGTCTTTTGAAAAAGAAACAGCTTCAAAGTCGATAGGAATTAAAATAATATTGGCCTCAGATTCTTTGTATGTTTGGGAAAGTTTGTTGATGGCTGAGGTTACGCCTGTGGATGGAAAGTGTACAATCTCAAAAGGGATTTTGATCGAAATACACTTTTCGACAGTGCTAACTATATCTTCATACCATGTATGTTTCATTTTTCTTAATTGAAAAACAATGTCAGATTATATCAGAAACTGTCAGGAATAGTAAATAGAACAGTAAATGGTTCTAGATAGTCATAGTTTGTTATAGATGTGTTAAAAAAATCTTGATATATTTAGATATATGTTAAAAAACTGACATAAAAAAACACGAGAGAATTAGTACCATAGACATCTTAAAAAGTATCACTTGCTTGTTGATGATTCTTGGCCATACGGCTTACTTTGTGGGCCTTGGAGCCGATCCTTATTTGGCTCCAATAATTAATTTTATTAATCTGACAACTTTCACTGTTTTGTTATTTTTGTCTGGTATCGGAATGTTTTTGTCATATTTGAGACCGGACATTTCAAAAGAAGAATTTGATGAAAAGAAAGAAAAAATTCCACACAAGGCCTTTAAACTTTTACTATCGTATTATTTAATTGTCCTAATAGGATACCTGCCAGAGCTTTTGGATTCCAATGTAGATATTTTAAGTAGGATAATTAGATTGATCCTATTTGTTGATGTACCCAATTATGTAGAGTTTCTACTTCCTTTTATTTTCTTCTACCTATTAATCTATTATCTGAGGCCATTATTAAAAAATATTACTAATAGCCTTTTTTTGACGCTTGTAATGGGAATCGGGCTTTATGCCTTAGGAATGTTCTTATACAAGGTTGATGTTCCAAATGAATTCTTGTTCATAAAATCAATATTTGTAGGGCATTCAGATTGGTATAGATTTCCAATATTTCAATATTCAATAGTTTTCTTGCTCGGAGCTTATTGGGGGAAATTGATTGCCTTTAAAGATTATGCAAAAGAGTTAAGGCTTAAAAATGGACTCATGGCTTTTATTGGATTTGTTACCCTAATAATCCTTGTAGCCGGGAACGTTTATCCATCTATAGGATTGGATATCGTTAGATGGCCTCCAAGCATATTGTTTATATTAATTGGGTTAAGTTATACCTCCATACTTTTGTTTATAATCGAAAAGTTAGTCGGGAATGGTGAATCAAAAGTAGTTTCGTTTATTGGGCAAAATCTATTTGATTACTATATTGTTCATCTGGTCCTATTATTCATTGGTCAATATGGATTAGGAATTAAGCTGGGTGAGCCACTAGCGATGTTTGGGTACTACATAATAATAGTTTTATTGGGAACTATACTTGTCTATATCACGAATTCTCATAAAGTTTTGAATCCGCTTAGGGAAAGATTTTCCTTAAGGACTTTTGATTCTGTTTATTTTAGAGCTTTCTATATCTTAGCTGCAGTTTGGTTGGCTGGAATCTTCATGATAAGGCTGATAACTAATTACAATCAAGATTTTGCAAGTGTACTTTCATTTAATGTTGTTGATAAAAGCTATATCGAAAGAGTTGATGCAAACTTCACAATAGATTCATTTATTAGTCGAAAGACTATCTTTAAGATCGAAAGCGACGATCCGTCATTTGACCAGTATAAAAGTGGAATTGTGGATATAACTGTAAACAACAAAGGCTATGACTATCGTGGAATAGATGTCTTTGTGGATGGTAAATTGGCCGACAGGATCGAACGCAACGCTTCTGAAAATTATAACTATAAAATTGAGCCTTCAGATTACGCAATCGGGACACATCGCGTTGAGGTGTTTATAACCGGGGCTAATAAAAAGAGTGAACCGATTGAATTTATGGTGTCATATCCTCTATATGTTGTCTGGACTATTGATTGGGAGGGCTATGACATTAGTGATTCGAATATGAGCGCCATGTCGAAGATTTCATCGAAATATAAAATTCCGATGGTTCAACTTGTTACGCCAAGAGTTTTTGAAGCAAACGATGTGAGTGAAATTAGAAAAGATGCCCTTAAAAAATTTGTCTTTGATAGGTATGCCTTAGGCGATGAGATCGGAATGCATCTGCATATGCATTGTGACCTTTTCAAAGCATGCGGACTAGATTACAAAACTGAGCCCAAATGGGATAGCAGATATAATTGCCATGATGTTTTAACCAGCGCATATTCACCAGAGGAATTTGGTGAATTACTTGATTGTTCATTGAACTTCTTTGAAGAGTATAACTTCCCAAAGCCAGTGACTTATCGAGCGGGCGGTTGGTTTATTGATTTAAAGAATTTGAAAGTCCTTCCAAAGTATGGTTTTAAAATTGATACATCCGGTAGAGATAAATATAATTGGGGGAATGCAGTCGGCTTTTGGGACTTGGCCCCTTCGCAGCCTCCATATATGATTTCGAATTCGAATCAAAACAAGGCCAGTGATAATGACAATTTTGGAATAATCGAAGTGCCGAATAACGGGCGGGATACAACTAATAATCCTCCAGAGGTAATGATTGGCAAATTTAATGAAATATATTCTGATAAAATGATGCCACTTTCGAAAATGAATGTCGTCAATTTTATGAGCCATCCACATTGGTTTACGACTTATGATAATGCCACAATGAATAAGGTTATGGATTATGTAATCAATTACTCAGCTGAGGCTGAGAAGGGGCCAGTGATATTTACTACACTTGATAGGATCTATGGGCTTAGGAATCCTGAGCCGTAAACAGAATTTTTATATAAGTAATATGAAAGAGAAATGATTGAAAGAGGTTTAAGTTACGAAAATGCTTTAATCATAGGTGCAATAGTCCTTTTATTATTATTTGTTTTTAATATAATCCTGTTAGTAAGGTATATTGTAAAAAAAAGGAAAAATGAATTAAATGTCCATAAGGCCGATTCGTTGACTGGGTTTAAAAAATGGGCTTATTTATTTTTCAAAAAATCGTTTTATTTGGTGGATTTTGGTTTGATCTTTTTTTTACTTCTTTTAGGGTATGATTTACTCGGTGATCCTCATGTAGTAGCTCAATATCCAAAAGCCGACGAGGTTTTGTATGATAATCGCCAAAATATTTTCGTAATATTCAACCGCCCGCTCGATGAAAAAACTTTAAAACCACAAATTTATCCTGAGGTCGCAGGAAAATGGGAAATTGAGCCTGTTGACAAAAACTTTCCATATATTAAAAGAAAGCTGGTTTTTTATCCAAAACTTTCATTGCCTTTAAACGAAAAGATCTTTTTGTATTATGCAGGGATCGGCAATCCGCTTTCTGAAAAAGAACCTTGGGAGTTTGGTGTCGATTCATTTACACCAAAAGAAATAAGTACGGTGGAAGTTGCTCCAGTATCGGGAACTGTTGATATGCTTACTGATAATGTTAATTTAACATTTAAGTTAGATAACCTAGCTGGCCTTTATTATAAATGGGAGTTCAAAATCGATCCTGTAGCCGAAACTCAAATGATGGTTAGCAGTGAAACTGTTGAAGTTAATATTTCAAGTAGATTAAACCAATCTACAAAATATTCATATTCATTAATTGGTTCGTCTGCAAGATTTGATCTGGGTAGTGGGGAAGTTGCCGAAGTTTTGGGCCTGCCTAAAACTCTTTTTGAGGGTAATTTTGAAACTGTTCGAGAGCCTTTATTAAGTTCTGTAGAACCTAAGGGAGATAAAGTTATTCCAAATTCTCCTGTTTCTGTGGTTTTTGATAATGATATGGTACAAGATGATTTAACAAATTACATTCAACTAGAGCCGAGTGTTGCAGGAGTGGCTTCATGGAAAGATCCAAAAAGTTTTGAATACACACATGATCCCTTTGCTAAAGAAACCAACTATCAATTGACAATTAAAAAGGGGCTTAGAAGTTCGATTGGTGGAGTTATTGAAAATGACTTTATCTCAAAATTTAGCACAATTGGAAAAGTAAGGCTTGAATCAACTGATCCTGCTGGATATGCCTCAACTGTTGGAATCAATTCCAATATTAATATGCATTTTGATCAGGAAGTGGATCATTCATCAGCGGAATCAAAATTCAGTATTAGTCCCGGAGTTTCCGGTTCATTTTCTTGGAATGGATCGACGCTGATTTTTAATCCAAATTCAAGCTTAAGCTATTCGACAAACTACAAAGTAACAATAGCAAGCGGAGTTAAGAGTATATATGGCATTGATAGTGATAAGGAGTTCTCTTTCACATTTAAAACACAGGACGAGGTATTCAAATTAAATGTGCCTGTGTATTATCAAAGGCTAAGATTCTCATGCAATCTTGAAGCCACAAGAATGGCTTTAGCATATAGGGGGGTATATAAGGATGTAATGACCTTACATTCTCAGATCGCCAAAGATACTACGCCGTACGATGAAGCGAATAACATTTTTGGCGATCCATACACTGGATATGTTGGTGATATTTATGGAAAAACCAAGGGGTATGGGGTGTATTGGGGCCCAATTTCAAATTTAATAAGTAAATATAGATCAAATTCAATAAAAACCGGCTGGAATTTAACCGGCCTTCTCACAGAAGTTAGAAATGGTAATCCCGTCGTCATTTGGGCCCATAATGGCTATTCATACGCTGGGAACGAATACCATTGGACAACGCCGGGTGGTAAAGACATTCGAGCTATAACCGGAATGCATTCTTATGTTGTAGTTGGATACAAAGGTTCAATTGATAATCCAACTCATGTGATTTTGAATGATTCAAATCGAGGTGTTTGGACAAAAACTAAGAGTGAATTTCTAGGCTTATGGGGCTATTTTAACAATACCGGTATTGTAGTTTATTGATTTTAAATGATCCTTAAAAAAATCCTCACCATCCTTGGTTTTTCCATATTTTTGATATTGCTCTTAAATGGGGCTTTTCAAGCAGGTTTTGAACGCTGGGACGAACAAACAAATATTGAAGTAGTTAAAGATACAATACAAGGGCAATCAATTTTTTTAAAACTAAATGATGAAAATTTCTTTGAAAAGCCCCCTTTGTTCTATTATCTTTCGATAATAATCTCTCCAATAACCGGAATTGAGCATAGTGGGCGCATCGTGAGTGTGATTGCTGCACTCGGTATCGTTTTTTTGTTATTTATTTTAATAAAAAAGAATGTAAGTTTTTCAAAAGCAATAGTGTTTCTATACCTGATATTATTGATTCCCCAATTGTATTTCGTTAATCCTGCGGGATATTTTGCTTCGCATACTTTTAGTTCGTTCGATCTCGATACCCTTCAAATATTTTTCATAGTTTTATCCTTTTTCTTGATTTTTATATCTGAAAAATTAACTACAAAAAATATATACCTTAGTTATTTATCTTTAAGTTTAGGTTTTTTAACAAAGGGGCCATTTGTTTTTATTCCTTTACTAATCAATTCGTTTTACATTTTTAAACAAAAACGAGTTAAAGAAATCATTGCTGGGATAGTATTATTCACAATCCCAATCATTCTATGGATAGTTATCATGTATTTAAAATTCGGGGCGGGTTTTGTGGATAACTTTGTGGATTATCACATTCTAAGTAGGGCAATAACTCCTTTAGAAGGGCATAATGAATCAATCCTGTTCTATTTGGGGATATTACTTGATCCAAGGATGAATGCTCTTGGGATTCCGGTCGTTTTTAAATTATTTACCCTAAGAAAACCGAAAAATTTTCTTGTTAAAAAGGTAATACAATATTCAATAATATTTATATTCCTTTCAATATTATTGTTCACATTGGCTCAAACAAAACTTGCCTGGTATATATTGCCTGTCTATCCTCTTCTGGCTTTATTTCTTGCCATTTGACTTGTCTTTTCAAATATCAGAAAATATTTATATATTCCTCAAATTAATTGATGGAAAGTATAAAGAGAAGCCTATATTTTCTAGCCCCATTATTGATTGGGGCTCTTTTAATAATTGGTGCGGGCGTCAAGATAATCAATGGACTAAATAGCCCAGGATTTGCAATTATTCAATATTTCGAAGTTTTCAGTGGAACTGATTCTTCTTCGGCAATTTCGCATGATTTCAAAATATCATTCCCTAATAGCATTGTCACAGAATTGTTTTCAAGTGGCGAAATCAAAGATACATGTACATATTCATCAAAGTCGGAAATTTGTCTTAAGGTTAGTCCACTTGATTCCAATACCACTGATAATATCCCATTGATTTGGGGGACCATTCAATCAAACGAGATGAATCCATTTGTAAATTCTGTTAAAGAATCTACTTTTACAGATAATCAAGGTGTGTATGATGAGAACTTACTGATAGAGCCGAAATTTTCAAAAGATCAGTTTGTTGTGAATATGAATGAGTTTAAAGGTGTGGTCAATTCAATTCCACGATTTAAAGAAGATGCCCCAATCGATCGTATAGGATACCTTAATATCGTTCTTTTTATCATAGGGGTTATATTTGTTTTGTCTTCATTATTTATAAGGCAAAAGATCTCTTCACAAAAGGCATTGAAAGAAAACACAAAATCCAAAGGGAAATTACTGTTGGAGGTCGTTCTAATAGCTTTTATCGGAATAATTTCAATTATTGTGGGATTATATCTAGGGCAAAAGAGCCAAGCACCCATTGTAATTGATGCATTATCTCAATTAAATAAACCGGTTAAATATTTACAAGTTTTAATAAAATATAATTGGAGGACAAATTCGATTGTTTCAAGTGAAGTTTCTCCTGGCTTTGGATTTATCCCACAAATACAAAGCAATCCTGATTCACCCCTTAAAATTAAGGTGGAGGATTTTACTGGGAATTCTCTTTACGAATTGGGTGTGACCATTCCAGAGATTTTGATTAACCCTATAATTGATCCCGAAACTAATTTACCAACAGATCCTAATTGGGCAAATTCAATCCCTTCTGATTATGATGTCCTCGATATAATTGTGAATGTTCCACAGCTAAAGAGCGAAAAAGCTTTATCGGTTTATTTGAATGATTCTCTAATCCAGGATTTCGATATATCTGAGTATTATCCTGACGGAGATGTTGATAATGAAACTATAATAGATATTTATGGAATGGATCAAGCAAGTAAAAATGATGGCTACCTCGACATTGCGATAATCGGAAACGGTTATACCAGTAATAGTATGAACAGTTTTAAAACGTTAGCTGAGAGTATAAAAAAGGCTGTATTAGAATTCGAGCCATATAACTTTAGGAGATCCCAGGTAAGATTTTCGATTGTGGAAAATACTCAGAGTCTAAGCTGTAGAACTGCTGATGCGTCTACATTTATTATGTGTGACTATAGTCTAGTAACTAATATTTTGAATCAAAAGAAAATAAAATATGACAAAATTGCGGTAATACATAATGAAAATAAAAGATGTGGAACCTCAACTGGTGTAGGAACAGAATATTTCTTTTTATGTGTAGGAAGCACTCCTGATAGCGTTTTTGTTCATGAACTTTCGCATGGCCTTGGTTTACTTGATGAATATACAAATAGGACAAATTCTGCCCCCCTAAGGATTACTGGCTTAAACTGTCATGATTCCAATCAAAATCCCGCATGGAAGGATATTGTTGGCAAATACAGCTATAGTCAAGGATGTGACTTAAGAACAAATCTGTGGAGAACATCATTTGATAGTGTTATGCGCTTTGATGAAGACTCCAGATATTACAATGCCGTTTCTTTAAAGATTATTTTAGATGAAATTGACGCTTTTACAGGTGAATTTACAACAGATGATCCAGCTCCAGATGCTAAAATCTTAAGTCCTAAAAATCACGAGAAAGTTAATGGAAAGATTGATATGGAAATAGCTTACGAGAATGCTGAACATCTCCAAAGAGTAGAATTATGGATCGATAATGAAATTATGTTTACTGAATATGAGGATTTTGAAAATATTTCAAAAGCATTACAAAATATCACTATCCCGAATAAAGAAGTTCAACTTACAATAAAGGCATACGACTCAATAGATCGAACTGGTAAATCAGCAACAATAAAGTTAAATCCTGATGGAATCGGAGATGATGATCCGACAGATTCTCCAGAGGAACCGACAGATGATCCTGAACCCACCGAAGAGCCAGAGGAACCCACCGATGAACCCGAGGAACCAACGGATACTCCTGAGGAACCAACCGATGAACCCGAGGAACCAACCGATGAACCCGAGGAACCAACCGAAAAACCCACTAAAAAACCTACAAAAACACCAACACCAAAACCTACGAAAAAGGTTATTAAATCTCCTACTCCATCACCGACTTCGACAAATAAATTACAATTAAAATGTGGCGTAACTGGTTGTAACAAAGATTCAGATTGTTTAGGGAGTCCTGATTACAAGTGTGTAACGAATGCAATGAATCCTGAGAATCCTGTGAAAATATGCAAAAAAGTTTGTAAGCCGAACGAGGTGCAGATAAATATTTGTGTTTGCCAAGAATCAAAAAAAGTCGTGAATTGCGGTCCAATGGACATCAATAATGATGGTATATTAAATTATATTGATCTAGCTAGTTTTGCAATTGTCTATGGAGACAAATGCAAAGATAGTTCTGTTAACTTTGGGCCTTGTGGTGGTAAAGATTCTAATAAGGATGGACAGATCGACTATATTGATCTTGGACATTTCGCAAATAAATATTCGCCAAGATCTAAAGATTGTTACAATTAAATGAAGCAGATCATTAAAATCACCTTATCAATAATGTCCTTTATCTTGGGACTTTTTATGTTTTACCTTTTCGGCACGAATATAGTAAATTCTTATGAAAAAGAAGAAATTATTTATACAGACAATATTTATTTTGAAATTCGAGCGACAGACAATGTTTATAATGAAGACTCATTTTTACTAAAGTTTAAATTCCCTCAAAGCCGAGTTGCTAGCATTTCTTCGATTTACCCAACTGAAATTGGATGTAAAGATACTGACGAATTTGGAGATTATGATTCAGATACTCTTTGTGTAATTATATATACCAACAAAAATTCGATCTCAAATACTTTATTAATAGGTAGGCTAGAAACATATGGGGTGAATCCGTTAAATGAGGTTGAGTTTACCTCATTAGGAAATAATTCAAAGCCAATAATTATTCCAAAATATGAAAGAGACTTTCAAAATGCAAGAGGGAATTCGTTAATTAGAATTATTGATCCTTTAGAGAATTCTTCTAATGAAGATCCAATTGTTTTTGAATTGATATACTTTGCTATTGGTGCTTTTTTATTTTTATTGCCAATTGCCTATTTGAATAATAAGAATTCAGATGTAAACATAGTTGAAAAAAGGGGAAATATATTCTCATCTATCTTAGTAATCCTGTTAGGGATTTTATCCATTTTAATCGGAGTAATAATTGAAAGGCAAAGTTTATTGCCCGTAGAATCAAGTGCTGGATCATATCTTAAAAATAAGATTGATTATTTTGAATTGTATTTTACTTATAAAATCGACGAAGATACACTCTCCTTCAAACAAATAAAATCTGTAAACGGATACTTCCCATCGTCGGTTATACCAGATAATAAAGCCTTTTCAATAGAAATTTTAGATAATAAGGGAATATCATTGTTTGAGAAATTTATCGATACACCGATGAAGAGTTATTATCACCCCCCCACAAGAAGGCGAAGTCCCTAATGAGCTTGATTTTTCTACACTCATTCCACAAATAAAAGATCAGGAATTTCTGATTCTTAAAAAAGGAGATGTTGAACTATTTAGAACAACTATTGCTGAATATAAGACAATTAATGATTTTCAAGAGGGAGGGATTTTTACTTATGGTGTTGGGGATGGATTCCTAGATATTCTAATATTTTCCGATTCTTTTTCATCCGAGGACTCTTTTGAAAAAAGCTTCTCACAAGTCGAAAACGAAATTTACAAGTTGGAACCATTTAAAATAAGATCAACGCAAGTCAGAGTAACAAAGCAATTCATGGAAAGAGGTCAGAACTTTGGCTGCACAACTACTCAAAGTGGTTGTGTTACTTGTGATGAAGAGGCTGTAAGAGCAAAAGCAAAGGCTTTAAACTTAAAGTATGACAAGATAGGAATACTCTACCAGAATAACAAAGAAGGTGGTTGCACTTGGATTGATGGGGAAATTTTTGCATTCGGGAATGGTGGAAATGTCTTTTTGGTAGGTCCTCATGAGCTTGCTCATACGCTTGGAGTACTCGACGAGTATAGTTATGGGACAACTGGGACAATGCAATATAATGATAGAAATTGTTCACAAAAAAATCCTAATCAATCGTGGAGTAAATTTGTGGCCAAAGATGATTATTTTATTGAATGTAAAAATGCTGATTATTATCGAACTTCAATTGATAGCCTAATGAGGCATGATGATTCCAGTAATGATTTTTTTAATTATCCATCTGTTTTAGTTTTAAATAAAACGCTTAATAATCTTGCCGAAACTTTTAAATCTAAGGGTACTCCACCGAATGTAGAAATAAGTAATTCTGCTGAATCCCTACAAAACAAAACAAGTTTAAAACTTGATCTAAAATATGAAAATGATGAATCTCTTCAGAGGGTTGAGCTATGGCTCAATGGAGAGCTTAGAAAAACCATCTATAACAAATTCAAAACCATTTCGTTTTCTCCGATAAAAAATCTTAAGACTATTAAAGTAATTGCTTATGATGGCATGGGTAATGCTGGCGAGCCTTTCGAAATAGATTTAGAGAACGGTGAGGGTACTGAAAAGCCCAGTAAAACACCAAGACCTAGTAAAACACCTAGACCGACGAAAACAAAAAGACCTACGAATACTCCAAAGGGGACAAGAACACCATCACCCAAAATTACTCGAACTGAAAAGCCTGATCCAGGTGTGTTCCAATGCGGTGAAAAGGGGTGCTCGAGTGACCTTGATTGTGCAGGGAACGAAAAAGGCTACCAATGCGTTAATTATAATTATGAAGGAATAAAAATATGTATTAAGACATGTTCAAATAATCAAATAAGGGTCAATTATTGTGAATGCGCTGACGGTAAAAGTTCTGGAGGTGAGAGCGAATTGGAATTTAATTGTGGACTTATGGATAGTAACTCTGATTCGATTCTCAATTATATTGATCTCGAAGAATTTGCAAGGTTTTATCAAAAGAAGTGTTCGGATAGTAATATTGTTAAGACTGGCTGTGGTGGGAAGGATTTCAATAATGATGGCGTAATCGATGCTTCTGATCTTGCTGTTTTTGCTTCAAAATACTACCCCCGAGTCCAAACTTGTTTATAGGCTGTTAGTAGTTGTTGTATAATCTTTCGCATGATAGAAAAACACAACAATTTAAGCATTTCACAAAACTTCATAAAATCAAGTAAATTAATAGAATCGATTATTAGGGAAAAAACTTCAATTAATTCTCAAGATGTTGTTTTGGATATAGGCGCCGGTAAGGGGGTCTTGTCTTTTGAGTTATCAAAAAAATGCCAAAAAGTTATTGCTTATGAATTAGATAAAAAACTTGTAAAGGAACTTAAGGCAAAAATCTCAGAAACTTGCATAACAAATATTGAAGTTATTGAGGGAGATTTTTTAAATGAAGTTGTCAATGTACATAAATACAAGGTGTTCTCAAATATCCCCTTCAGTATTAGTGCAGATATCATCAACAAACTCTTATTATCCGACAATCCTCCGATTGATTCGTATATATTTTTAGAAAAAGGTGCGGGCTATAGATTTTTAGGGTTGCCATATTCCCAGGAAAGTATTTTAAGTATGAAGTTAAAGTGTCAATTTATTGGGGAAATTACCCATCAATTCTCAAAATTCGACTTTCAGCCAATCCCCAAGGCCGATGTTATTCTTGTTAGATTTAAAAAAATAGATGAAAATAAAATTGATTTTGAAAAGGATGCGTTCATCGAATTTGTTACAAGGATTTTTGATAGAAAAAAACATATCCTCAAAAATGCACTAGAAACTGAATTTTCGTTTAATCAAATAAAAAGGATAAAAAAAGATATCGGTCTCGATTTATCGATCCCACCCTCTAAGTTGCCATTTGAAAAGTGGCTCCAGATATACAAAACGGCAAAGGTTTTAAAGCCTTCATAATATCTTCATAAAGCGTCAATATACTAAAGATAATTTAATTTTTTATATTTAAATTATGAGAAAAACTAAACTAGCTTTAGTAGTAACAGGGGGAGTCCTCTTAGTTGCAACAACAGTTGCTGGCGGAGTTTTCGCATTAAATAATGTTTCAGCATTAATAAATGGCGAGTATCCAACAATTGTTGAAAATATCGCAACAAAATTTAATTTGAATCCTTCAGAAGTTGAGCAGGTTTTTGAGTCAACAAGAACTCAAGAACGAACCGAAAGATTATCCCAAGCAGTTGAAGATGGTGACATCACAGAAGCTCAGAAAAACTTAATCTTAGCAAAAGAGACTGAAATTGCAGCAAGTATCGAAAAAATCAATTCACAGGAACTGACTGCAGATGCAAGGCATGAAGCAATGCAAAATTTAAGATATGATTTAAGTGATTGGGCCGATGAAAAGGATATCCCCTTAAGGTATATCATGATTGGTGGAATGAACGGAATGGGAATGGGTATGGGTATGGGTATGGGAATGGGTGAAGGAATGGGAGCGGGAATGGGCAGACAATTCAGAAGAATGTCAGAAGATTAAAATCCGATAGTTAAAAAAGAGGGGAAAGGTTGCCGGAGTTATGACCCGGCAACCTTTTTGTTTTACTTAAAATGTTATATAATATATGTATATATTTAATATATAAATAGACGTTGAGAAGAGTCGAAGAATATTTAAAAAAAATCAGTAGTCCAGGCTTTAGATATAAGCAATTTAAAAAGGCTTTTTATCAAGAGGCCGTTTCAGGTTTTGATGAAGTTACTCCATTCCCATTAAGTTTACGAGAAGAACTTAAAAAGAATATTGAATTTTCTTCCTTGGAAGAAGTAAAAAAACTGGTTTCTGATAAAGGAAATACAATAAAAGTATTATTCAAAGTTAAATCACTGGATAAGAATATTGAAAGCGTTCTGATGAGACATGAGGACGGCCGAAATACTGTTTGTGTAAGTTGTATGGTCGGTTGTCCAGTAGGTTGTACATTTTGTGCAACCGGGAAGCTAGGGTTTAAAGGGAATTTGAATTCGGAGCAAATCGTTGACCAGGTTATGTATTTTGCAAGGATCTTAAAAAAAGAAAAGCAAAAGATCACTAATGTTGTCTATATGGGAATGGGCGAACCGATGTTAAATTTAAGTTCCGTTGAAGAATCCATAAAAATATTAAATGATCCTGAGGGATTTAATCTTGGGCAGAGGAAAATTACAGTTTCGACTTCCGGAATTATTGCACCTCTTAAGAAGTTCATTGATAAAGGTTTTCGAGTAAGACTAGCTATAAGTCTTCATGCTCCAAGCCAAGAACTTCGAGAATCGATAATGCCAATAGCAAAAGCCAATCCAATTAAACCATTGTTTGAATTATTAACTCAGTACGAAAATCTAACAAATAAAAGAATAACCTACGAATACATTATGATTGATGGAGTGAATGACGGATCCTCACATGCAGAAAGATTAGGTAAGTTACTTAGAGGAAGATTGGCTCATGTAAATTTGATTCCATACAATCCTGTTAAGGGAGTCAAATACGACAAATCATCTCGGGAAAATATTCAAAACTTCAAAGCTATCCTCGATAAGTATGGTGTTTACAACACAATCCGCGTAAGTATGGGCGAGGATGTTAGCGCTGCCTGTGGCCAACTGGCCGGAGAAATAAATTCATAATTTCCTCGGAATGGAAATAAATGTCATACCTGATGAATTTTTAGTTTTATATGGTAAATACATGGTTGTTACTCAATCGGGGGCTGTTTTTTATCCAGCCCTAGATGCGGCTCATACTACTCAAGAATTGCTAGATAAACGGGAGCTTAATAATATCTGCGCTCAATCTGCAGGCAACTTTTTAGGAATTGGAGCTAATGTAATCGCCGGATTAACACGAAAAGAGATTAGGAATTTATTAAGGGGTCAAAGAGAAGGTATAGACTATCTTAGTATGACATTTGGTGGATTGCATAATCAAAGAGTAATGGATTTTTTCGCATCTGCTGCTAAGGTTTTGGCAGTTTTTAGATTCGGACCCGAGGGGGAAGAATCTTCACATGCTTTTGGTGCAATAAGATATCCACAAATTCTTATGCCTAATGGTCGTTACCATACTCCCGATGAATTTGCAGTTTGGGATGTAGGTGCAGAGCCTCCATGGTTTTATACTCATGTACCTACTCAAGAACTTTTGAACCATATTCGCGGATATTTTAATCAAACTCCGCACTTTAAAGCCAAACCAGTTGAATTGTATGCTTTCCATTAAATTTTACATTTTTTTTAGGTCTATTCGCTTTTTTTCTTTTCTCAAACTTGTTAAACTAAATAAGTAGATAAGGAATTTTTAAATGAAGAATAAACTGCTAAAAGTATTAGCTTCGGTTTTTGTATTCATGTCCCTAGCATTTGTTGGGGCTTTTTCTGTTAAAGCCTTCAACATATCATGGACAAGCAATCCAAATAATTGTAAACCTGTAAGCTCA
>CAYWVD010000001.1:658313-808157 GCA_964461915.1 uncultured Candidatus Saccharibacteria bacterium | reverse complement strand
TGAGCTTACAGGTTTACAATTATTTGGATTGCTTGTCCATGATATGTTGAAGGCTGAAACAGAAGTAAGCGCTATAAAATAGAGGGCCACAAAGACAAAACAATTAGTTGTAAACTTGATAAGAGTATTTTTCATAATTTTTCAATTTTTACACAATTCTAGTCTAGCAACTATAAAAACATTTTTAAAGGAAAAATTGATATAATTCAGTAGTGAATTTAATTAACTATGAATATTTTTGTTCTTACTCTATTCCCAAATTCCTTCCGGTTTATTTCTGAAGAAGGAATGGTGGCTCGCGCCATTAAAAAAGGGATTTTAAACTTAAAAGTAATAAATTTAAGGGATTATTCTTCTGATAATTATCAATCGGTTGACGACCATCCTTACGGTGGCGGAGCTGGAATGGTTATGAAAATCGAACCAATATATAAAGCACTTAAAAATATTAGATCAAAAATATCAGGACAAACAAAAGTCCTTTTAACTTCAGCAAAGGGCCAAATCTTTAAACAATCAAAGGTGGTTGAGTACCGAAGTTATGAAAATCTTATAATCATCTGCGGCCACTATGAGGGAGTGGACGAAAGAGTGTCCGAATTCTTGATCGACGAAGAAGTTTCGATAGGTGAATTTGTTTTATCGGGAGGCGAATTGCCTGCCGGAGTGATAATCGATTCAATAGCAAGAACACTTGAAGGGGTTATTGGGAATCCTGATTCGTTAATTTCGGAATCCCATAATGAGCCGGGAGTTCTAGAATATCCACAATACACAAAGCCCGAATCTTTTACATTTGACGATGGAACAATTTCAAAAGTTCCTTCAATTTTATTGAGCGGAAACCACAAAGAAATCGAAAAGTGGCGCGAAGAACACAAGAAAAAGCTTAATTAGTATTCTTAATTGAATCTTTTCAAGATCTCCGAAAGATCATGCGCAGTTTCATCAAGCTGCCCTTCAATATTATCAACAATTATTAAAGGACTAATAACGCTTGTTGCATAACTACTTGCATAATATCTAGTGATATCAAGATTTTTTTGTACATCTTTAAGTGTTGTATCGTGATCTCTCTTTCTAGTAGTATCATTAATTCTTCTTTCGAAGATTTTTTCCGCATCTGCTTCAATAATTATGAAAGCGTCTGGTTGAATATTTTTTAGAAAATCTAATGAAAGCCCCGGCAAATAGCCCTGTTTAGTCTTTAGGGCAGCATGGGTTTCGATTAAGAAATTCTTATCCGGATTGCTCTTAATATAATTTGCATAAAAATCAAATATATCTTTTTGAAGGATCTTTGTCGTCTGAACATTAATAAACCTGATGTAATCTCTACCCAAAGCAATATCATCCTTGCTTTTTATATAAATTGATTCAACTCTATTTCGCTCTACTAAAAAGATTCCCTTTTCTGGTTCCTGCATAACAATTTTGTCTTGAGGTTGAGGTTGGTATTCTTCGATTTTTATAATTCCATCTTGGATTGCAAGATCAAAGGCATTATCGCCAAGTTGCATATGAGTCCAAAAACCTTCTGGGAAAGATGCTTTTGCCTTATTTACAACAGAAGATTTACCAACCCCCTGGATTCCAAATAAGATTACTATCATTATTTATTGATTAAAAAATAATAAAAATGCGCTAATTATTGTAAGGATAAAACTCCCAACAAAAAGTAATAACGAAATCCAAAACAAAATATTTTCAAATATTTTTGAAAATTTTCCTTGAGAAAAAGTATTTTTTGTATTTAAAATAGCTCCAAGGATAACGCCACCAATAAGTCCACCCAGATGGGCCCAGTTATTGATGTATACATTCATGGATAAGAAATTTACGCCAAAACCAAATAACAGGTTAAAAGCAATAAAGAAAATGAGTCCCCTTACATCGAAATCGATTTCTGGAGCATAGGTTTTTTTCTTTAAAAACTTATATCCCAGCATTATTCCAACTAGACCGAATATTGCTCCAGAAGCTCCTACGGAAATTGATAAACCATCTGAAATGGAATTGTTTTGCCAAAAACCGACGAAGGCCATTATAAAACTTAATAAGGAAGAAGTTATCGAAGTAAATATGTATATTATTAATAGCTTTTTACCGCCCCAATATTCTTCAATAATCGTTCCTATTGAATATAGCGCGTACATGTTAAGTAATAAATGCATTACTCCACCATGCAAAAAAGCCGATGTAATAAATCGCCAAAATTCAAATATATAAACTGAAAATGGATATTCAGTACCGGGTAATACCTGGGCACCTAAAAGAATATAGGAAAAAGATTGAAGACCGCTTAAAAGAAAGGTCATTAAAAACATAAACAAATTCAAGCCAATCAAGAAATATGTGACCTTGAACTTGATTTTTAACCAGGTTATTAGGTTAATATTTTGCATGTATTAATAGAATTTAGTATTTCTCGATTTTATAGCTGACGACAGTATCACCGGTTTGGACTTCAAAATTAGGTTCTATTAGAATACCACATTCTGAACCTTTTTTGACTTCCTTTACCTCATCTTTGAGAACTCTAAGAGAAACGACTTTACCTGTATGAACCTTTTCACCGTCACGATCAACTCTCACTCTTACACCTTTAATGAATGTTCCCTTTGTGACTTCAGACCCCGCAACGAATTGGCCATTTGATAATTGGAAGACTTTTTTAACATTTGCAGATGCGATTTCGACTTCTTCTTCGGTTGGGTCAAGCATTCCATCCATAACATCAGCAATTTCATCTGTTAATGTGTAAATGATGTCATAAATTCGGACAATCACTTTCTCCTTTTTGGCAACATCTAAAACATGTTTATCGGCAACAACCTGAAATCCCAATACTAGACCTTTGGAATCTTTAGCTGTTAAGACATCTTCTTCTGTAATATTACCCGTACCTTCTCTCACTATTTTAACCTGAACTTCTTCATCGTTTAAGTCAAGAAGCTGAGCTTTGACTGCTTCAAGAGTGCCATCCATGTCAGTCTTTAAAACAACATTGATATATTTTACTTCGCTCTCCTTTTGCTCAACATTCAATAACCCAGCAAGAAAATCTAAATCGCTAACCTCGGAAGAATCTCCAGATTCGGACAATCCTGGAACCGTAGATTCGTTTGAGTATTTTTTACTAAGTTTTTCTGCTTCTTTATCGTTTTCAACAATATCTATAAAAGTGCCTACTTTATAAACTTTATCCAAACCAACTAACCAAACAGGATCTCCCTCAACACCTTTATCAATGATTTTTTGTTCACTGTTTAAAACCGTTCTTATCTTACAATGATCTTCGCCAGCAACTAAGAAATTTGAAGCCTCAATACTTCCCCCCTTCACAATACAAAGAGCTACTGGGCCTCGTGTCTTGTCTAAGGTTGATTCAAGAATGAAAGCCCTACCTTTAACGCCTTGCGGTTCTTCAAGTTTTAATTCACTCATTTCGGCAAGCAAAAGGATTCTATCGAGTAATTCTTCAATACCGATTTTTTTTGTTGCTGATACCTCAACAGCCATAACCTCACCGCCATATTCTTCTAATTGGACTCCGGCATTAACTAACTCTTGTTTTAATTTTGTGGAATTTTTGCCTGGTATGTCAATTTTATTGAAAGCCACCAATATTGGAACTTTATGTTCTTTTGCAAAATTAATGGATTCTTTTGTTTGAGGTTGAACGCCATCATCTATTGCAACAACTAATAAAACTAGATCGGTGACTTTTGCCCCGCGGGATCTCATATTCGAAAAGGCCTCATGACCTGGTGTATCAATGAATGTGATTTTTTGTCCTTTGTATTCTATTTGATGAGCACGCGTATTTTGCGTAATACCTCCAACTTCAGATTCCTGAACGGATGTTCCTCTAATAGTATCAAGTAAAGTAGTTTTACCATGGTCGACATGCCCCATTACAGCTACAACAGGAGTCCTTTGTAATAAAATGTTATCAGCCACTATGTATAAATCGATTACGAAATTAATTATTGATTTTACCACGAACGGACATGAATAACAAAACTGGAAAAGCCACTAAAATAAAACATCTATGATCAATTTCCACATTTCGAAAGAAAAGCCAAAAAACCACTAGCACTCAACGGATGTATCTGCTAAAATATTCTCTGCTAATAACGAAACCTTATTAAAAATATATGAATAAACGAGACTACTACGAAGTATTGGGTATATCAAAGGGCGCCTCAGCGAAGGAGATTAAATCTGCGTATAGAAAAATGGCAAAGCAATTCCATCCCGATAGAAACAAAGCTCCGGACGCAGAAACCAAATTCAAAGAAGTGCAAGAAGCCTATGAAATTCTTTCAGATGATAGAAAGAAATCTGCTTATGATCAATACGGTCATGCAGGCACTCAAAGCTTTGGCGGAGGATATCAGGATTTTGGAGGCGGATACAATGGCGGATCTTATGATTTTAGCGATTTTGGATCAATTAATGACATCTTTGAACAATTTTTTGGCGGCTCCACTGGTTTTGGCGGATTCTCTGCCGGCGGACAAGGTGTAAGACCAAGTCGAGGAGAAGATCTTGAGGTCAATATAAAAATAAACTTCTTAGATGCAATTTTTGGGACCGAAAAGACTTTTGAATACAAACGAAGAGTATTATGCACAAAATGCAAAGGCACAGGAGCAAAAGACAATTCGAGCTTTACAACATGTTCATCATGTAATGGCCAAGGAAGAGTAGCAAAAGTCCAAAGGACATTCCTGGGCAATTTTCAAACCGTAATCACCTGCCCCGACTGTCAAGGTAGCGGCAAGGTAATAAAAGAGAAATGTAATAGCTGCGACGGAAAAGGGAGCGAAACAACTATTGAAAAATTCACAATTAAAATACCACAAGGTATTCCCGACGGAGTAACTCTAAGATTTAAAGAAAAAGGAAATTCAGGTAAAAAGGGAGGCAACTATGGCGATCTATTCGTAAACATTGAAATTAGACCTCACGAATCATTAGAAAGAAAGGGTGATGATATATTCTCAACTATGAAAATAACTCCAGCCGAAGCCGTTCTTGGCACACAAAAGCCTCTTGAAACAGTCCACGGCAGGGATGAAATAAATATTCCATCTGGTACTCAACCCGAAGCTGTCATAAAAATGCAGGGCAAGGGTGGTCCAAAATTCAAAGGTAGTGGACTTGGAGATCACTATGTAAGAATAATAGTCGATATCCCTAAAAAAGTGACAAAGGAACAGAAAGAACTTTGGAAAAAGATACTCGAAAGTCAGGGTGACAAACCAGGAATATGGGACAATATTTTCAGCTAAATTTTTCTTCAAATTAATCCCTCAAATATTTCGTGAAACGATGGCAATATTGCCTAAAATATTTGATCGATATATTTAATTATAGCTTTCCGCAACGCTTCTAGAGCTTTTGTTTGACTTATAGGACACCTTGCCAATATAATAAAGTAATCCCCTTTTTTAACATTATTTTATGTTAAACTTTTTAGAAAACTGCGCCCTCGATATCAATTATGATTTAGAGTCTGACGCTCTTCTTTATGGTGATCAAGTTAAATACAATCAGAGACAAAAAGTGTCACTTAGACAACTTACTCCGGTTTTACTTAACAAATCTCTTACCTATCCCGAATTTGTTTACGATGAATACAACGGAGTGTTTTTGGACGGAGATTTAGATTTTCAACAGGCCAAGCTTTCATACGATCTTTTTCATATCCCCCCAGGTTTATTAGGAATTGAATTTATTAAAACCCATATTTATTATTCTGCTCCATGTACCGAGGCAGACGGAATTAGTTCTATTGTTGAGGTTTTATACGGCCATTTAACAATTATTTTGCAAAAGAATAAACCAAGATGCTGTTCTGATCCTTTTCCAAAAATTGATGAAGCATATCTCGTCCGATTAAAACAAGGCGAAAGATTTGTTATACCCGAAGCCTATTATTACAACTTTCTAAACACAGGCGAAAGTACAGTCATTTTTACTCGAGCCTATAAAAAATATAATTTGGCAAATTACGAAGCTATTAAAAAAGAGCATGGTTTAGGATATTACTGTATTCGAAAAAATGGCCGAGAAGAAATTGTTCAAAATCCATTCTATAGAGATTCTCCCCCAATTCAAGAAGCCGATTGCGAATTCTGCTTAATGAAGCATCAACTTAATACAAAAATGGCCCTCTATGATTTAATTCGAAAACAATTAAAAATATTGGCCAACGAAATCGCGACCCCATAAAGGCTTTTAACTTCTAAGCCGTATTATTGTTCGGGATTTATCCATTTATTTCAATTGACTTTAAAGGAAGAATGTTGTTATTATTCATGTGATTTCTTCTTACAGAAAAAGGCTCAAAACAAAAAAATGTACGCGAACCAGAATCTTAAAAGATAATGAGAGGGCTGGAAGAAGAAGAACATTTCTTACAATCGAATATTACTAATAAAGTATAATAAAAGGTGGCACCACCCATTATCTATAAAAGGGTCCTTAAAGAGTATTAAATATATTTAGTATTCTTTAAGGACTTTTTTGTTTTTTATTTAATAAATTATGATTAACTTTCAATATATCAAAACCAACGCCGAGAAGGTCAAGCAAAATATAATCAATAGGAAGTTTGACCCCAAAAAGGCCGATATAGATAAACTCTTACAAATTGATGCTAAGAAAAATAAATTACAGATTGAAATAGATTCTTTAAGAGCAAAAAGGAATGAACTCTCGAAGATCATGGGGAATTCTCAAGGTAAACCGCCAGTAGAGCTTCTAACCGAGGCAAAACAGATAAAAGAAAGCCTGGCTACACTTGAGTCCCAAATTGAGCCATTACAGAAGGAATTTGAACAAATAATGCAATGGCTTCCTAATATGGCATTAGACGAAGTCCCTGTCGGGAAAGGAGAATTAGATAATATCGAAATTTCCGCCTGGCACCCAAGATTGAATTACCTTGATAAAGAGAAGCTAAAGGGGACAGATGGATCAAAGGAATTTATGCCTAGGGTCGGCACAAACGCTGATAGTGACTTCACCCCAATCCCCCACTATGAGATTGGAGTGCAAAAGGGTTTGATCGACCTTGAGACCGGATCAAAAGTCTCGGGTAGTAGATTCTATTACCTCAAGAACGAAGGCGTGCTTCTTATGTATGCACTATTTGATAAATTAATCAGGAAGTTAATAAAGGATGGTTTTACTCCAATGTATGTTCCTGTTTTAGTCAGAGAAAAAGCTTTATTCGGAACTAGTCACTTTCCAGCCGATCAAGATCAAGTTTACGAGATCAATAATGAACTAATTGAAGATGCTCAAAAACTATATTTAATTGGATCTTCTGAGCCCTCCCTATTTTCATATCATTCCGATAAGATTATTCCAGAAAATCAATTACCAATTAAGATGTATACCCAATCAACATGCTTTAGATCAGAAGCAGGTTCCTGGGGTAAGGATGTTCGTGGTATGAAAAGAGCCCATCAGTTTGAAAAAGTAGAAATTGATATGATAATCAAACCCAATCTTGAAGAAGCCCAAAAGACCTTAGAATACCTCCTAAGTATCAATGAATGGCTGCTTCAAGAACTCGAAATCCCCTACCACGTAATCAACATGTGCACAGGCGATTTGGGCTATGCTGCAGCAGCAAAGAAATATGACATCGAAGTCTTCTTGCCTTCTACCGGCGAATATATGGAAGTAATGTCCGATTCGATCACCACAGATTTCCAAACGCGAAGATTAAACATCAAATGCACAAATGAATCTGGAGAAAAGAATTTTGCATATACAGTAAATGATACAGGTGCAACACATAGGCTACTAATCGCCATCATTGAACATTATCAACAAAAAGATGGAAGTATTAAAGTTCCCAAAATGCTTCAGGATTTTATAGGTAAAGAATATATTGGCAAATGAATCACTTTAGAGGGTTAAATTGGGCTTTCTATCAAGACTTTGATCCGCAAAGTCGCCTCTAGCAAACTGAAAAGTTGATGCTATCGCTATCATTGCGGCATTATCTGTATAAATATTCTTTAATGCAGGAAAGTATATATCAATTGATTTTTCTTGGGCGACTTTGCGAAGTCCTGATCGCACCCTAGCACTCGATGAAACGCCACCACCCACCCATATCATCTTGGGATTATAGCGTTCAATGGCAAGTTTTAATTTAATTCGTAGCTCTGCTACTACAGACTTTTCAAAACTTGCCGAAAAATCATAAACTTCTTGTTTTTTAAGTGGCCTTTCTTTTTCAATTTTTTTAACTTGATAATAGACGGCGGTCTTTAGGCCGGAAAAACTCATATTCAGAGACTTGTCCTTGCCCATTGGTATCGGCAATTTGTAAGTCGAGGGATCCCCTAGTTTTGCAAAATCGCTCAATAGTTTTCCGCCGGGATACCCAAGACCTAACATTCTGGCCACTTTGTCGTAAGCCTCGCCAACAGCATCATCTAATGTTTGTCCTACTATTTCAAAATCTTGGAAATCTTTTAAAAGAATAAGTTCGGTGTGACCGCCCGATAAAAGAAAGCCCAAAACTGGGAACCTTACTTTAGATAATGGAAGTCCAGCTCTGCCTTCAGAATTCAATCCTAAAACGCTATATAGATGGCCGGCCATGTGGTTTACCGCAATTAAAGGTATGTTTTCGACTTTAGAAAGTTCTTTTGCTTTTAAGATACCAACCTCTAGGGCGATTGCTAGACCCGGCCCGTAGGTGACTGAAATTGCATCAAGATCTTTTAAGTTAATTTCCTTTTTGTAAATTTTGCTGGCATTTTTTAATGCCTTTTTGATAACAGGGTCTATTCGAATTTGATGTTCTCTTTTTGCGATACTTGGGACTACACCCCCAAATTCATTGTGAAGTTCCACTTGCGATGAAATAACATTAGAAAGGACATTCATACCCAAAATGACTGAAGCAGCAGTTTCATCACATGAAGTATCTATGCCAAGGATCAATGGGAGTTTTTTACTCTTCATAAATCACAACCCTTCTTTGATCAAATGAAATATAGTCAATTTCGATGTAAAGTTTTAACATTTCAACATTTTCAGATATTTTATCAAGAGTATCTCGAGCCATTCCGGCCCATTCTACTGCAATAATATTCCCCGGTTTAAAATATTTTTTAATATTAAGATCGATAAATTCAGATATATTCTCAAGTCGCCATGCATCTATGTGAACCAACTTACCCTCAAAGCTTCGGAATTTATATGGGTATTCCTTCATAATTGTGTATGTTGGAGAATTTATTATTTCTTTTACCCCCATAGACCTACCAATACCTTTTACGAATTGAGTTTTTCCTGCTCCTAAATCAGCGTTGAACAGAATTAAGATTGGACTTGTTTCAAGAACAGATTTGTATTTTGTAATAATTTCATCACCTAGATCAAGCATCCCTGCATCCGAAATTACAACTATTTCATCAACCTTCTCTCCCCATAAAAAGTCGCCCACTCTTAAAATTTTCAAATCTTCTTTAGTTGTATCGATAACAGTTGAAGGGGGATTGTGAGGCAATTCTCCAGCATCAAGTATCAAGGCTATTTGAGTTAATTGTGTTTTATTAAGATTATTTAATACATCTTCAATTGTGTATGGGGTCTTTTTGCCTGCCGAATTTGCAGAGGTAGCAGTAATCGGCTTTTCTGTTTTTGCTATGAGATCTAATACCAATTTAAATTCGGGGATTCTAACTCCTAAAGTACCGGATTCTGATTCAAGCCTTTTATCCAGTAAATGCTTTGATTTGGAAATCACAGTAATAGGACCCGGTAGAAATTCTTTGTAAAATTTTTCAGCAGTTTTATTTACTTCGACAAACTTTTTGGCCATTAGAAGACTATTAACGGCAATCGAAATAGCTTTACCCTGAGGTCTTTTTTTATACTCCAATAATTTCGAAACAGCTTCTTCATTAGAAGCGACTACTCCAACGCCATAGCATGTTTCTGTAGGATATATTATTAAGCCGCCCTCTTTTAAAACAGTAACAGCTTTTTCAACAACTTTTTCGTAATTATCTTGTGAAATTTTTAGTCTTTCCATGTCTTTTATTATTACCACTCTAATTATAAACCAGAATTGGTCTTTTGAACATGGACGCACTTTTTCTCTAGGCTTTATTGTTTCCTAAATTTCTTTATAAGGAAGTAAAGAAGTGCCACAATCCCAAACACTCCAAGGACATAATAGATGGGGATATAAGTATTAAAAACAGATCCAATTAAAAGTGCCGTAATGAAACCTAAATTTGAAGAATTAAAATGAATCGGATAATCCTCTGTTTTAACTTCTTTATACCAACTTGAAATTTCAATAAATCCAATTACAAAGCCCATAATGACTGTTGGTAATATTAAAAACTGACTACTTGGAACAAAAAAGAAACTTAAAAGAGTAAGTGTAAACACTAAAAACAATGAATTTGGCCTAATCTTCCAATATTTAAATAAGAAGGTATTCTTTAAAATGTTTAACAATAGGATTGGGAAATACAAGCTTGGGATTAAATAAACGAGAGAATAATCCTGCCCCATATTTTTAATAATAAATATTGGAAAAAGGACCCAGTAAAAAGCCTTTACCGCTTCAGCAGAAAATATAGTCCAATTAATTTTATAAATATTTAAGAATCCAAGACTGTAAACCTTTGGGATCAACCTCTCTTGTTTATCCATTGCGAATTTTTTACTTATAAAAAAGTAAAATAAAATACCAGATATTGACAATAGAATCGAGAAATAATTCTGAAGATTTTGAAATTGATAAGTTGAAACTAATTTTGTGATAAAAAGGGATAGACTCAAGCCTGCAAAAGCAAGACTCGGACTTAAAAATTTCTTATACCTTCCTAGTTTAAACTGGGTATTAGGATTTTCGACCTTAAAAAGACCAAGATCAAAAAACTCTTTAGACATGCCAAGTATAAATACAGCAAAAACTAGGGCATAAAACCCTAACAACCTATTAAAAACAATCAAGACAATAAAACTAAGGGTATATGCTAAAAGGAATAAAAAAACAAAGTTTTTCTCCTGTAAGGACTTTCTGTAAATGGTATAACCAATTAATTTACCCAAAGGTCTTAACAAAAAGATCAAACCCGTAAAAATCAATGAATTTGTTGATGAAAATAAAAAGACTGGTAAAGCGAACAAAAACAAGAGGTCTGCAACCTCAAACAAAAATGCCGATGAAATAAATCCAATTCTTTTGAACATAATAGTATTTTATATCAATTCCACAAAATAAAAAAGGAAACCCCCTTATTCATTACACCTATATTGTGTTATTGAACAAAAGGGGGTTATATTCAGAAAATTGTACCCTTCAGGATTATTTCTTTGCGACTTTATCCTTGAATTCTTTACCAGCTTTGAAGACTGGTACTCTTTTTGCAGGGATTTTTAATGCAGCGCCAGTAATAGGATTTCTCCCATTTCTTGCTTTTCTATCGCTTACTTTGAATGTACCGAAACCTGTTAGGGTTACTGTATCACCTTTTTTGACTGTAGTTACGATAGCTTCGACGATTGAATCGACTGCTTCGGTTACTGCCTTTTTGGTGAGACCGGTTTTGCCAGCTACGAAGCTGACTAAGGATGCTTTGTTCATGTTAATGACACCTCCTTTCCTGTTAAATGTTACCTTCTCAAAAAAATTAATTAGTTGAGATTAAGGTGCTGCCTATAAGATTACAAGCAGGCTTTTAAATTAACTAAACTAAGTTTGCATTATTTATTTGGAAATGTCAAGCATTTATTTGCTAGTAAAGGGTTTTAGAGGTTTTGCCCGTTATATTTTAGCTATATAAGAGGCTACCCGAAATTCTGCAAATAAAACTGATGGATTAATTAGCACACACTCCTACAAATCACCTACCACAAAGCCTTTCGAAACGCTCAACAGAAGATATAACAACCGAAATTGCTTAAACCATAAACAGTATTAATGCGAGGATTTCGAAATTTTTAAAAAGTGATAAATTTATCAACTCTTTCAATTTTTTTGGCTTTTCCTCCCTCTAGCTCAATAAGGACAGAATTTAAAACCATCTCACCATGCTCTTCTATCTCCGGCGACATTTTAAATGGATACTTGAAATTGTGAATGGCATTATCAAATTTTATCCATAATGAGGCGTTTAGTGGGCCCGCCATGCCGACATCACCAACATAGGCCAGCTCACCAATTATCCTTTGGTCAGCAGTTGGCACATGTGTATGAGTTCCGACTATTGCAGAAACACCTCTGTCTTTCAAATATCCTGCAAGACATAACTTTTCTGCGCTAGATTCTGCATGGAAGTCAATCAAAATATTTAAGTCCTTAAGCAGTGGATCGTTCCAATCCTCGAGTAATTCGTCCATTGTCCAAAAGGGGCTTCGTACATGATCCTTCATAAAACTTTGCCCCAAAAGGTTTACGACTAATAGTTTGCCGGCGGGCCCCAAATCTAACAACTTGTAACCAACTCCAGGCAACTTTTCAGTTTTTTCATAATTATAAGGTCTAATAATTGGCAAAGAATCATCTTGTAATTCGTCTATAAATTCCTTGTTATGCCAAACATGGTCTCCCGATGTAAAAAAATCAACACCATAGGATAAAAGCTCAGTTAAAACATCTTTAGTTATACCTATTCCATGCGCAGAATTTTCTGCATTTGCAATCACAATATCAGGCTTATATTTATTTTTAATAGATGGCAATAGCTCCTTTAGGACCTTTCTTCCAGATCTTCCGGAAATATCACCAATAAATAATATTTTCATTCTTTGATATATAACAGATACATTGTACTATATTATGGCTGTTTTATGTTAAAATTGATATATGAAAAGAAAAATACTCCAAATAGGTGATCCTATATTGGAAGGACAATCAAAAGAAGTTGATTATAAAGATCCAAAAATTCAAAAACTAATTGATGATCTTATAATTATCTGTAAAGAAAAAGCCGATGCAACCGCAGGCATCTCTGCTCCTCAGGTAGGAGAATCACTCCGTGTTTGTATTTGCAGACGAACCGACCTTGAAGATAAATCTAAAAACCCAATTCCAGATGACAAACTTTGGGAAATAATTCTAAATCCAATAATTAAGTCTACTAGCAAAAAAACAAGCACTTACTGGGAAGGTTGTCTTAGTGTTGGTGTTGGACCAGAAGGCCTTTTTGCCCCAGTAACAAGGCCTTCAACAATAGAAATAACCTACCAAGATAGACACGGCAACCATAAAACATTAATCTGCGCTGGATTTTTCTCGCATGTAGTCCAACACGAAATTGACCATCTTGATGGGACGCTATTCTTAAAATATGTAGATGACCCAACAACAATTTGGAAGAACAAAGACTTAGATAAATATTACGAAGAGCACAAAGACTATCCCACAGTTTAAACAGGTCCTAAAACATATGCCCGATTTTTAACACCTTGCTCTCTACCAGTTGTTTGTTCTCAATGATAATGCCTCACAAATATTTTCCTCATCTGGAGAATCTTTTTTCTCAAGTTCAGCTATTGTCTTTGCAACTTTAAGGCATTTTATTATTGCCCTCGAAGAAAGATGATACTTTTTATCTGCAAGCTCGATAAGGGATTCTGATCGACTATTGAGATCGATACATTCCAAAATTTGCTTTGTACTTAATTCGCTATTTGTAAGTTCCCTTTTCCATCTTTTTAGACTATTGAAAAATTGCCTATCACGAGCCTCTGTAATGTCTTCCTTCACCTTAACAAAATCTTTCTTTTTTAAATCTTGAGTAAGAATATCGTTTTTTAACAATTCTTTTGAATCGATCCTTGGAACCCAAATTCGAATATCTATTCTATCGATTATTGGCCCTGTTATTTTCCGCCTATACCTTTCAATTTCGCTGGCAGAGCAGACGCAATTAATTGACTTATCACCAAAGTATCCACATTTGCATGGGTTTATGGCGGCAGCCAAAATGAAGTCTGAGGGAAGCCTTACAACCTGCTTTAATCTTGAAATATCAATATATTTATCTTCCAGAGGTTGCCTCAAACTATCAAGTGTCGAAGGATTAAATTCTAAAAATTCATCTAAAAAAAGCACCCCCTTATGAGCAAGAGAAATTTCTCCGGGTTGTGGATTAGCACCGCCACCAATCAAAGCTGTTTTTGAAATTGTATGATGAGGGCTCCTAAAAGGTCTTTCAATATAACTTCTACCGTTAAGTAACCCGGCCACACTATAAACTTTCATTACTTCAAACGATTCCCGTTCAGAAAGATCCGGCAATAATTCACGGAGAGCCTTCCCCAGCATTGACTTACCCGTCCCTGGGGGGCCAGAAAAAATGATATTGTGACCTCCAGCAGCAGATATTGCAAGCCCTCTTTTGGCCATTTCATGACCGTTTAATGTTAAGTAATTAAATCCTTCTTTTAAAGAAGGTTTATTATTAATTGGACTCCGGAATGGAACGCCAGAATTTACCGCATTTGATTTTCTTAACTGGGTTAGGGTTTTGAGTGGTTTAATATTTATTCCCGCAACTATTCCCGCTTCAGGCGCGTTAATATGGGGTAGATATATCGTTTTTAAGCCAAAATCTTTTGCAGCTATCGTGACCGCTAAGGCGCCCGCCGTAGCACAAGTTTCAGAAGATAGAGCCAATTCACCCCAAAAGCAAGCCTGGGGGTCTACGGGCCGAATTTGATTTGAGGCCATAAGAATAGCTAAAGCAATGGGCAAGTCATAACAGGACCCAGTTTTAAGAATATCGGCGGGCGCCAGATTAACATAAACTTTACCCAGCGGCATTTTGAAGCCCGCATTTTTAATTGCCGAAGTAACCCTAACACGAGCTTCTTGCACAGCCTTATCAGCAAGCCCGACTATTTGAAATATTGGCAAGCCCCTTTGAATATCAACCTCAACACGAACCAATCTACCTTCTAAGCCAGTCAAAGCAATCGAATGTAGAGCATAATTCATAAAAAGTCATTAAGAAATAATAAGTAAATATTATTCTTAAGATTTTAATTTTTTCTAAAATTTTGGAATTATTTAATATCCAGCAAGCATTTTAATAGCATAGCCAAAGAAGGATTCTCAATACAGGTCATTTTAAAATTATTTTTGTTAAAATCACCTATAAAACACAAGTTTTCGAAGATAATAATATCTTCCTTAATCTCAAATTCGAGTATATGTGTCTTTCGCAATTCTCTCTCGTCCCTTTTTAAGAAATCTTCGGTGATTTGCTTTTTATTGGCAAAAATATGTGAGATCAATCTTCTGTTTTGGATAGAGCTTCGGTAACGTGGTTCAGGGGGTTCATATAAGTCCAAATTAGATAATATAATGCATAAATCATTGTCTGCTCCTTCCAGATAAATCATATTCATTACCTTCCGAAAGCCTTCGTCGCCAATATACCTTTTGACAGGAGTAAAGTGTGAATTTTTAATGTAATAATCCTCTAATTTGGGAAAAATGCTTTTATAGGTATTTTCTAAGGCTTCGGCATCATCATGGATCTTTTCAACTTTTTTGTTTAATACGGACGGCGATTCAGCATGATAGAATATCTTTTTCGACCTTTCATAATCTGTAACCAAGCCCTTTTCTTTTAATGATTTTGCATATTCATAAATATTAGTTCTCCCGATTGTCGTTTCGCTCGCAATTTCATTTACTGGGGAATCACCATTTTCGAGTAAATATAGGTAGAGATCGGCTTCAATTTCTGTTAGTCCAAATTGTACAAGTTGTTTTTGATGCATATAAATATTAAAACACGATTTAGTTGACAAGGCAAAGTCGAATTCATAAACTATAGTATAACCTTTTCAGATATTTTTGCGGGTATTTTATGAATAAAACCATCGCTGTTGTATTGGTAATTATTGTTGTCCTGCTGGGATTCATTATCGGCGGTGTTTTAGTATTAAACAATAGGGATGTAAACAATTTCAAAAATATCGATTACAATAACCTTCCAATTAAAGCAACAGTCGAAAAGCCATGGGGATATGCGGAATCCGATCCAACAAACCTTACTTTGGAACAAGGAGACAAAATTTATAGAGATTTTATGAATACCCTTAAAAAAGGTGACTGGGCTGCTCTTGATAAAATGCTTACTTCGCAAAGAAAATTCTTTTATGATAATCCAAAGGAGTTCGTAAGATTTAACGATGAAGGTATCGCCGTCTTTAAAAGGACTTACAAACCCGCAAACGAATATTACTTTTTCCCATTTTTACTACAATCCCCTGACATCGATGATGTAATACCAGTGAGTATTGAAAAAGCAGAACCTAGGATTTCAGGAGATGGTGACTACTTTTACCTTATGGATGAATTCTCGAATGAAACGACAAAGGTTTCTAATCTTCCCTGGGACAATAATTATGAGATTTCTTATAAAACAAAAGATGGGACAAAATTTAGTGGAACCGGTAAAATTTTAATTGTTTTTGATAAAGATGAATGGAAGTTTCAAGGAGCTTTTTGGAATATAAAACCCAACATCATTACCAAAGAATATGGCGATAACGCCCAAATTTTTTCTTTGTATGATCCGACTAAACCAAATCTATCTCTAAAGCCCGGCGACACCATTAGATGGTTTAATCACTCGGGTTTGATATTTGTCTACAGTTCCGATTCAGACTACTGGAGTAGCCCCTATATGGTCAATGATTCATTTAATAAGACTTTTGATACCCCAGGAATTTATAAATACCAAATAATTTATTTAGATGAAAGACCCTCTTTAAATGGCCAAATTGTCGTTAAATAAAAAATTGTTAAGTCTAATTTTTACGATATTTATCTTCTTTGGATTAACTAGCGCCATAAAGGCCGATAATTGTATTTGGTCAAACTGGTTAGGTAGGTATCTGTGCTTTAATTCATGCACATCATCTCCCTGTGATGTGAGATGTACAAATGAAGGTGGCGAAGCTTGGTGTGTTGAGGATGGCAATGGATGGGCAGATGCAAATAACGGCAATTTTTGTGTGAGTTGGGCCGATACAGATCCATATACCGAATGGTGCCCCGAAGGCTGTACCTGCAAACATTATCAACCTAAATTCGCCTGGTCATGTTTTAATGGCTGTATTCAATCCATTTGCCCAGAAGATGAGCCAGACCCACCCGAGCCAACTTGCGCTGATCTAACCCTAAGTATTAGCAACCCCACCTGTTCTGAAACGAGTCAGAACCAATTAATTTTTTCAATAACAGGATCATTTTCTGATCATAACTTTAGCAATAATCAAGACTTAATCAGCGGCCCAGTTAACTTTAATCCCGATGATGACATTATTTTACCTGGAGAGACCAGTTCAACTTTAAATCTAACCAGTGCCGGGACTATTACCTGGACTCACACCTGGAACGAGGTCTATGGGTCCACAACACTAAACTGTTCAGAGAACTTCTCACTTAAAGATGTGACTCCTTATGCCACTCCTTCATGCGGGACGGCCACTTTAAGTTCAGATCCAGCCCAAATTTACAATGAAACCTCATTTAAGTTAAATCATAATGTCGCCGTCAATGCTGGCTCTGGATATATTTATGTCGGCGATACTTATAACCCCTCTGAAAAATATTCTTGTGTTTATGATGGAGAAACGGGGCCAATTGGATCAAGGACATGCAATATTACTCCTGCGTATTTAGAAAACCCAGTCTCCATTAGCTGGACACATAATTGGAATGTTGTAAACAACTCTTGCGGATACATATTTAATACTTGTAGCCAGACCTTTACTCAAAACACAAAGGTCAATCCCGGATATATAAAAACAATTGATGGAAATACATATATTAAAGGTCAACTAAAACAACCAGCTTTCAATTCAATCGACAAACTAAGTACTTATGTATTTGGAAGCTCCTTATCATTAAGTAACCATTTAAATCCATTGGTCGGAAATTGTGAAGACTCGACCAATCCAACATGTTCATCAATGGGGAAGGGTTTTATCTTCAAAGACGGCTATAATGATGCAAATGCTTCTTCAGACTGGTTTGGTGCTTTAAAATCAAAAGTCCTTGAAATAGATAGAGATGATGATGACATTAATGTCACCCAAGCTGAAAATCTCACAATCCCATCGGGAACTTGTTCCGGCAAAAATATTTATATAGTTGAAAACAATCTAACCATTAATCCTCGCTTTACTTTAGCTAACGAGGGTAGCTCATGCATTTTCTTAGTTAAGGGTAGAACCACTATTAACAATGGTTCCGATAGGAATAGTTTCTCAACACTTCCTTATAGTAACACCGATTTAATCGAAGCTTTTATTATTACTAAAGATTATCAAGATAGTGACGATGGAGATGATCTTCTCGCGATAAAAGGTGGACTAATTATTAATGGCACAAACACATTTGACAGGGCTACAGGAGTTCTCGATAAACCATCAACAATACTTCATTACGAAGGGGCTCGATATATCAAGCACTATAAAGATTTTTTAAGCCTGCCCCAACAACTAACGATTAAAGAAGTAAATTGAAATGAAGGACACAAAGAAGATTTTAGGTTATTTCTCAATAATACTCTTAATCGCTGTTCTTTTTGTTGTTGGGATTTTACTTGGCAGAGGGAAAGGGAATTTTCTTAACTTGCCTAATACCGGGGAAGAGACCCAAACTACACCAACTCCAACGAAGCCCACTATTAACAAGGAAGAATTCAGAATTATTTTTTTAGATATAATTAAATCAATTGAAGAAAGGGATCTCCAGCTTTTCAAAGAGAATAGCTCAGAAACACTTAACAACTCTTTGAATGAGAACTTTGCCTTATTGAAAAACGAATTGTCTGTGGAGTCAATCGAAGACTTTTTTACTATTATTGCTCCAGATTTATTGTTGTACCTTCCCCAACCAGACTTAATAAGTGTAAATAAAACGACCTTGGCATTGGATAATAATTCTATTGTGATTAACTTCGTTAACAAAGAAACCTATACAGAGCTTTGTAATGCCACTTTTGTTGATGAGAATGGATGGAAATTTCAATCTCTACTACCAAAAGACGCATTAAAAGTTGCAACCCCTTCGCAAGTTGCAGATTATGAAATCAATTTTGATCCAATAAATGGCTTTTCGAATAAGAGCTTAATTATCAAGAAAGGCGAAACAATCAAATTTACAAATCTTTCGGGGAAAATACGAACAATTTTAAATTCCCCCTCTCATTTTGCGTCTAAAGAACTCTTTAATGAAGATTTTTACATAACACCCAATAGCACTGGGAAATATGAATACGGAATTATCTATAAAAATGGTAAAGTTTTGCCTATGTGGGGAGAGGATTATTTATTCTTTAAAGGTGAATTTTTAGTAAATGAATAAATCGTTTTTATTCTCAATGTTTTTTATGTTTTTATTCCTATCATTTTCGGCCTCAATTTCCGCATGTACCTGTAATTGTAACTATATTCCAGGCGCAACCTGTGGTGGTTTAGCAGGAACTAGTGGTTGTAGTTTTACAGCTGATGAAATAAACCAGGTAAGGGATTATGCTTAAAACAATCCGGGCAAGGCTTACACAGGCATGTGCACATATAGTTATTCCGTTGGATACTCCTGTTACTATACCTTTTCAATTCACGAAACAGTCACCTGGGATGGTTGTGGTTGCAATTTAGGTTCTGGATCAAGTTGTGGAAGGTTAGAAGATTGTAGTGTTTGCAAAAACCCCACATTTAGATACTCCAGTTCTAGTTGTGGCATTACTAATACACCCACAAATACTCCTATAGTTACCCCTACTTTTACTAAAACTCCCACCCCAACACCGACTTCTATTGTCACTCCAACTTGTAATCCTAATTTTACTTTAAATGCTACACCGGCTTGTAATAAGGAGAACTTTTCTATTACAAATTACCCAGCGGCAAATAAGCCAATTAGTAACAGTGTTAAAAAAGTTGGGGGTTCTGTGGATGCTTTCCCCGGTTGTGATTTTTCTAATGTTCATACCACTGGGGCATCTTGTGATCTTACCGAAACAGTTTCTTTTGATTGGATTCACTCATATCAAACTTGCACTTCACCTACTAATTGTAGCCCAACATGTACAAAGACAATTCAAAAGCTTAATAATGTACCAATAACCCCTACTTGTCCACCAACACTTGAAGGGTCTTGTTGGGCAGCACCACTACCGGCACATTTTGATTCAAATATTAATTTTTTGGGAAATTACCCGGGTCAACCAGAACAATTTAAAAACATCTCGGTTTCTAGCGATGGTTATGCTTGTGGAGCCCCGTCCACATCATTCTTTAATGAAAAAACAACAATCACATCTGCCTGTGGTACTCCAATTCCAAATGCCCCAAATTATGACTTAGGCCTATCTTTTAATTACTCTATTCCTGCCTGCCTCGGATTATTAAGCAATACCTGTTCATGTAATGTTACTACTGATCCAAGTGTTTACCCCGGATTCCTTCAAACAGAAAATGGTGATCAAGATGATGATATTGATTTAATAGATGCTTTTATTATTACAAAAAATTTCGTAAGCGATAAAGAATATTCTGACGATCAGTTAATAGTAAATGGTGGATTGGTTGTCGGAGGCAACTCTAGTTTCTTTAGAAATATTAATTACAATCCAAATTATCAATCATTCAACGACACCCCATCTGAACTTATAAAATACGAGGGGGCAAGATACATCAGTAAATTTAATAAAATATTGAAAGTCCCCACTACTCTGACCATCAAAGAGACAAACTAAGACTTTGTGATATAATTCAAATACCCCCCAATATCCATTTACTAGAGAGATAGTTGAAAATCCTTGAAAAACCTTCGTTCTTTGTTTAAAAATAAGAAGCATGTTTTGATTGCAACCGGAGTTAAACACAACTCAGATGCTATATTCGCAGGACAAGCCCTAAGTTTACTTCTCAAAAAAAACAATTATCAAAATACATTAATTCAAAAGAATGTATCTGGTTCAAAAGTTTGGAGATCTAAAATACAAGACTATCCTGAACTTATTGTGTCACCAAGCATTCCAAAGGTTTTTACTTTTTCTTTACCAGAGGGTATATCGCCCGAATCGATAACTTGGGAGAGATCAGATAATCTTTACAAAATACGATTGCAGACAAAGAGTGAGTCTACTCCGACCTTAAAAACCCTTGAAGTAAATGAAGAGAGCGAATCCCCTGATCTCTTATTATTCATTGGTAATAAATCGGATATAACGCTCAATAATCTTGGAATGTCTAAAATCGAATACGAGAAAATATCAAAGATAATTATTCTTTCAAACAAAGTATATATTGATGACCAAATCGATGCATCCGAAGAATTGATTTCTTCAAAGAGCTTCTCTTTAAGGGTTTTTAAGTTAATGAAAAACTCTGGCCTAGATTTTTTTAAATCCAAACAAATTTACACGCTTTTACTAGCGGGGATTATCAGTCATACTGATGGTTTTAAAACAAATGTAAATTCATCAATATTTGAGGTTGCAAATGAATTGATTAATAACGGTGCTGATTACCAATTGGCATATCATTTATCCAACAATAATTTATCAATTAATAAATTATTAAACCTTTCAAAGTTATATTCTTCGATAAAAAAGATGAGAGAGGGCGTATACGAAGCCTCTCTTGATCTAACAGGTTTAAAAGGTCGACAATTGAATATTTCTGACATTATGAAAGTTTCCGAAATTTATGATGCAAAGATAACAGTGGTCGTGATAAAAAAAGGAAATTCATCGAAAATTTATATAAGAAATCGTTTAAGAGGTTTGGATCTAAAGCCAATATTAAGAAAATTTAAGGGGAAAGGTAACAGAGGGCAGGGAGTAATTGAAACTGACGGTAACTTCAAAAAAGCATTGTCAGACATTTATCCAAAATTATTTGTACAATTTTAAAACACAGATATCCACTCCACATGTTGTTTCATAAAGTTTCAAATTGAACAAAATAGTTATTCAGTCTAAATTTGTACTTCATTACTAATTTCTTCGTCCTCAGATTTCGGTAAAGTTTCGGTTTCGTCTCCCGTAGATACGGGCCCGATAGGAGCTGAAAGATTGGCTATAAATGACTCTGCATCGGTGATTAATATCTCTCTTGGTTTACTTCCGTTGGCGGTACTGACAACGCCCAGCTCTTCCATTTCGTCTAAGTATCTTGCCGCTTTGTTGTATCCAATTTTTAATTTCCTTTGAAGTAGCGATGAGGAACCCTTTTGTGCATTTACTACCACTCTTATTGCATTAGCAAATTCTTCATCAGTAGCACTGATATCTCCCTCTTTACCTGCGCCTTCTGCGGCTTGTTCCTTTGCGCCGAATTTAGTTATCTCTTCATGATATTCGACTTCTTGAACTTGATCTTTAACAAAACTTACAACTTTTTGGATTTCTTCAGGAGAGACCCAAATACCCTGAATTCTAAAAGGCTTTTGCTTTGCTGGATCTTTAAAGAGCATATCTCCTCTTCCTAGCAAAGTCTCGGCTCCAGTTTGATCAAGTATAACCCTACTATCAATATTTGTAGTTACACTCATTCCAATTCTACCTGGAATATTTGCCTTAATTAAACCGGTGATAACATCTACCGAAGGCCTCTGTGTAGCTAGTAATAGGTGAATTCCGGTAGCTCTAGCTTTTTGAGCAAGTCTTACAATGGCAGCCTCTGTTTCAATACGATTAGTGGACATCATCATGTCTGCCATTTCGTCAATTACGATCACAATATATGGAAGAGCAGCATATCCCATTAGTTGGTTATATCCTTCAATATTTTTTACTTTTGCCTCTCTGAACAATGTATAGCGGCTTTCCATTTCTGCTATAGCCCATTTTAAGGAGTTCAGAACCTTTTCCATCTCTGTAATAACAGGGGTGAGAAGGTGAGGTATTCCGTTGTAATCAGAAAGTTCAACCTGCTTAGGATCTACCATGATAAACCTAACCTGGTCGGGAGTTCTCGTCATTAACAAACTATTAATAAATCCGTTAGTAAGAATAGATTTTCCAGATCCAGTGGCTCCAGCGATCAACATATGAGGCATTTTTTGAAGATCAATTACAACCAATTTACCCTGAATATCCTTACCAACAACACACGGGAGTAATAATTTATCTTTAAAATCCATAATTGAAGTCATCGCTTCTTTCATAAACACCGTCTCTCTTTCGGCGTTTGGTACCTCAATACCAATATATGAAGTGCCAGGTATAGGCGTTTCTAGACGAATAGCCTGAGTTCCTAGTGCAAGAGCAAGATTATTAGTTAAGTTTGTAATCTTTGAAACTTTAATACCAAGGGCCAAATCCAAAGCATATTGAGTAACAGCAGGACCGATCATTACATCTACGACTCTGGCTTTAATTCCGAAGCTTTTTAAGGTCTGCTCGATAGTATCCGCATTTCTACTAATATTTTCTTGAGATACCTTTTTTTTCTTAAACGGATTTAAAATTTCTGGTGAAGGCAAAACCCAATTGGGAAAATTAAGTGAATCATTAATAAGGGCGCCTTCAGTAGCTTTAGCATCCTTCATCGAGATGCTTGGTTGCCCATTTTTAAAATCAGAATGGTTTTGTGGACCTGTTGGCTCTTGGGGTTTATTGCTTTGGGAATCGAGGTCTTTTCCATTTTTCAGTAAATTACCATCTTTATCTTTTGCCTTGCCCAAAACGGCCAATTGTTGCTCTGCTCTTCGTTGAAAATCTCCAAATGTCTGAGGCTCCAAACTTGCATCCTCTGGAAGTTTTTGGACTTCATCAACAGAATTATTTTTTCTTCGCAAAATAAAATCGACAATCTTTTGAAAACCACCACCCAAAATACTTAAGAAATCATTGATCGTAATTGAGAATATAAGGGGTATAGAGATGAATATTACTCCCATAATAAAAACAGGAGTGAAGTTTAAAAATACATTCTCCGATAAAAAGGTATAAACAAAAAAACCAATCCAGCCACCATATTCAACGGGGGAGCCTTCAATAAGTTTATAGTTTGTACCCCAAATGGAATTTAAAAAAGCGCTATAGAAAATTAAAAAGAGTATTTGTCCAAATAAACTCTTTTTTCTAGAAAATGCGAATTTTGAGCCAAAAATAGCTAAGGTAAGATCAAACAAAAACAAAGCAAATACAAGTGTTGCCAAGTCATTCGAAAATACATTCTTAATAACAAGAAAAATCGCGTCTTCTAAGAATAAACTCAATAAAGTCAGTACCCCCAAAAGCAAGAAGAACAAGCCTATAACTGTTCGAGCCTCTTTACTATCGTATGTGAATTTTGACTTTTTCCTTAGACGCCCCATATAAGAGTAATTACTATAAATATACCCTATTATATAGAAATTTTTAGTATTTCACTAGGTCGATTTCAGCAAGCTCTTTTGCGAGCTTTTGTAATTCAACAAGCGACTCGTTACCCTTCCCATCTTGAGTTTTCAACCTCAGGGTCTCAAGCCTCTCTTTAATATTTTCCTTTTTTATTCTATTAATTACCTGTGATAATTCTTTTTTAAATTTTTCAAAATCTTCGAAAATATTTACCGGACTCATCAATGCCTCTTCATAAAGTTCTTGGTCAGAAAGAGAGAATTTTTGGGTTAAATTTGAGTCTAGAATGCCCCTAAAAACGACTAGATATTTATTTTCGAGGAGATCTGCATAGTCTGCCATCTCCTTGATTTTACTTTTAAAGTTAACATGTTGATAAACAAGCGATAGCAGGTACTTTGAGAGGACTTCTTTTTCTTTTGTCCTAGGGTTTTCAATTTCGTCCTGATTTTTTACATCTTCGAGAGTACCTTGCTTTTGATTCTTAATAATTTTTTCTAGTTCGTTTTTTAACACACGGGCGTCAACTGCAGTTACGCCCTGCAATCGATGCAAATAATCATTTTGTAACAATACATCGTTTGTTTTCGAAATAAATCCTAATATTTTCCTAATGTATTCCGTTTTGGAAAATGCTTTAGAAAAATCATACTTATCTTTTAAAGAATCAATGAAATAGGGGACAACCTCTATTGGCTTAGTTGCTACAGATGGCCAATCTTCGCCAGCGACAATAAGTTCGTCTACATCTTTGTACTTACCTAGATCAAGGACAAAAGCTTTCAGCTGAGCCTGATCAATTAGGGGCAAATCTCTTTCAAGTGCCTTCTGCCCTGCAGAATCTGTGTCTAAAGCAAAATATATTGAGTCGCAATACCTTTTTATTAGTTTAACTTGATCGATAGTCAAAGCGGTTCCAAGCGGAGCAACAATATTTTCAATTCCAACTTTATGTGATGATAAAATATCCACATTCCCTTCAACCAGCACAACAAAAGATTCCTTGCGCATTGAATCTTTTGCATGATAAAGGCCAAAAAGAGTTTTACTCTTTTTATAAACAATGGTTTCGGGTGAATTTAAGTATTTGGGTCCAAGCCCTTCGGGATCAATAAGCCTACCTGAGAATCCCACCACATCTCCTTGATGATCAACAATTGTAAACATTAATCTGTTTCGAAACTTATCGTAAATCTTTCCATTTTTCTCAACAAGAAGGCCCCAAGAGATAAGCTCCGTTAGGCTAAAGCCCCTTTTTAACAAGAAATTTTTTAGATTATTAAATCCATTTGGAGCATAACCTATTAAAAACTTTTTAAGTTCTTGCTCTCTGAGCTTTCTTTTTTTAACATAAGCCCTTCCAGGCTCGCCTAATTTGTGACTTAAAAGTAAGTAGTTATAATATTTTGCAGTTAATTCGTTAGCCTCGAGCAATCGCTTTTTCTCCTTTGCAATTTTATCGCTTTCTGGATTAAACGATCGCTTTAATACAATCCCAGCCTTGTCTGCTGCAAGTTGCAAAGCCTTGGGGAATTCTAAACCTTCTATCCTTGAAATAAATTTAATAACATCGCCCCCCTCACCACAACCAAAACACTTAAAAAGTTTTAGGTCTGGATTTACCGAAAAAGAGGGTGTCTTTTCTTTATGAAATGGGCATAACCCAAAATAGTTACGGCCACTCCTTTTCAAAGATGGAACATAGCCGTTAATAATCGCAACAATATCGAGAGCTTCTTTTATTGCATCAATTTGATCACGATTATCCATAAATGAAAGGGGAATATATACTTATTTGATTTTATCATATATTTCTAAATTTAATGAAAATAGAATATAATTAGGGCTATTAGATATTTTTGGAATGAATAATAATCAAAAGAATTCTTTTTACAACGATCCTTCAATTTCGTTAGTCAAGGCCGGTTCCTGGGATGACGCGAAAAATGTCCAAAGTATAATTAAATCATCCTTGAATAAAGTGCTGGGTAATGGAGAAATTGACATTGAAATTGAGCGGCCGCAGTCCTCAACATTTGGCGATTATTCCACAAATATCGCAATGATACTTTCAAAAAATCGCGAACAAAATCCAATGGATTTAGCTACAGAGATCATTGAAAAGCTTAAAAAAGACGATAATCTTAAAGATATTGTTGATGAAATTTCAATAGCCAAGCCCGGTTTTATTAACTTTAAACTTTCTCAGCTAGTTCTTTTTCTAGAAATTATTAAAGTTTTAACAATTAGGAACGACTATTCGCAAGAGAACATTTTAAAAGGGAAAAGAATTATGTTTGAATATGCGCACCCAAATCCTTTTAAAGCTTTTCACATCGGTCATTTGCGAAATATTATCCTGGGTGAAAGCCTGATAAGAATCCTTGAAAAAATGGGCGCAGAAGTTATCCGGGTTAATTACCAAGGCGATGTTGGTATGCATATTGCCAAATGTTTATGGTCTTTTAAAAAAATCCAAGAAAAAGATTTCCCAACAGACACAACAGAAAGAGTTGCCCTATTAGCCAAGTGTTACGCCGAAGGCGCAAGCGCTTTCAATGACGAAGTTCATCAAAATGAGATCAAAGAAATTAATAAACTAATCTACACAAAAGAAGATCAACTCACAAATAAACTCTGGGAAACAGGTAAAAAATGGAGTTTAGATAAATTCCATCAAATCTATAAAAGAGTCGACTCGACTTTTGTTAGAGAATACTTTGAGTCTGAAACTTTGACCTTATGTAAGAAATTCATCGATTTGGCTTTAGAGAAGGGAATTTTAGAAAAAAGCCAAGGCGCTGTAATCTTCAATGGAGAAAAATACGGGCTCGAAACAAGAGTATTCCTTAATGGTCAGGGATTACCAACCTACGAAGGAAAAGAATTAGGTTTAGCCAGTTTACAGTTTAATGATTTCGGAGATATTGATCTTTGCATTCACAATGTAGCAGTTGAGCAAATCAGTTTTTTCAAAACCACATTCAAAGTTGAATCTTTACTTGATCCTGAAAAATTTCAGGGGAAACAATATCATAATGCCTATGAATTTGTTGGATTAAAATCAGGGAAAATGTCTTCTAGGACAGGGAATGTAGTATTAGGTGAAGACATATTGAATCAAGCAGTAACTATGATAAAAGAGATCATCAAAACCAAATCCTCCTTACCAGAAAAGGCGATTGATGAAACCGCCGAATCCGTAGGAGTAGGAGCAGTTAAATATGCCTTCCTAAATATTAGCCCAAAAAGCTATTTAGCCTTTGATATAGACAAAAGCGTGAACTTTGATGGCAACTCTGGACCATACCTTCAATACACTTATGCTAGGTCATTAAAAATTGTAAAAGACTCTACCGGATACAGAATGCTTAAATCCGAACAATTTAAAAAGCTAGAATTTAATAACGAAGAAGTTCAATTAATGCACAAGATCTTTGAATTCAATGAAGTTGTAATCGAAGCAGGGAAGCACCTTTCACCCAACTACATCACCACATATTTATTTGAATTATCTCAGATTTTCAATCAATTCTATAAACAGCATCCTATTCTCAAGGCTGACGAACCTATTAGGTCATTTAGAATTATGCTTGCAGATTCTACAAGTGAAATTTTAGAAATCGGTTTAAATTTGCTAGGGATCAATACTGTTGCTCAGATGTAGCCTTTATAACGAATTCCTTTTCGATTTCAGTTGATTGGTTGTTCTTCGAACCACCAAAATTAATTTTATCTCTATACTTATAAAGTATGGGGAATAAAAGCAGAGTAAAACCTATTGTGAAAGCCACAATTGATAGGACTTCATTTTCACTAAAGTTACCCAAAAAGTTATAGACATTTTGAGGCAGTTTTGACAAAAATGTCACTACTTCAGAATTAGGTTTAAAAGGATAGGTAGCAACTAATTCGTCTTGATTCATTGAGTCTATGTTAGAAGGGATTTCTTTTACTGCATTTATATCATAGGTCGGAAGGCTCAAATCACTATCATTAACACTAACCCCAGTTAAAACAACTTCTGAATGTTCTTCAGGACTTTGCCATGCAATGTGTGTATAAAAATGATTTAAAGCTCCACCCACAGATGCCTCACCGTTTTCTCCCCAAGTAATATCAACATCCAACCATTTGTTTAGACCAGGGATTAAAACCTGCACCCATTGGTGAGGTTCTTGCTTATCTGCATCTATTAATGGATCGTATCCAAAGCCGAAAACCGCTCTGGCAGGGACACCCTGCGCTCTTAACAGTGTTAAGAAAAGGTCTGAGTACTCCATACAAACACCAGATCCATTATTCAATGTTTTTAAAGCTCCGATCCTCTCATTTATGCCAAATTTTTTAATTTTGGAGTAGTCGATTTTATCTACAACAAACTCATAAGTCTTTTTGATTATTCTATAGACATTTGTTTCATCAGCCTTAAGCTCCTTTGCTAGCCTTTGAATATCGGTGGCATTTACTTCCCAAAATTCCGCCTCGGCCAAATATTTAGATACCTCGTTTTGATCATAATCATTAAGGCTTCCACTGTTTTGTTCGGTTACCTTTTCTGAATTTATTCCAACTTCTACATACCCCTCTAGTAAAATATCCCCACTTTGATTCATTGGATGGTCAAAATAGGCGAATAAGTTGCCATCAGGATCTTTTTCTATACCTTTTGGAAGAGGTAACATGTTTTCAATTTGAATCTTTTGATAGATCTCGGCGCCATCAATATCTCTTGGCAACAATATTTTATATTCATTGTTGAATGGTAGGTTCAAGTTATTGTTTGCATTGGCTTTTTGGACAATTTTAAACTTGTAATACTGCTTAGTCCCCAATTGAATCCATAGACTTCTCCCAATTAACGAATCTTGTTCGAAAGTGTAAGTTGAATATTGTTCATTTTCCAAAAACTTGTACTGATTGGGCAAAACAAAATTTGTGTCACCAAATACTCCTTTTAAAATATTAATATTAGTCCTAAAAGTAAGCCCCTGATTTGGATTTTTGCTTAAAGAGTCCTCTGAAATTCCTGAAGCATAAATATCAATCAAAGCTCCGGTTGTTTCGATAAGCCCATAATTTTGATATTGAAGTTCAAAAACCATATCATCATTTCTACCAATATTTCTTGGAAATTTTACAGAAAGGATAGCCACCTCTTCATCATATTCAACAGTGAAATCTCTTTCCACTCCATCGATTAAGATCTTTGCAGATTCAACGGATTTTTTTAAATTATCAACATTAGATTTTAAATGGGAGATTATAAATTTATCTGTATTATTTTTATCAATTAGATTAGTCTGACTGTTGTTTTTGATTATGTGCTTTTCTACTACTCGAATGCTTTGAGAATTCTCAATAAAATAATCTCTTGAAATGGTAAGATCAATCTCCTTAGCAGAGACTGGGTCTATAAATACAAAAGAGGCAAGAAAGCCAACAAAAAATAATACTAAAAGTTTTAAGTTTTTCATTTAATCTATTTTACATTTTTTTAAGAATTATTTAACTATTTTTTGGTAATATATATAACTATGGATGAGCTCAATTCTGAACAAAAAAAAGCAATAGAAACAATTAATGGCCCAATACTAATTTTGGCCGGTGCAGGTAGTGGCAAGACAAAAGTTTTAACTCATAAGGTTGCTCATTTAATTAAAAATAAAATTGCAGAAAAGGAAAGGATTCTTGCTGTAACTTTTACAAATAAAGCTGCCAGCGAAATGAAGAGTAGGATTTATGCCTTACTTGGGAAAAATAATTTCACTTCAAATTTTTCAAGCTCTCTATTTTTGCCATGGATAGGCACATTCCACTCAATTTGCCTTAGGCTTTTAAAGGCAAATGCTCTTGAAATTGGTAAAAATCCAAACTTCATAATATACGACTCAAATGATCAAGTTGACGCTGTTAAAGAGGCTTTGAAAAGGCTAAATATTGATTCGAAGAAGTTTGCTCCAAAAGGAGTGCTAGCACATATTTCGAGTGCTAAAAACGAAATGATTGGGCCAGATGAATACTCTAAATTAGCGCAAGGATACATCGGCGACATTGTTGCAAAAGTTTATCCTTTGTATCAAAAAATCTTATCCGAAAATTCCGCATTAGATTTTGACGATCTTTTAGTAATGACTGTCAAAATGTTCGAAGAATATCCATCAATCTTAGAAAAATACCAAAACCTCTTTCAATTTGTATTAATAGATGAATATCAGGATACAAATCATGCTCAATACAAATTGGCAAACATGATCGCCGAAAAGCATCGCAACATTTGCGTTGTAGGTGATGATGCACAGTCAATCTACAGTTTTAGAGGCGCTAATATACAAAATATTTTAAATTTTGAAAGAGACTATCCTGAAGCAATCGTTATTAAACTCGAGCAAAATTACAGATCAACAAAAAAGATCCTTGAAGCTAGTAATGAAATTATTTCGTTAAACAGAAACCAAAAGCCAAAAAAAATGTGGACTGAAAATGCCGATGGAGACAAAATAACCATTTATGATGCCCAAAATGAAAAAGATGAGGCACTTTGGATTGGTAATAAAATTGCTGAACTTATAAAAAAAGGAGTAAGCCCTAGCGAAATAGTCTGCCTATATAGAACAAACGCCCAATCAAGGAATATTGAAGAAGGCCTTTTACATTTAGCTATCGGATATAAAGTAGTAGGGGGAGTTAGGTTTTATTCTCGAAGAGAAATTAAGGATACTCTCGCATATCTAAGATTGATATATAATCCCCAAGACTTCCTAAGTCTCGAAAGAGTAATTAATATGCCTAAAAGAGGAGTTGGCCCAAAAAAGATAAGCGAGCTTCTGATTTCTGCTTCTAGTGCACAAAAAAGTGCCCTTACATACTTACTTGATCTTACAGATGAAGAAGCAGAGCGTATTGATAAAGGTATTGCAAGATTCAGAAGTATAATTCTTGAATTAAAAGCTTTAGCTAAAGAAGTCACTATTACCAAACTTATTAAAGAAACTGTAAAAATAACCGGTTATCTTGATATGTTGAATGACGGGACTACCGAAAACGAAGCCAGAATAGAAAACTTAAAAGAATTATTAACTGTCTCCACAAAATATGACGAACTTGATCCCGGGAATGCATTAGAGACATTTTTAAACGAAGTTTCTCTCATTGAACAAGACCAAAACAGTAAAGACGCAGAAGAGGGAGAGGTCGTCACCTTAATGACAATCCATGCTGCTAAAGGTCTCGAATTTAACCATGTTTTTATAGCAGGCATGGAAGAAGGTCTTTTCCCACATTCAAGATCATATTTAGATCCTACAGAAATGGAAGAGGAACGAAGACTTGCCTATGTGGCTTATACAAGGGCAAAACAAAAACTTTACCTTACACATACCGAATCGCGAGTATATTTTGGCTCAATAAATTCAAATCCCGTCTCAAGATTCGTCACCGATATCCCGGAATATTTGCTCGATATTGAAACTCCTGAATCAAATGACCCATTTGCAGGTTGGTCAAAACAAGAAGAACCGGACATGTCAGATTTTATTAAGTCATCAAATAGCACACTAGTAAAAGGCGATAAAGTAAAACACCCCGTATTTGGAATAGGCTTTATTGTGGACATGAATGACGACACCATAATTATTCAGTTTAGTGGAGGCAAAAAGGAATTAGCTCTTGAATATGTTCAATTAGAAAAACTTTCGTGAAATCCTTCTAAGATTTAACCAGTTTTTTAATTTTTGTCTTGACTTTATTCGCTAATTGAAGTGATTTAAAATAGTTGTAAACGAATTGATTCACTAGAAGAGCTTTGGGTTTGGGGAATATTACATTTTCTCCACCAAAACCTTTTTTGAATAATGATATTCTATAAAGTTCATCTTTTTTATCATAAGTATTGTCAGGCAATATTTTTGCGACTCCCCAATGATCATAATATGAAAGTCCAAGACTTTTGGCGTACTTCATGGCTTCCCACTTCAATTTGTAACCTGCTTCAAGATCTCTTCCTTTTTTATTCACCCCCCCATAAAGTTCATAGCAACCGATTTTGTCGTGAACTAGTAGATAACTCCCGACCACTTCATTTTCTACCTTTGCAGTTGCAATAAATGCCAGCTGATTGTTTGTGTCACTAAGTTTAGACCAAAGGTTTTTGTAATAGGATGCATCCCTTTCAAGTAATTTTGTATTTGCAAAAATTTCATTGAGAATAGAGTAGAAATCATCAAGTGGCTTTACTTCAGCATGGAAGAATTCGATAGAAATATTAGACCTCTCTGCTTTTTTAATATTCCTTCGATAATTACCATCCATCTGCATAAAGATTTCACCCTCGGATTTTCTTAGATCTACCATATTTGTTTGTAGTGGTTGAATATGACCTTCGTAATCGACAAAATACTCACCCTCATATTTACTTAAACAATTTTTATCAAATTCGACTATTACAAAGGCAATGCCCAGCGCTTTAAATTCAGTTATTAACTCTTTTTCGTTTTGAATTAACAAATCATAAGCCTTTGAATTTATTTTAGGGATGTATCCAAATTCATAAGGCAACAGGGGGATCTTCTTAACCTGTATCTGAATTGCTACTTCGTTAACACCAAACCTCAAAGCATACCTTAGAACTTTCCAGCCCTCATCCTTTTTTACTTCGCCCCAAGTCCAATGCTGTAATATATTAGCATTATTAACTTCCCAGTAATTAGTGTAAATATTTTGATCGACTATTTTTTCTATCATTTTTTAATATACGGTTTTATTAATTGAGCTATTCTTAGAGCATCTTCTTTATTAACTTTTATGTGAGTCGGCAGATTAACAATATCTTCTGATAAGAGCTCTGCAGTAGGGCATGATCCCATTCTGTATCCAAGAGATTCCAAAGAATTTTTAGGGGCATATAGGATTGTTTTATACCAATCACCTAAAACAATTCCATTTTTTTTGGTTAGTTCTATTACTTTTTGCCTATTGTTCACTCTAATGGGGAATCTTAAAAAAACAGTATTGAATTTAACATCTTTTAGACCAAGTTCAATGATATATTGATTGGCAATTTCAAATCTATGCGTATTAAGCATAGAAAGTTTTTGATATTGGTTCAATGCTAGTTCCGATAGAACAGGACTAATCTTGCTAGGGAGCCAGTCTGGCTTGCACTGCCTATACTCACAATCTTCGATCATAATTCCAAAGATCCCAAATAAATGGGATAGGTAAACGATCAATCGACCAATGGTAAATTTACCGATACCGAGATAATAGACAGGCGTAATTATTGACCATAAAATCGGGTTCAAAAGAGCAATAAATGTTTTATTTTTGGGAAAAATTGGCAATTTAGCCTTAAACATTTTTATTTTTTCTGCCAAAGAATCGTCGCCCCTAACAATTAGCATACCTCCACGCACTCCCGAAATGACTTTTTCGATACCAAAAGTTAATATAGAAGCATCAGCTAACGCCCCAAGTTTATTTCCATCTTTGTCAAAACCTCCAAGACTATGAGCCAAATCCTCGACAATTAGGATGTTAGATCCGACAATGGTTCTAAGGCCTTTTAAATCTTCGGGGAATCCAAAAGAATGCTGAACTAAAACGACCTTAGTTTTATCAGAAAGTTTTTTCTGTAGATCAATAAAGTCGTAGTTGAAATCATCTTTATTGCAATCTACAAAAACAGGTGTTAAACCGGCCCATAGAACTGAATTAGCAATAACCATGCAAGAAAACGCTGGAAGTATTACTTCTGAATTTTTTGGTAAATCTAAGGATTTTAGATAAACATAAAAAGCCGATCTTGCAGAATCGAAGGCAAAAGCCTTACCTGAAAAGTCTTTACCAATGATATCTTCAATTTTATTTGTTTTGCTCTCATCATACCAAAGGGATGATTTGAATAAATATTTTTTACTCAGATTAAGATCATCTTCTTCCGTATTAGGAGAGGCAGCTATTAATATTGGTTTTAGCATTTATTTTAATCTTCAACACTACAGTTGAGGTTTTTTGGATAATAATTCATTTGGAAATAGCCAAGATCAATATAATTGATAACGCCATCTCCATTTGTATCCTTTCCTCCGCATCCTACTGCAGGGTAAGTATCACTACAATGATATCCATACATGTAACTAAATACTACATAGTCTATATAGTCAAGCTTTAGGTCTCCGTTTACATCTATTGGACCACACACAACATTATCTGTTAGAGGTGGCTTGCTAATAGGCGTCACAGTTGGCGTTGGGCTTGATGTCGGAATTACAGTGTAATAAATGATTGTTGGCCTTACTGTATATGTAGGGAAATATGTAGGCAATACAGTTGGAGTAAATGTTAAAGTTGGAGTCAAAGTTGGAGTACTGGTTGGTGTATTGATTGGCGTATTAGTTGGTGTATTTGTAGGCTTATTAGTAACAATGGATTCATCATTGTCATTAGGTAATAAAGCACTTGTATCTTCGGGTGCCGTTGTATTGTTTGTTAATAATGCTGCTGAAAAGACAGTTCCAGCTGTCATCATTACAATACTCGACATGACTAAGATTTTAGAAGGACTTTGTCCGCTTATAGAAGAGGTTGGCATCCCTGCTGATTTATTAGGATTTCTTAATGTCATATAAAAACCAACACCAGCAACTCCTATCAAGACTAAACCTATTATTATCAAAATTATTGTAGTTGGAGACATTGACACAGTAACATTTGATGATGCAGTTGTACTAGCACCTGCTACTTTAGGTCCAATCAAGTTTGAATAGTCCAAAGATTCCCCATTGTAATATGCATCTTGAGACATCCTATAGATTCCTCCTCCATCCGGATCATCCCAATTAACAACGATTTCAATAGCTTTATCACCTTTTGCAAAATTACCTTCTTTGACGACATCGACACATACCTCATCAACATTAACTTCCTTTTTATTTGCGCAAGCAGGTAACATAGAATCTACAAGGTTATTAACTTCTAGGATCTCTCCGCCACGAATTTTCAAACGAATTAACCAAATATTTGCGTTCATTACTTCTGGATCTGCCTCTATAACGATCCTTTCGGTCGTTCCCAAAATTTTACTCGCAATATTCAATGTCTGCGCACCTTCTACAATCATGGCAGAATTTTGTTGCTCTAAATTAGTCCTATCATCTGAGACGCCAAGAAGGCTAGGGGTAGCAACAAAGCTTTGCTTTACGAGCAGGGATGAAAGCATCAAGATGAGAAGAGTTGCCGAAACAAAAAAGGCTTTAACAAGAATCGAATTTTTTTCCATTTCTTATATTTTAATTATTATATATCTTACTTTATTTTAAACAATTTTGGGATCTTGGAAAGTATCTTATTGCAAAAGAACCAAGATCAATATAGTTAATAATTCCATCTCCATTTACATCCTTACCTCCACAGCCACTTCCCGAAATATAGGGTGAATCATTACATTTTTTAAAATACGATAGAGCAAAACTAGCTAGGTCGATATAATTAAGCTTCGAATCACCATTAACATCAATTGGTCCACAAGTTATACCCTCAAAATCACCGCTACAAGTACAGGCATCTATTCTGGTTTGGTTTGATTTACAAACTCTCACGCAAACATTTTGAGATGAATCAACTTTTTGATCACATTCAAAATTAGGCAAACCCGTCTCGCATTGATTGTCATTAGTACATCCTTTTTGCCCACATGCAAGTAGTTTAGGGGTAATATCGATAGGCTTAATTGTACCGGTAGCTTTAGGGCCCGAAGGTTTAATGTATGTTGGATTAACATATGTGGGTTTAACCACTGTTGGGTTAATGATTGTGGGTTCGGTTATCGGGGTTGTCGTAGGCTGTGATTCCCTCACACATCCTCCACCTTCTTTACAAATAAACCCTTTCGGACATTCCACTTTAACACTTTGTGTATATGCATTACATTCAACAGAGTATCCATCGATGCAAAAAATTCCATCTCGATACTTTGAACTTTTTAGACATAGATTGTTTGCAATATCATCTTCGGTAACAGTTTCGCAATCTGCCAATCCTAATGAATTAATTTTACAGCCTTTACATAAAGCGCAATGCCCATCAAGATAGCAATTAAATGACATATTTGACCCCTCACCATTCCAACAGCTATTTGGCAAAACAGGGTATTCTTCATTTTCACAAGCTAAATTGTACTTCTCCTCATTGCACCTCTGGTAGAAGATTTTAATTTTAGCCTCAACATCTTCGATTTCTTGTCTGTATTTAATGCTTTGGCCAATATATATCGTTGTGAAAGCCATTAAAAAGACCATTGGGATAGATAGCTTTGCAAGATTTTTTCTAATATTTCCATCCTTTTTTACTTCTAAAAAAAGAAAGAAAACAAGTAAAAGTATTGAAAATCCAGCTAATAGATAAATTGGGAAGTTAAAGCTTTCAGAAAGTATAGAGACAGATCCAATTTTATTATAGTTTTGAGATAGCCAAAGACCTCCGGCTATTAAAAGAACAGCCAGTAAAAAAACGAGCCAATTTTTTACTTCAAATTTATTTATTCCTTTCACCTAATCTTTTTTTGATAACTTCAAAATGACAATAATTACAATAATTGTTAAGAAGCTTCCTATTAGTACAAAATTATCAATGCCATTAATAAGTTGTGAATTTTGAGTATTATCCGTGTTGTCACCTGTAAATGGAAGCATAGATTGATCAATTGAATAGTTAGCAACTTTTTCAGGAACAAAATACTGCCCATTGTAATATCCGTTATCCTCACCAGCTTTGATATATGCATTACCATCCTCTCCCCATTTGAGTTCTACTGATAATAGCTCTTCGCCTTCGTGTAGAGGAGTCCCATCACTGATATCCACGCATATCTTATTGCTGGTAAACATTTCACCATTTTCACATGTCCCCATTGCAATATTTTTTAATGCAGTTACAGAAACAATTTCTGCATTAGTTACTTCGTATCTGATTACAGCGACTGTTTGGGTTAAGTCTGATGGAGCAGCTTTAACAATGATTTTTGTAGTTGATCCAGGATAAACTATGTCCTTATCAAATTCTAATCCTGCATCTTTTTCAACTCGAATGGGGGACACCATAAGTCCTCCATTTAGCATTTGAATAAAAATTAAACTTACAGAAAAGATTGCTATGAGTAAAAATGCTAGGAACCCAGCCACTTTATACAACCTCGATTTTTGAAACATCGTTAAAAGATTAATATTTAATTGTTTATTAGAGATTACAATTGGCAGATCTTGGAAAGTATTTAAGAGCAAAATGACCAAGATCGACATAGTTAAGCACTCCATCTTTGTTCGTATCCTTTCCTCCGCAAACACCATAATCAATAGCAGTATCCGAACAATGTTTGTTATATATCTTAGCGAATGGAGCAAGATCAATATAGTTTATAAGGCCATCTCCATTAGTATCAATGGGTCCGCAAACAACCGTCTCTTGATCACCGCTACAGGTACAAGAATCAATTCTAGTTTCGTTTGCTTTACACAATCGAATACAAACATTTTGAGTTGGATCAGCTTTTTCATCGCACTCATAATCTGGACTACCAGTTTCGCAATCGCTATCCTTTGTACAACCCTTCTGTCCACACTGATATGAACCTATGATGGTTGAGGTTGGTTGGGGGAGAGTTGTTGGATTAGTTGGGTTGGTTGGTTGGGTGGGAGTTGTTGGATCCGTTCCTGTGGGCTGAGGGTCTGTTGGTTTAGGCTCATCAGTTGGCTCTTCAGGGTCATCTGTGGTTACTGGAGAATCTGTTGGAGTTGGTTCTTCAGAATCTACACATTCATATGTTTCATTTGAACAGGCCCCAGGACAAACTTTGCAATATGCTTGCCCACCATTACAATAAACTGATTGATTATTTTCAGCACAAGCGAAGAAGTCATTAATAGCAGCAGAACACATCGCATTAAGGCTTGAACAACTTTCATAATCTTTAGGTATAGCGCTTGGGGATTGTGTAACTGTAACAGGTGGGTTACAACTCACAGTGTAGGGGATAAAAACACCAGAATTTTCATCTTTACAATAATTACAATCTACTTTACATTGAGGAGGTAAAGCCGAAATCCTATTACAATACAAGGCTGTATTTGTTGGTAAAATCAATTTATCATCTGGGTTTGCGGCGTTGTATTCTGCTATCCTATCTGTTAGTTTTTGATTATCACCACAAATTTTATAAGTTATTTTCGGAAAATGTAATAAATCCCAAACACAGAAATTCCAAGTATTAGGATAAGGACAATCTTCCCATTCACTCGTATCTGGAAGATCGGTTACTGTAACAGTAACGGTTGGCGTTTCTGGGCTACAAAATAAAAATAAGCCCGCATCCTGACAATCAACACAAGGTCTGCAATGAGCTTGGTATGATTCTCCATAAATAGGATCATAGGTCTTGACACAATGAAAACCTATTTCGCTGTCTGGTGTTAAATTTGGTACATCATACCATTCTCCATTAGAACTTTTTTTCTGTATAGTCATTGTACTATCTAGACAATCTTTAGCTTTCCCCGGGTTGTCTTTGATGACTACATTATTAGTGTCTATTATCCGATAATTTGAAGTTTTTTTGCAAATTTCATTATATTTATCGCAATTCCCCCAACCTTCTGCATCACTTGCTTCTGCATTGATAATTTCTTGCTCTTTTTGCAATTCATTACTAATATAAACTGCCGACCCTCCTAAAATAATTATTAACCCAATAGAGTAGAATACTGCTACTTTTTTAAAAACAGGGTGAGTCCTTATCAATACAATTAATAAAATTAATATGCCAATGAATGCTACACCAACTAATAAGAATGTTGTTATAGATTCTTGAGAATTTAAGGATTCTGAATATGATGGCTCGGCTTGTTCTTCTCCGGTTAATGGTAAAAATGAAAGAGAATCAAAAGCGACAAGAATGTCGTCTTTGCTAACTTCACTTCCATTGTAATAACCATTATCGGCAAGGGAAGTTATTTCGTATTCGCCTGTATTGCCCCATTCAACGGAGACTTTTAATAATTTATCCCCATATTTGAATTTATCTTTATTCGAAACATCTGCACAGATTTTATCCTCAGTATACATTTCGCCGTTTTCACAGGTGCCAATTGTTAAAAAGTAATTTGGTTCAACATTAAGAATTTTCACATTAGAAAATTGGAGCTTGATCATTGCGACAGTGTCAAACTCAGTTTTGGGATTTGCTGTGATATAGAAGGATTCTATCGTTCCTGGAGTTCGAGTTGTGTTTTTTAATTCAACCAAACTTAAATCTGTGAATTCTGTTTTAGTCGATTGGATTGTACTTACCTCCAAGCCCTGCTTTATTACCAAAGCAGTTCCAACAATAAGGGTTAGTATTAATAAGGAAAAGAGAATAAATAATGCTGGATTATTTTTAATCGAAAACTTCTTTGATTTTCCGACCTCATCTTTAACATTAAATTTCATTCTGCTAAGTTTAAGCATAATTGCAAATGTTATAGCTATCGCAAAGATGATTGTTAACGCCATTAGGAAAAACTGATCATCAGGAGTTCCGGTAATCGGTAGGGCAGATAAGGTTTCTTCAGTATCCAACTTATTCAATAAAGCAATATCTTGATCATAAAGGAATGTCGCTACTCTGAAAAAAGAACCTAAACTGACAGACACAAATACAAATATCGACACAAGTAAGAAAAAAGCCGTGCCACTTATACCTTTTTGTTTTAGGTTTTTTTTGGGGCTCATAGAATCATTAACTTTAAATGTCTTCATGTGATTTTCTTTTAATAGTTTTTAAATTAACCCCGGCATATATTGATGCGAGGCCTAAAAAGATAAATATGATTCTACTGTCGATAGGAAGTTCTAGAGCAGTATTAGGAACATTGCCAATTACATAGGTTCCAGCAACGCCCAAAGATTCTACAAGATTTGTGTCATTATAGTAGCCCGTCCCAGATAATTTCGTAATAGTGGCAGTACCTGATGATCCCCATTTAACACGCAAGGAACCAATTTCTTCTCCATTTTGAATATATGATCCAGCTAGTTTGGCAAGATCGACACAAAGATCGGTATTAGTAAAGTTACCCCCACTAGGTTCGCATGTACCAAAAGCGCTTAGTGAACTTGAAAAATCTTCAACTGTAGCATTCTCAAGATGGAGCTTCAATCTTACAACAACATCGGTTGTACTAGCTGGACTGGCTATAAGTTTAATTGTTTCGGTGGCACCAGCCGCTTTGTTTCCCCCCGAAGGATTTAAGCTAAGGGCTTTAATATCTGAGATAGAAGCGAACGAAAATGAGACAACTAATAAAGCTGTTAAAATTTTTTTAATCATGTTCTTAAAAGGTAAATACAATTAATACTAATATTATTATTAATAAATTATTAAATCAAATGTTCTTAATTAAAAGAGAACTCCCTTGTTATAAAAACTCTTAAATTTGATAATGTCATAAAAATTTACTTTTCCATCTTGATTAGCATCCAATGCGCCATATTTAGAGTCGTTATAAATATCTGAACAATTCTTATTATATTTATTAACAAAATTTATTAAATCCGCTATATCAATTCTATTATTTCCATCAAAATCCATTGCACCACAAACAATTGTATTCCCTGGTCCCTGAGTAGGAACGGGAGAGGAAGTAGTGCTAGTAGTTGGATTGTAAGGGTTTGTAATTAATTTGCATGTACAGCCATCAACATAATATCCAGTATCGCAAGTCAAAATAATACATTTGTTATTATTCGGATTAATAGATTCATCACACTCAACCGTTTTCACCTTATTACCCTTTGCGCATTGCGAATCTGAATAGCATTTTCCACCACAAACTATATTGTCCTCAGGCTCCTCAGGCTCCTCAGGTTCCTCAGGCTCCTCAGGATCCTCAGGTTCCTCAGGTTCCTCAGGTTCCTCAGGCTCCTCAGGATTAGGTACCGAGCCTCTTTGCCTATAAAAAATATCGATAGGATTATAGAACGTAGCAGAGGCGTAATCAGTGCTATTCCTTAATTCAAAATGTAAATGTGTTGGATCGGCACCTACAGCATATCCAGTAGACCCCATCATACCTAATGCAGTATTTTCGTCCACATTATCACCATTAGAAACATATATTACTTCAAAGTGACAATATACTGTATAAAGGGTACCAGAAGTTGTATTGTGTTGAATTATCACATGATTTCCATACCCCCCGTTATATCCATTACTTGCTACAACTACTTTACCTTTACCAACAGCATAAATTTTTTGTTTGGTACCCACATCAACACCAGTATGGCACAAATTTTCATGAGGCCATCCAGCTGAACAAAAGCCCGATTCTGCGCCAAATTTGTTCCATAAATTAAACGTCAAGACAGGAGAAACCATGTCATTTCTATTAATTAAGGGTATTTCAGCCCTAACATTTTCGGGTAAAACATACTGCGTATTAATATAGTTGCCTAAGAATATTGTTAATCCAATGAGATTAAAAATGGCAAGTATTCGAAAAATTTTACTAAAATTTTTACCTTTTTGGCTTTTTTCAAATAAAAATATTATTAAAATAGTAGCGACCGCTACACTTATCATTACAACTAATTGAACAGGAAATGAATCAAAATAACTAAATTCATACTTTTCGAAAAATTTTTGATTGTTGTTATCAGTTAATGCGTTATTTGATACATTTATTATACCCAATACATCCTCCGTAACATAAATCCCGGCTGAATTTTCTCTCCAGATCTTGCCTTCTTGGTCTTCATCCCACTTTATTGTTATTTTTGCAATCAACTCGTTTACATTCATTGGAGATGTTTTTGCAACATCAAGACAAACCCTGTTTGGGGTAAACATTTTTTCATTTGAACAAGCAGGGAAGGCCATTAGTGTTGACGAAACATTTAACACTTCGCCATTTTCAATGAATAGTCTTACGAGCTCGACTTGATCTTGAACAACAGTGTTTGTTGAATAAACATCAATTGTTTCTTCAGTACCTGCTATACGATTACCTAGATTGAGTTCGGTTCCCGGATCTTCTATAAAAGGGAGAGTGGGTGTAACATTTGTGTCTTGATTGTTTGAAACATTTTGATTGGGGGAAACAATATTTTGTTGGAATTCATACCATCTTAATGTAATTGCCCCAATTATCCCTATAGATAAGATCAAAGTGAATACAAGAAGGATGTTCAGCTTATACTGTTTTAGAGTTTCCATAAACTATCGAGAATAAATTATTATTATATTTTTAATCTACCGAATTTTGATCGTAATGGCAAAAGTTTGTCCCATATAAAATATCTCGAAGGGGACAATGGAAGGCTTAATAATCCAAAAGTGTCTATTCTTACTCCATTGAAACTCATCTTGTTGTCAGAATATCCTTTGTGCTGGTCTGATCCCGGGACTATACCCCAAAAATCATATAGCTTAGATCCCATCTCTTTTGCCTTCAAAATCGATTTCCATCTTAATAAATATGTCGCTTTTACTTCAGGGAAAAGTCTATTAGAAGCTGCATAAAATGATGATGACCAGTATTTTGTTCTTTGACTTATATTTATTGCTATGGTTTTACCTTCATAACTGGCTTCAAAAAGCGAGACATTGTTCAAATTTTTAAAACTATTTATAAAGGTTTTAAAATATTCAAACGATCTTATCGGATAGCCTTTTGCTCGATCTTGAGTTATTAGGAGCAAATCATAGAATTGGACTAGTTTTTGATCGATCTTTTTATCATCTAACGAATATTCATTAATCACAACACCTTTTTTTGCAGCTAATTTGATGTTGTATCTGGTATTCTTTTTCATTGTCTGAAGAAGTTCCTCTTCTGATTTATCAAGATCATAATAAAGTTTGTATTTAGGTTGCATATTCCTTTTAGACTTACGGAATCCTTGAGATTCAAAGAGCTTAAGAACAGCCGGATCTATTAAATATTGAAGGTTCTCAGAGACAATGGGGGATTCAAGTAATTCATCAGGAAGTTCTCCAATTTTAGGTTCAATTTCTATTGCAAATCCTTCCTCTTGTTCGGCAAGTTGAATCAGAGCTTCTTTTAAAGGTTTAATCCCTTCTTTGAGTCCATTGATCGTTTGGAATACTGGGCCATGAGGAATATATATATATTTCCCTAAAACCCCTGCTTCTTTTAGCAAGCATTGAGCAGCAAGTATTAGTTCGCCATCTTTGTAAACACCCAACCTTTTAGGTGTCCATTTTTCACTAGCCTTTGTTTCACCCCATTCCCAAAATTGAAGGATGTCACCCCAACGAGAATTTTCTATAAAAGAATCCCATTCATCTTTATTCTCCTTATTTACATATTTAACTTCTATGTTGTTCATTTATTTTCTTTTAAAAATCAAAATGGAACTGGAATCAGTGTATTCTTTATTAGAAACCAGTTCAAATGATGGATTTGATTTAACATATTCGAGGGCATCAAGGTATTTCTGTAAATATTTTTCATCAAAAGAAAGTCCAACATGAAGGATTACAATATCAGCCTTATCAATTTTTGCCTTCCCTTCATCAAGGGTGGTGTATAAAGAGAATTCTCCAATAGTTTTTATCTCTTCACCTTTCAGAGAAGCATACCAAAGTATCTGCGCATCATTAACTTCTGGGGTTTCAGCAACAAGATATATTTCGTCTTTTTCTAGATATGGATACTTTTTTAGTTCTTCAATTATGAATGAATACTTTTGCTCATCAATATCAATCCTCTGATATTCAGAACTACTATACATAAAATTTGTGTAGGGGATATTAGGCAAAACTTTAATAATTGAATCAATAAATGGATAGAACGAAAGGGCAAACAAAAATAGTACAAATAATTTGAACACTTTGCTTTTGTTTGCCCAGACTTGAAAGACAAGGTAAGCAATAATTACTACGATGAAAAATTCAACAGGATAAAAATATCTTGCCGTTTTATTAACACTTAATGTAGTTAAGATAAATGCCGGTAAAAAGGACAGAATCAAAAAATTTAGTTCTTTAAAAGCAAATAACAGTTTGATTTTTGAAGTTTTGAAATAATTAATTATCAAACTAACTCCACCCATTAAAAGTATCGGTAATCCAAAATGCCATAGACCTATAACTTTCCAATATTTAAACCAAGTAATTGGAGAATAAACCGGCCCTAGCGAAGTAATTTCGGCTAATTCTCCAGAAGAAGTATATTTTGTAAATTCAATGTAGGTAGTAAGATTTTGTCCATACCAAGTCAAAGTCGTAAGTAAAAATGGGATTGCGAAGACAATTATTGCTAAAGCATATTCATAAAATTTCTTCTTTTGATTAAGTTGCCATTTTAAGAAAAATAGTGACGGAATAATCAAATACATTGGCATTAAAAATCTGAGTAAGAAAGCTAATCCCCACAAAAAACCTAATAACAAATAACTTTTATATGAGAATTTATCTTTATTCTTTAAATAAATAAAACTGATCAAAATAACAAAAGCAGTTTGTAGGATCTCAGACATGTATAGCCTCGATAATCCATAAGTCCCAGCCATTAGGTTAAAGATCAGAATGGAAAATAGACTGATCTTAGATTTATTCGAATTATTTTTGAATAGTTCTTCAACAAAAAAAACTAGTAGTAACGAGGTAATGGCAAGAACAAAAACATTAGTAATTATTGCTACATTTTCATTAACTCCAAATAACAAAAAACTTGGAACAGACAATACTGTAAATAGAGGAGTCCTTGGGAAGCTGTTTGTGTCTTTGATAAACATGTTCTGCCATTTATCAAAAACTGCTTGAGTGTCCCCAGATTGAACAATTTGGGTAAGATTTGAAGTTTCGCTTAACCATCTGGCATCATCTCCAATTGCCGGTAGCGTATTATCTTGAATAACCCAAAAACAATTTAGTAAGAAAAAGAATAGTATTACTAAGTATTTTTTCATCAAACAATATTTAATTTACGAGATTATTCCAATCTCATGGGCATAATGATATGGATATAGTTTTTATCATCGGGGTCTAAAAAGACTCCAGGAGATTGAGCTCCTTTGCTCTCAAATTTGATTTCTTTAGATTTGATAGCATTAACCATATCGTTAAGGAATTTAATATTGTAACCAGTTTCGAATTCTTCACCACTGGCATCGATTAAATCTAGTTTACTTTCATTTTTACCAATATCAATTACACTAGCAGATAAGCTTAATTTTTTATCTTCCGGGATTATTTTGAATCTTGTTTTATTACCGATGACATTTCTTGCGAAAATTGAAGCTATTTTGATTACATTAACCATTTCTTCACGGCTAACTGTAAATTTTACTATGCTTTCGCTTGGAATGATTTTTTCATAATCAGGGAATTCCCCCTCGATAAGCCTTGTAGAAAATTCGATATCCCCGATCTTAAATAGAAGTTGATTCTTGGCTCCAAGGTAGTAAACCTGAACCATTGTTTTATCATCACCAACTTCTCTAATTAATTTTTCAATTTCAATCAAACTTTTAGCAGGAACTATTTCCTTAAATTCATCTTGCTTAATTACTTTGTTTAGATCAATGATTTTTCTTGAAAGTCTAAAACCATCAACTCCAACAAGGGTAAGAGATTTTTCTTTTGCTACCATTAAAACTCCCGTTAGAACAGGGCGGGATTCATCTAACCCTGCTGAAAATGATGTTTTTGAGATAGCGTCAGCAAATTCAAAAGCATTTATTTCAAGAAGGACTTCACCTTCGGCTTGTGGAACCTTGGGAAAGTCGTCTGCTGGTATGATGAAGAACTGTGCAGTATTATCCACAAAGTTAACCTCAAACATTTGTTCTTGAATATATGCATCGATTTTTCCCTTCTTTAAAGAATTAATAAATTCAGTAAGAAGTTTGGCAGAGACTGTAAGTTTACCAGGTTCTGCTACCTCTGCACCTATCCACAAGGCGATTCCTACTTCCAGATTGGTTGCCGAGAGTTTTATCTTGCCTTTATCTGCTTCAATTAAGACATTGGCTAAAACTGGTATATTTGGCCTAACTGATACTGCTCGATTTACATACAGTAAAGCTTTTGCGAGGTTTTCTTGGAGTACTGAGATCTTCATAGTTAGTTCGTAATAATATTATATTATATATAAATAAATAGAATTAGTATAAGTATAGTGTGTTGATAAGTGGATAATCTTCTTAAAGTATAGCCCTAGATTATTAATTTCTTTCAAAATCATGGTGGGAAGTTTTTGGATAACTTTTTTTTGACAATCAAAAAACTTAATTATAGGAATGAATAATATCGAAATAGAGCATTGTGGGTAAAAATCTGGATAGTGAAAAGATTTATTGGCAAACCATTTTAAGCTTTTTATTATCTTGTTCTCAATGCCTTTTTGATTATTCATTTTGGGGATAAATTAATTTTAAAGTTCATTATCTCTTAAAATATTTTCTCTTAACTGATCCATTTGAATTTTAAATCCCTCATCGATCATTAACTTGCTTTTAATTTTGTCTACGGCATGAAGAACTGTTGTATGGTCTTTCCTGTCAAGGTATTGAGCAACTTGATCAAGTTTAAAACCAAAATCTTCTCGCAAAATGAACATTGCTACTTGCCTTGCAAAAGCCAAGTCCGAAGTCCTACTTTGGCTTTTAAGATCTTTAACTGAAATGTTAAATTCTTTTGAAATCATTTTTAGAATAATTGGTACTTTTACTTTTAGCCTTCTGCTTTTTTTGTCGCGTCCGAGCATTTTTTCTACTTCTTCGTAAGTAATATCCGGTCCAAACATGGACTGATATAGGGCAACTTTTTGTAATGCTCCTTCAAGTTCACGGATATTATCCTCAACTAATTTTGCAATGTATTCAAATACTTTTGGATTAATAGTAAGCCCAAGTTTGTTGGCTTTCTTTTGAATGATAGCTAAACGCATTTCGTAATCTGGTGTTCCGACATCGACTGTAATTCCTCCTTGGAATCTTGAACGAAGTCTTTCTTCAATTCCCGAGATTTCATGAGGGGGTCGATCTGATATCAAAATGACCTGTTTTTTATCGTTGTGGAGTACATTAAATGTATTAAAGAACTCGTTCTGGGTTTCTTGCCATTTTGAAATAAATTGGATGTCGTCGATGATTAAGAGGTCAAGACTTCTATATTTTGCTCTAAACTCAAGGTTCTTCCCTGATTTTATCGATTTGACCATGTCATTTAGAAAGCCTTCAGAAGGAATGTATAAAATTTTCTTTGTGTAATTATCTTCTAAAATTTGCCTTGCTACTGCTTGTCCAAGATGAGTTTTTCCAACACCTGTTCGTCCATAAATAAAAAGGGGATTGTACATTTCTCCCGGTTTTTTTGCTACCCCGAGGGCTGCGGCATGTGCCATCTTATTTGACCCACCTACGATATATGTGCCAAAACTAAAGTCCTCTTTGAGATTTGAACGCCTTAAACTTAAGGATAAATTTGGATTCTTTCCATCATTTGCAATGTATCCAATCATCGGGGATGTCTTTTCGACTTCGGATTGATCAATCTTCGGTGTAGGATTGTTTACTAGCGATTTATCAATAATATAGAAAGGTTCGAGTGGTTTGCCATAAACATAGGATAAAGTTTCGCGGATAAGCATGTGATGATGGTCATGAAGCCAATCCAGAGCGTAAGAATTCTTAACACCAATTGCGGCTTTCCCGCCCGTGATTTCAACTAATTTTGTATCTTTAAACCAAGTTTTGTATTGAGCAGTGGAATCTAATTTAACTTCTATTTGCGCGAGTGTGACTTTCCAAATTGCATTAATATCCATTTTGAATGATTTTAAGATATAATTAGGCAATAGAATCTACAAGCTAGACGATAATAGCTTTACCTTAAAAGGTCCGGTATTTTTGGGGAGGATTCTTATACACAATAAGATACAAAAATGTGGACAAGATTGCAAGCGTTTTTATAAGAAAATTTTAATTATGTCAAAAATCGTTTTATTCCTAATCAGAATCTATCAAAAACTATTTTCATTTGATCACAGTTTCTGGGCAAATCCAAGAGTAATAAGGGCATGCAGGTTCCATCCAAGTTGTTCTGAATTTACATATCAATCTATTGAAAAATTTGGAGTCATAAAAGGTAGCTTACTCGGAATAATTCGAATAGTTCGCTGTAATCCTTTTAATAAAGGAGGGATAGACGAGGTCCCTAAAGAATTTAAACTAAAATATTGGGATCAAGAAGATTAAGATTTAGAAATTTCGGATTAAAGAAACAATTTGCCCTTTAATCTCAAAATTAATTACTATTGCCGATCCTTGGTAGAATTTTTTAAATACCGGCAATTGTTTATTTTCAATTATTTCTCCTAAGCAGGTTTTACCTCCTACGCTGACCACAGCCTTAGTGTTAAATGCTAATTTATCAGCCTCTTTAATTATGATTATATCGTTTTCAAGAATTCCTTGTTCAATATAGTTATCAGATCCGATTTTTATTGCTGTATATTTGCCCTTTCCTTTTAAATTCGATTTGTGTAATAAAACTGATTTTAATACTCCGCATTTAACTAATAGGGAATTTGCATTCAGCTCAAAAACTATGGGGATTTCCATAAATTCATGCTCTCCAAGATCCATATTAACAACTTTAATTGACCTTGATCCGTTCTTGTCCCTAACTAGGTATCCCTTTTTTCTTAAATTATGAATATGTTCGTGAACTGTTGAAACGGCTCTAAGCCTAAAGTGTTCCATGATATCTTTCATAGAAGGGGGGAATCCACGCATTTGATTTGAAATGGTGATAAATTCAAGGATCTCTTTTTCTTTTTTTGTTAGGTTGTTGAACATTATTTTTTAGTTACTATTCCATCGATAAGTTCCCAAGTTGATATTACTGATTCAACTTTTTCATCTGAGGAATTAATTTTAACTTTCAAAGAAGTTTGTTTTGAGCATCGGATTTCAATTTTTTTAACAGCTGTAAATTCTAAAGTTGAACCAACCTTGTATAACCTTTCGGTTCGCTTTTCGTCATCTATAAATACAGTGAGTTGGGTATCTTTGTCAACAATTTCGATAGAAAGATCCATTTGTTTGACGATGTTTGTTGGGGTAGGAGTAATTATTGCAGAAGCTTCTTTTTGAATATTTAAAGTGATGGTTTTTGTTCTCCCAAATTGGCTTTCGGCAGTTAATACAAAGGAATTCGGCCCATCTATTAATGGGAATTCTTTAGTAAACTTTTCAAAATTATTTAGTTTGAGTTCTGTTTCGTTGATCGTAAGTTTTGATCCAATTTCAGTTGTCCCGGCAAGCTCAATAAAATTAGCATCAGTTTTGTAGTTTACAGAGCCTTCTTCGCTATAAGCAACCGGGGAAGTAAGTTTAAGATCGGGCTTTTTCAGAACTTTTCCTGCATAACTTGCCAGGTAAGCGATGATCACGAAAATAGCAATGGCTGCAATCATAGTAATAACCTTATTTGGTGTTAGCATAAATGGCTTTGGCGGCGTGTTTTTACTATTTGAGTTCGTCATAATATTGGGAGTCTCTTTCTTTTCATTTTCTCTGCGATAGAGAGCGAGGGCTTTTTCGGTTCCTACCCCCAAATATTTTGCATAATTTTTTAAAAAGCCTTTTAGGTAGACTTCAGATGGAAAAACTTTGTAATTACCTTCTTCTAATGCAATTAAATAGTCAGATCGGATCTTGATAATCTCGGATATCTGCTTGATTTCGAGCTTCAGCTCAATCCTTTTTTCCCTAAGGATGGTTCCGATCGTTTTAATTTGTAACGCCGTTTTAATCATTTTTTAATTGGAATTCCCTTTATTATACCATCAAGCCATCAATATTTTCTTTAGAATATTAAAGGTATTAAAAATATTTATGATAAAATTAAGAATATTTTTCTAAGATAATCTATGAAAAAAGTAATTTTTTCTTTTCTTCTTTTGTGCTTTGTTTTAGTTTCAAGTGCTTCGGCTTTACGCTTTAGAGGGTTCCTTTTCTATAGCGGAGATTGCCCTGAGTGTATGAAAATTGAAGATGATTTTCGAAATCCCGAAAATAGACAAATTTTAAGGATTGAAGTTCGTGATGTAGAAGACGCTGATGCCCTATATAGAAAAAATTTACAAAATTGTAATAAGACTTACGAAAATGCAGAATTGCCAATTTTAATTATTGATGATGTATGTGTTTCAGGGCTAACTCAAATTAAAGATTTCTTAGCAAAACTCGATACTGATGGCGATGTTTTAGCAGTTGTTGATACTCTTAAAAATACAGAATACAAAGTATTGCCTGTAGCTAATCCCGGAGTTCCTATAGAAGAAGCTCGAAAGAACACATTAATTTTCATTGGTGCAATGAGTTTAGGGATGATAATCTTGGTAGTCTTTGGATATATTATTCAAGGCAAAAAAACGAACAAGAAAACTGAAGTTAATAAACCAGCCATAATCGCTATTGCCACAACTTTAGTTATGCCATTTTTACTTGTAGTTAAAGCCAAAGCCTTTTGCCCGGTGTGTACTGTAGCAGTTGGAGCAGGTTTAGGATTTGCAAAATACCTAGGAATTGATGATTTAATCTCAGGGATCTGGATCGGTGGCTTACTCCTTTCGGTATCTCTTTGGACTATTGAATGGTTGAAAAAAAGAAAATGGAATTTCAAGTTTTATAAAATAGTCACGATTGTTCTTTTTTATGGTCTAGTTGTGATTCCTTTCATGACCGGCGGAACTATTGGAAGCCCATACAACAAGCTATGGGGCATAGATAAAGTATTGTTCGGAATGATACTTGGGACAGCAGGATTCACCTTTGGAATGTTTTTAAGCAATAAATTTTCAACAAAATTTGGAGGAAAAGTGTTATTTCCTTTCCAAAAAGTCGTTATACCAATAACGACTTTAATCTTATTAAGTCTAATTTTCTACTTTTTAGTCTATTAAAATGTCCGATCAAACAATTAAAACAGACAAGATCGACGAATTCATTAAAAAAGCCCTAGATGCAAAAAAACAAAATTTAAAAGATCTTTCGGCAGATGAGGATCTTTCAATTGCCATAATGAATTTAATTAGCATGGAAGAGCATTTCTTCTTTACCGGCGCAAAAACAGGCGACAACAAATACTATGATATTCTTATGCAGATCCGCGAGATGCGAAAAAATCTATTAAAGAGAATAATCAAAGATTACGAAGGCGAAGTATGGTGCATCTCAAAACATCTATTAGCAGCCAGTATGCGTGTAATGGAATACGGGACCAAACTACAATCTCAAGGTAAAAAGGAAGAAGCGGAGGAAATTTTCAAGAACTCTTATGAACTATACTCACTCTTCTGGGGTCTTAACCTAAACTTAATCGATGTCTCAGATGTCAAGAAAATCCCTTCACAAGCTTTAAATAAGCATGATATAATTAAGGATACTGCTCCCACAGCATCAAAAGCCGAATTAAAATCGAAAGAATCCGAAAAGCCTGAAAATAAAAATCTTTTCAGTAAACTCGGAGACTTAGTTAAAAAAGCTGTTGATTGCTGCATAGAATAATTCTTATGGATAAGAAATGCCTGATGGTGTAGGTTGTAAGGTGGTTGGGGTTGAACATCAAAGAGGCGGAACCGAAGTCATTCTTTTACCAAATGAAGCTGTGGTGGCTATTGGTCAAATTATCCAAAACCCAGATAGATTTTATACTAATTCAAAATTAGCACCAAAAACTCAAAAAGGCTATATTAACCCAGAAAGAACATATATAGTTGAAGCGCCAAAAGGATGCGAACTTCTAGTGGACGATCCCGTAAATGTTTACTTTTTAAATGAGTTAACTTTATTGGCTGGGGCTAGATGTGCCAATTGCCAAATTGGTAGGAAAAAACAATGCCCTGTATATGATCCAGTACAAAAGCTTTAATCCTGAAATAAACTATCTATTGAGTAACCCCTTAAACTCTTCAACCATTGCTACGGGCTCTGGGTCTATGTTGTATTCGTTTGCGAGGTAGTAAGTTATATGATCGGCGAGGTAGTGCATGTTAAATATTTCAGCGGGGACGCTGTCACCCTTTAATTCAATTACAGTTACTTTATTCCCTTTACTTTGAAATAGAGTTTTGAAAACTTCAATTCGTTTATGGATTCTTGGGTGACTGAATTTACTTTTTAGAATTAAAAAATGGGCAGGAAGCAACATATTTGTATAGCCGACCATTTCGTTATGATTTATTTCTGGAAAGATATTCCAATAGCTTGGGATCTTTGAATTCTCATTGAATTTAATCTTAGTAAAAAGTGCAGCAGATGAATTATTTTCAGATCCAATAACTATTGGCACACTGTTAAACAGATCTTTGGCCAGGTCTTTTGCATATTGCTCATCAAGATTTTCGTCGAGTTTTGAAAATATTTCAGTCAGAAAATCGAAATCGTAATCTAATAAAGCGCTATTTACTAATACTTTAAGCAGAACAGCTATTAAATATCCGGTTAAAAGGCGAGGCTGGGTATCAAGAGGGACAACAACTGTTGGGATTTTTTTTGAATTTGCCCTATTTAGGAGTTCGCCTCCGGCAGTTAAAACAAAACATCTATAACCCCTTGCTTCAACTTGATCAAAACAGGATAGAACTTCTTCGGTATTTCCAGAAACTGAGGATAAAATATATAGAGCATTTGAATCAGAATTTTTTGGCAAAGAATAATCTTTAACAGCTTCCACTTTGAACTTTACTTCAGGTAACTGGGCCAAAAGATCATTGATCAGATGAACGAAAAATGAGCTTCCACCCATTCCACAAAGAATTATTCGGTCAAAATCGCCATCAACCTTAGTCCCTCCGGCAAGTTCTAGTCCTTTTGAGAATTGTAGTGGAAACTTCTTAATATCTCGATAATATTTGTCGTTCATAATCTATTTTAAATAATCAATATCAGGATACTATCTTTTGAAACATCATTCAATTTGAGAAGGGATGTCGGCAGGTAGTTCATCGATAGCTAAAGTAAACGCATAAACCCTTTTTGCACCAGCAGATTTTAGTATTGAAGCACATAGTTCTAATGTTGAGCCAGTAGTATAAACATCATCACAAAGCAAGATGGTTTTCCCCTTAACCAAATTGGGTGATATTACTTTAATTGAGCCGCTCAAGTTTTTGTGCCTTTCTTTTTTATTTAACTTTGCTTGCTGAATAGTCTTTTTTGTTTTGGTAAGGATTGGCAGGGCTTTCCATGAGATTTTCTTGGCAATAATTTCTGCTTGATTAAAATCTCTCCAATTCCTTCGATATTTATCTAAGGGGACAAAAGAGATAAGGTCATATTTGATTGGAATATTCCCAATTGTTAATTTGTAAAAGGGGCCGAGATCTACCAATACTTCACTTTCAAATTTGTATTTTATTGCATAGATAAGTTTTTTAAGATCGTTGTTTAATATATATGAGGTAAACACGCCATCCAAGTGGGTATTCTTTCTGCAAATGTTGTGGATAAATTGTGTAGAACTCCTAAGTTCACCATGGCAGACATGGCATTTCCTTTTTTTGAAATGTAAAAAGCGTTTTTGCTCACAGTCCTTACATATATATGAACCAAATTTTGAACAAAAAAAGCAGTTTTTTGGAAAAATTAAATCTAATAAAAAGTTTGTAAGTTCTGTTAAAATGTTCATGGCTTAGTATATTTAATATAATTTAATTTTTTCCAAAGAATGAAAAAAACGATCTTGATAATTTGTGATGGTCTAGGTGATAGGCCAGTTAAAGAGTTAGGAAGAAAAACTCCTCTCGAATTCGCAAAAACTCCAAACTTAGATAAATTGGCTCAGATGGGTATTTCTGGTGCTATGAATACAGTTGATATTGGGGTGAGACCGGGTAGCGATACAGCACATCTGGCTTTATTAGGATACGATCCCGATGTCTATTACACTGGCAGAGGCCCTTTTGAATGCGCAGGTGTTGGAATGGAAATGCTTCCGGGTGACATCTCTTTTAGAGCAAATATGGGGACAGTTGACGATGAATTGAATGTAATAGACAGAAGAGCCGGTAGGATTGATGATACAGAAGAAATTATCAAAGCCTTGAATCATACCAAAATCGATGGTGTTGAGTTCATTCTGAAAAAGGCAGTAGGACATCGTGTTGGCTTCATTATGCGAGGCAAAGGATTAAGTTCAAAGATTAGGGATTGCGATCCTCATAAAGAAGGCGTCAAGGTGCATTTGCCCGAACCACTTGATGAATCAGCCGAAGCTAAATTCACATGCCAAGTTTTAGAAAAATTCCTGAAAATGTCATTTGATGTTCTAAAAAAACTTCCAATGAATATTGAAAGAGAAAAACAGGGGAAACTTCCTGCAAACTATTTCCTAGTAAGAGGTGCGGGCATAACTCCACAATTAAAATCATTCAAAGACAAGTATGGACTAAATGCTGTATGTCTAGCTGGTGGTGGACTTTACAAAGGTATAGCGAAATTGATTGGGATGGACACTCCCGAAGTTATTGGCGCTACTGGGAAGCCGGATTCTGACCTGACAACAAAGATCACGAAGTTAATTGAGCTTTATAATAAATATGATTTCTTTTTTGTTCACTTTAAAGGAGCTGACACTCTTGGAGAAGATGGAGATTACGAAGGCAAGGTGAAGTTTATCGAGAAAATTGATTCAGCCATAGAGCCTCTACTAAAAATTGAAGATGCTTTAATTGTAATAACTGCGGATCATTCAACTCCATGTAATTTGAAGGCGCATAGTGCAGATGATGTTCCAGTTACTATGTTCGCAAGTGATATTAGAGACGATGATGTAGAGCACTTTAATGAAAAAGAGTGTGCAAAAGGCCGACTAGGGCATATTAAAGGTGAAAACTTAATGCCAATAGTTATTGATTTAATGGGGTTGGCCGAATTGTTTGGTGCCTAAAAAATGATATAATTACTTGATAAATTGATTATTGTACAATTATGTTGAACAAAGGACCGTATTCACCAATAGACATTGAGAAAGACATTATCCGATATTGGTTAGATAATAAATTCTTTAAACCTGAATACCACTCCCTAAAGGGGCTTTTGAGTGAAGAAGAAATGAAGGCAGATGAAAGAGAATCGTTTTGTATTGTTAACCCTCCTCCAAATGCATATATGCGGCCACATATCGGGAATGTATCAGGTTATGCATATCAAGATGTTTTTTTAAGATTCAATAGAATGCTTGGTAAGAAGGTCCTAGGGCAGCCCGGTAAAGACCATGCTGGAATCCAAGGCGAGGTAGTTCTTGAAAAAATCTTTTATCAAAAAGAAGGGAAATCAAAATATGCTCTTGGTCGAGAGGCTTTTTACAAAAAGGCTTATGACCACTTTGTTGAGATGATGCCAAATATTATGGCTGATGAACAAAGAATTGGCTTAAGTTCGGATTTCGATAGAAACCTTTTTACCCTTGATCCTAAAATTGTTGACACAGTCCTTGGGACTTTTATGAAAATGTTCAAAGACGGCATGGTTTACAAAGGTGTCCGAATAGTTAATTGGGACCCTAAAGCTCAGACTACTCTTGCCGATATTGATACCGAAAGACTTGATCGTGAAAGCGATTTGGTTTATGTAAAGTATCCAATTATTCACAAACGAGCCTGGTACTTGTCTTTCTATAACGAGAATACTCTTAAAAGCATAAAAGAAAATATTAAGACAATAGAAACTCGTGCTTTAAATCCTGAAGAACCAAATAGATATTTTGGCGATATTTCTGAAGGTGATCTTATTGTTTGCGTAGAAAAGAGTGGTGAAAAAGTTCATCATGTATACAAAAAAGTTAAGGCAGTAAGGACTTTTAAAGACCTTAACGAGGCACTAATTGAAAATGATTGGATCAAAACAGGATCAGGAAAACCTGAATCTTATGAAAAGCTTTATCAGATGTATGATTCTCTTGCCGAAGGTTATGCCGAAAAGATCAATAAAAATGGTATGATCGCAATTGAACTCCAAGATTTAGAAGAGACCGATTATGTTACTGTCGCAACAACAAGAGCAGAAACAATGCTTGGTGATACCGCAATAACTGTTAATCCTACCGATACAAGGTTTACTTCACTTTTAGAAAAGAAGGCAATTCTTCCTATTATTAATCGTGAAATAAGGTTCATTACTTCGACTAGAGTCGACAAGGAATTCGGAACCGGAGCAGTAAAACTTACTCCTGCTCATTCTTATGATGATTATGTCATGTGTAATGAGTGGAACGAATCTCATCCTGATAAAAAGGTTGGATATGTAAATGTCATAGATAAAAAAGCCAAAATGGCCGGTCCTATTCCGGAAAAATATATCGGGATCAAAACAGAAGAGTGTAGGAAAATTGTAATTCAAGACTTAGGCGACCTAGTTGTAAAGACGGAAAAGATCCAACAGTCGATAATGATTGGGGAAAGGTCTAAAGCAATTATTGAACAAATTATGTCTTCACAATGGTTTTTGGATGTTGAAAAACTAAAAGGCCCTGCAATCAAAGCAGTTGAATCCGGAGAAGTTGTCATTCACCCTGCATACATGACTAAAAAATACCTGTTATGGATGAATAATCTTCGCGATTGGCCAGTTTCAAGGTCTCTTTGGTGGGGATATAGAATACCGGTTTGGTATAAGGGTGAACTCATCGAATCTGTTGATGAAAACGGACAAATCATTGAGAGCATCAATGGAGTGAATGTAACCGATATTAATGATGCTGTTAACAAAGGCCTAGCAATGGTTCAATTAGAATCTCCAGGCGAAGGTTGGATCCAAGACGAAGATGTATTTGATACATGGTTTAGTTCTGGCCAATGGCCTTATGCAACTTTAACCGCCAATCACCTCATGGATACATTCTATCCAACAGCAATAATGGAAACAGGTTACGATATCCTTGAGCTATGGGTTAGTAGAATGATAATGTTGGGCCTATACCACGAAGGGAAGATTCCTTTCAAAGATGTGTATTTGCATGGACTAGTGAAGGCGCCGGATGGCCAAAAAATGGCTAAATCTAAGAATAATGTGATTTCGCCCGATACTCTAATTGATAAGTATGGCGCCGATTCATTAAGGCTTTTATACTTAGTTGGGAATAAAGCTGGTGCTGGATATCCTGTCAGTTACGACAAATTAGAGGGTTACAAAAGATTTTTGAATAAGATCTGGAATGCCAGTAAATTTGTTTTAGGATTTACTAATGATATAGATCCTAATAACAAACCGGAAATTGATCCCCTTGATCAACAAGAAATAACAAAGCTATCAAACTTATCAAAGAGGATTAAAGAACAAATCAATAAATTCAGACTAGGATTGGCTTCAGACGAATTGTATCAGGAATTTTGGCATAGTTTTTGCGATCAATATCTTGAGCAAGTAAAGCCAAGGATATATTCAAAAGATAAAGAGGGTAATCCAATAAATACTTCTCTGGAGGAACAAAAATCAATGGCAAGTGCCAAATGGACTCTACAATATCTATTAAAGACTTATTTAAAACTATTACACCCATTTATTCCTTTCATTACTGAAAAGGTTTGGCAAGAACTTCCTAGATGCACTGGTGAATCAAAGACAATAATGTATGAATCTTGGCCTCAATAATTAATATGGGTAATATCCAATTCCTGATAGGATGCTTTTGAAGTGATCCATTTTATCGTAAACATGCATCCTTGAAAGAACAAATCTAGAGCCAAGTTTATGATCAATACTCATTCCGCAGCTAAAAGCGACCAAATATCCATTTGAGGCGAGTGTGCTTGTAACTGAGCCATTGTATTCGCATCCAGGATAGCAAAACGAAACCACTTTTTTACCTGTAAGATTTTGCAATGTATTTTTACTAACCACAAGTTCTTGGTAAAGAGAGTCAGAATTAGTGACATTTTTAAGCATCATATGTGTTTTTCCATGTGGATCAATTACCATTCCGGCATCGGCCATTTCCTTTAACTGGCTAGATTTAATCCCACTACGATGCGAAGGAACATAAAAAGTCCCTGTCATATGATATTTTTTCAATAAGGGGAATGCATATTTATAATTATCAAAATTTCCATCATCAAAAGTAAGAAGAACTGATTTTTGAATTGGGTTTTTACCGCTAGCTAAAATGTCATAAAACTCCTGCGGGGTAAGTGTTTGATATCCTTTTTCGGAAAGATAAGCGAGTTGCTCTTCAAAAATCTCAGGCGAAACAAAATAGTCGCGCCCACTATTGTTGGGAACCGGTGCAACATGATGATAGGTTAATACCGGTATCCTTACCGTACCTTGCTTCTGGGCCTTTGGTGTGACATCGTATTGAGTATTAAAGTTCTCAGCTGAAGAAACTTGAAACTGTTCGTAAAATTCAAATTCATGCAAACTTATATTGTCAGCAAACACATCCGGATAATCGATGTTGGTCTTATCTTCTTTGGATGGTAGGTTGATCTGCAATAAGATTAAAGATATACATCCACAGATAAACGCAATAGAAACTGAATAGAGTAGTATTTTAAATACCGGTTTTAGGATTCTTTTCCTCATTAAGTAGATTATATACAAAATCCCAAATATTTTTAATTTTTGCAGGGGTATTTTGTGTTTCTTTTGTTTTTATATTTCTTGGCATTAAAAGAGGAGAGTCGGTTTCTAAAAGGAATCCATTGTTATACAAATCTTTTGGAGTATTTATTTCTCTTCCTTTTAGTAAAGTTTTTACTATTAAACGGACATTTTCGGCCGATTTGTATGTGATAATTCCATTTATTCCAAGATATATACCCATCTCTCGGGCTTTTTGAGCCTCCTCAACTGTCCCCGTAAAACTGTGCAGGATTATTAATGGAATTTTATCCAAGTAATTTTCAAGCATTTTCAAAGTATCAGATTCCGATGCCCTTGAATGAATGGTTATTGGCAAGTTCTTTTGAGAAGCAATCTCAAGATGAAGTTTGAAAAGGTGTTTTTGCCTCTCAATATTCTGAGCTCTTTCGCTTGGATTTAGTCCAAGTCTGTCTAATTGAAAATAGTCAAGTCCACATTCACCTACCAAATCGGCCGAATCTACCTTATTTTCATCGCTAAAACCAAAGAAATCTTTTAAAACTCTTACTTCTTCTTCGAAGTCTAAATTAGTTTTAATGTCAGATTCTACACAAGTATTTGGAATTAAAACTTCAGGATGCACTCCCACCGCCACCAATATCTTATCTTTGTAACTCGCCTTTGTTCCAAGTACTTTTGTAAGAGATTTTGAATCGGTTGAAACATCAACGATATATTCCACGCCTGTACTTTCGCATTCTCTTAAAATTTCATCATGACTTATTGAAATATCCGAAAAATGCGAATGCGAATCAAATAATATTCCCTTTTTTATTATGTCTGCAAGCTTGAGCATGGTATTGTAATATTAACCGAGGTACCAGTAAGGGGTGGTGAATTTTTCGTGATGGATAAAATTTCTAGGTCATTTCTAAAGCGAATAATATATGCATTATTAACATTTGAAGTGTTCACTTCTAGATGGCCCCCTTTTTGTCTTAAAAATTCTAAAAGTTGATATAATCCTAGTCCTGTACCTCCAGAGGTTTTAGTATTTCCCTCCTGTCCGAATTTTTGCACAATTGTATCATCGAAGCCTACACCATTATCTGATACAGTAAACTCAAAACTTTCATGGTCTTTCATCTTTATCCCAATATCAATATGAGAAGCCCTCACTTCTGGTTTAGCCGAATTCCGTATGGTTTCTAGTATATGGAAAGCAAGCTCGGGGCTATACTTAACACCTTTATCGTCGATTGAGTTGTCTTTTGTTATTGAAATTGTCAATGCCCGTTCTGGACGACTTCCGAATAAAGAAATTGCTTCTCCAAATGTATTAAGCATTTTGATGAATTGTTCACTTTCAATCAGGCCATGATTTTCGATTGTTGAAGTAAGGGCATTATAAATTTTAAATTGTTCAATACAAGCTTGAGCTCTTTGTTCAAAATTAGTAGGGATAAACACTTCATTATCTTCTGTTGTTGCCTCTGCACTTTTTAGTGGAAAATTTTGATAAAAAACTATATTTAAAAATTTTTGAGACACATTTCTAAGGCTGTGACTTACAGTTCCTCTTAGATCGTTTTCTCCAACACGATCAATCATTTCACCTATGACCGCATTTAATACATCTGAGATATTCGGTGATGCATTTCGTTCCGGGGAAAGTATTTCTATAGGTTTTTGTAGGGAAATACTAAACTCTCCTATATTAACCGTTGTCGCTTTAAATGGGCCTTCTATATTATCAAAAACACGAATAGATATGTCTCCAGCAATCGGGATAGTTAAATTGAGTGGGATTGAGGGGGTTGTTTCGATCCGGTCAAAAACCGGTGTTGGTACGGTATTCATACAACATCCCTTTCTGCCAGAACCTTTTCAGGTTCGAGTTTATTAAAAATAATCTCAACAGTTTTGGTTAGTTTTAATTGGTTTAAATATTCAGGTCCCCAATTAAACGCTTTTTGCTTTGAAAGCATTGATGATAATTTAACTGCTGAATTTGGAACGAATGGCTCCATTAATGTAATTAGCTGAAAAACAATATTGAGTTCGTCTAGCATTAGTCCTACGGCTTTTTCGGAATCAGGATCAGATTTAATAACCTCCCATATTTTTGATTCATCAAAAAATTTGTTACCGAAGCGAGTAAATTGCATTAATCGTTCGAGTGCGGGGACGAATTCGCATTTGTCTAAGTGCAAAGACATTTCGGAATACACTGATTCAATTTCTTTTTGAACATCGGGATTGATTTGCCAAAGTGGGTAATCAATTTTCCCGGAGAATTTACTTTCAAAAAACTTTAAGGTCCGATTTATCAAATTGCCTAGATTTGCGACTAGTTCATTGTTTACACTTGCAACAAATTCTTCCCAGGTAAAGCTTGCTTCTTTGTTTTCAGGTAAATTCGAAGCGATGTAGTAACGAATAAGATCAACTCCGTAGCGATCGGCAACTAATTTTGAATCGATGGTCCAGTTCCTACTTTTACTAAACTTCTTGCCCTCATAGTTCATAAATTTATTTACAACTACATTGTAGGGGAGAGTATAACTACTACTTGAAGCAGCGAGTATTCCGGGCCACATTAGAGTATGGAAAACTAAATTGTCCTGACCCATAAAATTATATATTTTCGCCTCAGGATTTAACCACCAATCCTTCCAATCGGTTGACTCATTGCCTAATTTAGAATAAATGATTTCGTCGTTTGGTTGTGCATTGCTTGTGGATAAGTCTGACCATTCAATTGCCCCAGAAAGGTATCCGATTACAGCTTCAAACCAAACATAAATATGCTTCCCAGTAAAATCAGATAGTTGAAATTCTTCAGGGAGTTTTTTAATTTCTTCAATTGGGAGTTCGACAGCCCAATCCATATCTCTTGTGATGGCTCGTTTTTGGAGTCCTTCGCTTAACCAGCTATCGGTCTCTTGCCATACCCATCTCTTCCAAATGGTTTTTCTTGATTCGACAAATCCCTTTAATTTGTTTTCTAATTTAGGAAAGTCTAAAAAGTAATGTTCAGTATCTTTAAGGCTGACTGGGGACCCAGTTAGCTTACTCACCGGGGAAATTAATTCACCATCTTTTAGCCACCTTCCACAGGCTTCGCATTGATCGCTCCTTTGTTCTTTTGCTCCGCAATGCGGGCATTCGCCTTCAACATAACGATCAGGCAAAAACTTTTTATCAACTTCACTAAAATATTGCTTCATAACATCTTTTACGATGAATCTTTGTTTAAGCAGGTCCAAAAAGACATTCTGAACAGTCTTCTTATGATTTTCCGTGGTCGTTTTAGTATATATATTAAAACTTAAGCAATACTGTTTAAAAAGATCGATATCTTTTTTATGATAAATATCAACAATTTCTTTAGGAGATTTGGCTTCTTTGTCTGCCGCTACCGTAATTGGTGTGCCATGGCAATCTGATCCAGAAACCATTAAGACATCATTCCCGACTTGTCTTTGATAGCGGGCAAAAATATCAGCAGGGAGTAAATAACCCGAAAGATGCCCAAGATGCAAATCTCCATTTACATATGGCCAGGCTACTCCGATTAATACTTTCTTTTTCATAATTACTATTTCGTATCAATTATTTTTGATTTTTTAGTAATGCCAGCAGTAAATATTTCAATAAAAACCGCGAGCAAAACCAATGCAATTGCATTATACCAATAAAGATTCAAAATTAGTCGAAGAAAAAATATTCCAACCACCACAAAGCAGATTAGAAGGCCTCTTCGGATTGCGGCAAAATAGTTTGGCGATTCTTCAAACTTCTTAAAAAAGAGTTTATCAAAAAAGATATGTAAAGACGAAAAGAATGCAGTAAAGGCCCCACAAAAAACTAGTAGAAAAACTGTAACATTTTTCCAGTCTAACATTCTGAAAATGATGCCTTTATCTATCATTGTCTCAATGCTATTAACTACTTCGTTATCGGTTAGGAATTCTTGAGATTCTGCATAGTCGAGTAGATTTTCCTCTACAAAAGGGGTAAGGCTGTTAGTGATATAAATGCCTATAAATACAAGGAAAATGCTAAGCACAAAACTAATGAATGCATACTTCATTTATCTCTTTAACTTTTTGTATACAATAGTCCAATATGTCTCTTGGAAGGCAATTAAAGCGCTAGAAAATACTGAACCAATAATCCAAATCACAGCGAGCCCGCCACAAACCAGTGCTACAATCCCCCATGGGGATTGAAATGCTATCCCTGCAAAAACAGCAGGAATCATTATTGTAATTATCAATACAACGAGAATCAATCCAGTGACTAATGAATAAGGAATAGTCGCCACGAATTGCAATAGAAAGCTTACTAAAACATCCTTAAAATTCTTTTTAAATAATTCAAAACCGCTTTTAATACCCTCAATAATTCCCTTGTTTTCAAAAATCATTTCCCTAATTGTGATTGGAGTCAAAATACTCATTAATATTCCATAAATGAAGGCGATAATTCCAAAGCAACAGAGTAAAACAATTAAAAGTATTGAAAGTGGAGCTAATGAATCGGTATTAAATTTGTTTGTTTCCGAACTAAAGGCTATAAATATAGCTAATACGACTATTGGAAAAATCAATATTAAAGTTGGTAAACCCAAGACTACCTTTTGGAGCCAAATTGACCATACTTTTTTTCTACCGAGTGACCAGGATTTACTGAAATTACTTGTATGCCCATCATCTAGTAATGCTGCAGATTGAATCAAGCCGCTTTGTCCTCTATGTCCTAAATAGGTAAAAATTAAGCCAATTATTATAAATACTAAGACCAAACAGATCATTAAAATTATAAATATTGTTGGATCTTGAGAGGTTAATCCCTCTAAACCTTTTAGGGTTGGTGTTGGCGTGAGGGTCCCTTTAGTTAAATCAGAATTATATAAACGGCTGAAGTCAGAACCGGATCCACTTGATCCAGATCCGTTCCCAACAGCAAAAGAAGCTATAAAGCCTAGAATCCATAAAAATTTATTTTCCCAAACAAGCTTTAAAGATTTTTTTAGATTTGCAATGTAATCCATTAGTAGATAATAAGAATTTAATATATATAGGTAGATTGTATAACAAGATTATTTATCGTCAAGTTCTTCCGTCTTAATCGTCAAATTTTGATATTTGTCCATAAATGTTAATAGGTTTGAAGATCCCAGAGAGCTTTCAATATGTGTAACAGTCTTATTAAAAGTAACATTTCCTCCAGAAACAGAAACATATAATTCGTAAACAAACATTGATAGCATCACAAAAATTGCTATCCCCATAAAAAAAGTCCAAGTTCTATTCATAATTTATTCGCTCCAAAGATAGTATTCTAATATAATTTGAAGTTCAAACCTAGGATCTTCAATCACTGATTTCTCTTCTTGTACTGTTGTTCCGGTCTTTTCTAGATAATGAGAATATTTAACATCTAAAATGTTTAATGGGATTGCGAAATCCTCAAGGTCGCTTAATACATTATCCAATTGTTCGATAGTTCCTATCATAGAGATTTTAACGGGATTAGTCACAACCCCGGGGATTGCTAATATCTCTTCATCTTTTGTCTCTTGAACAGGATCAAAACTAACCGAAACCAATTTACAACTTTCTTTTTCACAGATTTTTGCGAAATTAGCTAAAAGCAATTCTGTATTTGGCTTTGTGCCGTTGTATTTTTGATATAAAGATATTAGATTTTTGTTCTCTAAGAACTCTTCGCTAAGAGAGTCCATAGCAATCCTTTTTTGTTTAAGGTCGCTCAAATATTTTGTTTTTGTTTCATTGTTCTTTAATTGATCGGTTATTGATTTGTAAGCAGGCAAAATTGCGAGAACCAACATCAATACGATCATTAGAATGGTCAATCCACCAGTAGTAAAAGAACTAGTCTTTTTTGAATTGAATATATTTGCCAGTTTGTAATTAGTTGTAAAAGCCATATTTTAATTTGTTTTAACTATTGGAGTTGGTGTAACAATTACAGTATTCGGATCGCTTAACACTTTAAATCTAGGATTGGTTATTGTGCTTGTAAAAGAATAGGTCGATAACTGGTTTGCTTCGGATGAAGATTTTTCAAGTATTGTTAACTTCGTATCTTTAAAAAGGGGAGATTCTTTTAAGCCCTTTTCCATTGTATCAATATCAATATTGGTAGCCTTACCAGAAATACTAATCTTTGAGCCGATAATTGACACATCAAATTTTACACTTGATTGAGGCAAGAATTCGTTGATCTGATTATATACTTCACTATAGATTTGGCCTCTAGTCCAAATAGTTGAATATCCCAAGGTTTTTTGTTGGAGTAATCGATATTTTTCTTCCTCGAAGCTCCTTTGTGCCATTATTGATTCGAGCGTTTCAATCTGCTGATCGATATTTTTACCTTGGACATCAACAATTATTCTTATTACTAGAGCAAGAATCACTGCCACCTCAAAAACAATTAGGACAGCCTTAGCCGTCCCTGTAATCCAATCGTAAATAGCTGACCACTGTGAAGGGGCTTCAACCTGAGGTTTTAGAAAATTAAATCCTTTTTTCAATAGGGCAGACTAAAATTTATTACAATTCCATTCAATTATATTAAATTTAACACAAAAACTAATCGATGTGTATATCTTTTGTAAATCCGTTTTGAAGATATTATTTCTTTTGTTATAATCAAGGGGTAAGTTTTAAATGGAGAGGTGACTGAGTGGCCGAAAGTACCTCACTGCTAACGAGGCAAGGAGTAAAATCCTTCCCGGGTTCGAATCCCGGCCTCTCCGCCATTTTTGTTATGTTCTGATAAGACCCGTTTCTCGACGCTAGAAACCCTTGTATGGCTTGCTAAATCAGCCCCAAATTTTCTCAAAACCCTAAAGTCACTGAAATTTCCTAAAATTTCCCCAAAACTGATGAAATTTACAACTCTGTGGTTCTAAGCTTTTTTGTTGCTGGGCTTGCGTTTCTGGTGCCTATATATCCGTTGCAGTCCTGTTTCTGTTTAAAGATTTTGCAGTAAAATTAGGCAACGAAGTATAATGAAGTTATGGAAAACATAGTAGATTGGTTAAACAATAATCAAGGAGTTGTAGCAGTTGTCATTTTTGTGGTAACCATAATTCTAGGCTGGATATCAGGTCTATTTAAATGGTTAATTGGTTTACTCAAGCCTAAAAGAGCAGAAATGAATGTTTCATCTAATGGAGATATGAGTATTTCGGGAGACGTAATCCAAGGTGAAAACAATGCAAAGCATACAACAAATAATACTTTCATTCAGAATAACTCATCCTCTAACCCACCGGATATCGATTTTAGGATGACAAGTAATTACAGGGTTAGTAATCCAAAAGGGTCAGTTTTTGGTAAGTTAACTACTTCATCGCCTTCATCTGTAGCAAAATTTACATTTCTAGACAGTAAGGAGCAACCAATAGGTAGAGGAACAAAATTTCAGAAAATTGTTAGAACAGATACAGATCTTGTTGCAAACTATTTTATTGAGGATGCGGAAAATCAAGAAATTCTCTTGAAATCAATATATGATCGTAACGGTAATCTTCATGCTTTAGTTACTCTAACCAACGGAGAGACATATATTTATGAATACGAAGCCCAGGGAGAAGGATGGAAAGTTAGTGTAGACGACAACCATCTCAACTTAATGGATACCTATATCCTAATAGGTAAAAACCCTTTCACCAAATTATCTAAACAAGCTACTGAAATACTAATGGAAATGGATAGTGAAGACCATAACACAATATATCTACTATCGACTGATCAAAGGGGAGAATTCGTTAGGGCTGGGAATCGAGATTTTACGGAAAACTCTACTGATTATTGTGAAGCTCTAGATGAACTCATGAATGTAGGTCTTGTTAGAAATACAAGTGGACAGTTGTACGAGCCAACTTCGGCAGGAAGAAAAAGGATTGGCTCGTTGCTATCGTAAAAGTAGCCTCCTGTCTGATAGTTCGAATTTAGATTTGATACCGCCTAAAATATTCTTCCTTTCTTCAGGCGTACCGTATTGAAGTATATGTACTAAGTATTGTCGGAGCATTTGATTTTCTTCTTCAGTAATTTCAGTTTTACTCTTTTGGGTATTGTGCGGTGTAAGTCTAATTTCATTAGCTCCTTGATTCATTACTCCTCTCAGATGGTTTAGTCGTTTGATATCATCTTCAAATCTTTGCCACATAAATTCTGTATCTATCTTGATCTCTGGCAGTAGCGTTGTTAATTGTTTGATTAACTCTGTTTCTGTGATGTACGGTTCCTTACAGTCATAATCTCTTATCCTATTGCAATGATAGTAGATGTGAGTATTTATTTTGCCATTCTTCTGCCTTCTGTACTTTATCTCGGCAGTCACACTTCCGCCACATCCACCACACTTTGATATCTTCTTGAAGGGGAATATTTGTTTATTCCATTGCCTTGGAGCTACCTCCATGGCTGAGGATAATGTTGAGTTCTTCAAAACTCATCCACGTAAAGGTGAGCGGAAACAGCGCTGGCATTATGTTGATGGGAATGGAGAGGTAATTTGGTTATAAATCTCTCTCTTTTAGAATCTGAATAACTTTTCTTAGTATTTCTCTTTCATCATCAAACTTTAGATCTTTTTCAGCATTTTCTAGAGTTAACCAATCCACTTTTACAGTAGAATCTTCTTCTTGTTGGCTTTGTTTCAGACTTCCTCTTTCTTCATCTTCCAATACTGCTAGAAAGTAATGTATTGATTTCTTATGTATAAAGCCGTCATCCCATGGATACTCAAGGTTTAATGTTTCAAGTGGCTCAATTATTTTCATATTCTTATAGCCAGTTTCTTCAAAAGTCTCTCTAATTGCAGCCTCTTCTAGGGTTTCGTCTTCTTCAACATGGCCCTTCGGTGGTACCCAGCCTTGATTATCCTCAGCCCATTTTTTATATATCAATACAATTTCCCAGATACCTGCGTCATTTTTACGAATAAGAAAGCAACCAGCAGTGTTGTGTTCTTTTACTTCCATGTTTATCAATTAATAATCAAATTAATGTAGGGTCTTGCCCAGTTAAGTTAAGATTTTCGGATTAATTTTTTGAGATCCTCCTCTAAAGTATCCCTATGATTAAACCTCCATTCTGATTCTAACAAATATTCTGCAAAATGTCTTTTAGAGATACCATTAAACTTGTTTAATCTTCTCTTTGTCCATGACCAATACGATTCTACTCCGTTTATATGTGTACCATCAGGTCTAGCAAATTCATTCTCATTATGTTTAACCTTCTTATGATTGTATCCATATATTGCTAATGCATTATATGACTTCCAACCATCTGAATATATATCCGAACCTGATTGTACTACTCGCCTGATTATTGGCATAAGTACTTGTCTTTCTGTGTTTTTAATTATTTCACAATATACTTTTCCATTTCTTTTTAACAATCCAAATACAATTACTTTTCCTCTTGCTCCACGGCCTCTTTTACCTCTAACCCTTCTAGGACCAAAGTAACTCTCATCTGCTTCTATACCGTTACTTAATTGTACAGAATATCTTTCAGCAAGAGCTGATACCTGTATTAGCTTCCTAAAGTAGTTAAAGTATCTATCTGTTGTTTTACGATTTACTCCAACAATCTGAGCTGTTTTTGATGATTGAATATCAGCGATAAAAGATCTCAAAATTATTGAATATTTTTGATTAGAGATTCGTCGACGAAAGTGTATGCCCATATTTATACATTATACCAATGTTAGTTAACTATTTTATACTTAGTTAACTGGGCAAGACCCTATATTTTATAAACACTCATATTTCTCTTAAAAATCTGGTTGTGGCAGATATGAATACTAGGGCTTGGGAATATAGCGATTTCTATGGAATGCCCGTTTCAATTTCACCAGATGGAAATTATATTGTAATTGATAAACTCACAAACACCTATTCGTATAGCGCAGCAGATCTTTCAGTGATCGACTTGAAATCATCTAGTGAAATTGATATTAGTTCCCTATTCCACAAGGAAGAAAGTGAAGACGAACACACAATTTTTTATAATTGGAGACAAATCCCTATGCGATGGTTTATTATTAATATTTCTTCAAGGTCGGGCTACTCTGCTCAGCCAGGACAAACAATTTATTCTGCTAGCAAATACGGAGTAAGGGGATTCACCGAAGTCCTTAGAGAAGAAGTAGTTGAGTGTTTTTTTAATACAACTGAGGTTATAATTAAAAATATAAAATAATTCTTATATTAATCCTATGGAAGAAAATACAAACAACACTCAAGAATTTCCTAAAATCGATCCTAAAAATGAATTACCTCAAGAAGGGGCTCCAATTACGGCTCATCAAAATTCTAAGCCCACAAAGAAATCTTCAAAGAAGCTTTTGATAATCATTTTAATTCTGCTTTTCTTTTTCATTCTGATGGGGGCGGTTTGTTTATATTTATTTACCCTAACCTCAAAAAATGGCTATGACATTATTATTATGCCGACAAAAACCACGGTCGTCACGGAAGCCCCAACTGATACTCCAATCGTCACAACCACGGTAGCCCCTTCACCGGTTGTGACAACTCCGGCTGTTAGTATTATTGACGATAGTGTATTAATGGGGAAGATCAAAACGATTACTACTTCCAAAATCGAGTTTGCTGAATGGGTATTCGTTAATCCTGATAACCAAGAATATAAAGAATATTGCGCCAATCACACTTGTATTGATGAGGGAGATTATGGAATCGATATCCCAAGGAATAAAGACTACGATTTACAATTGAGCTCATCAGTTGTTATCAAATTATTAAGGCATCCCGATAACGACTGCGGATTCGAGCCTGTAATGAGTCTAAAAGAGATCGCTCTTTCAGAGTTCGTTAACGATGAGTGCGGTCAGTATTCAGGAGAATACACTTCGTTTTTTAAAATGCATATAGTCAACAATAAAGTGACTGAAATCACTGAACAGTATAGGCCTTGAAATTTTTAGTCCTATCTCAAGAATTTATAGCTATTCATTAATTGATTGAAGTCTTGCACGAATTGAGCGTATTCAGCTTCGGTGTTTGATTTAAAATTTACATCAATCATATATGCATCGTACTGATAAGATTTTTCGATGCCTTCATTATCAAATCCTTTTATGAATTTGAATTCTTTATCTCGCCAAACCGTTATTCCGCTAGATTCAAAGTATAAATTTCTTGATTCTTCGATGGACAAACCATCCGAAAGTAGATAATTCATCAAAAGATGATTTTTTCCATTAATATTTACTGAAATTGCATTAAGATTATTACTTAATGTATACCTTTTAACGCTTTTGTCTAATGTATATGTTATGGAGTCTCCTCCTTCGGGTAGTAGAGTGATTTGAGTCGGATACAAAGGATCATATTTATATGATCCCCAACCCATTCCACCTACTGGATAAATTTTTAGTTGATAACCTTTGGCATTAATATTAACCCCTCGTACACCGACTAGATAAATGTTGTCCGTTAGAAAAGAATCAGTTGTTTCTACACTTGCTTGTGCAGTTTTTGGATATTTAAAACTCACAAAGTCATTACTAAAAACAGAGTATTCGGTTTCAAGAGCTATGGGCGTTGTTGTGTCTGTTGCGGTGGGGGGCTCAGTTACTGTCGTGCTTGGGAATGCCGTAGGAGTTATCAAGGATTTAGTTTCTTGAATTGAATTATTATTTTTTGAAAAAGCGATTATGCTGACTAATACTATTAATAGAATTAAAGAGCCTGAAATTATTACGAATTTGTTTTTATATAATGGGGGTTTAAACAGGGCTTTAAGGCCTTTTGGCGCATCCTCATCTACTTTGGGAAGTTGTTCCGATAAGGGCTGTTTAGTAGGGATGTCTTTATCGATAGGTAATGCCTCATCGGTAGAGATTTCCTGATCTAATGGCATTGGTTCATCAGTAGGGATATCATCTTCCAGAGGGATGTCTGGAATAACTTCCGGTTTTACTTCAACTGGTGGAAGTTCAAAGTCTTGAGATTTAGTTGATTCTTGATTTTCTGGGTTTGTCATAATTTTTTATTGTAACTTTTCTAAAGAATTATTTGGCAATTGTCTATAATAACCTGGGCCCTCTGGACCGTATGAGCTCCAGGAATTTAGAGGGACATCGTAATTTTGACCTGTGCTAGGTGAGGTGACTGTTTCGTATCCTCTCATTGCATCGGACCATTCTTCTTCGGATGATTTATCCTTAGAGTCACTGTAACTACTGCTAGAGGTTACGCTTGAAGAGCTGTAATCTTCCATTGGTCTATTTGGTGGAAGCAATGTGTTTTTCCTGGTTGCGCCAATATCGATAATTTCGAGAGAGTCTTGGATCTGTTGAAGAACAGGTGCTGCATTTGTCCACTCGGAAGGGGTTGCAATTTGAATTCCCCAAAAGGCTGATGTGTATTGATCACCGAATCCAATATATGGAGTAGAGTAGATCCCTACTGTTGTTTTGCCTTTTACTCCGATGTATCCGTTTAATGTCCCTGTAAAATCAAATGATTTAATTACTTGTCCGCTAATAGTAGAAGGGATGTTTTGTTCGTTTGAAAGGCTTAGATTTGATATTTTTGCATACTGCGGAAGAGCTTTTTCAGCCCAGCTTTTTGGGGTATATCCACCGGTAAAGCCTGTGGCGTATGCATAGCTGTAACCGGCATTCCCATCGCTTCGAGTCATATCAATGCCACTATCTGTCTCACCTGTAACGCTAAAATTATCGGGTTTATTTAATTTGAAATAATTGCCTTGATAAGCTTTAAATGGAGAGTTGCCCTGATTTCGAATTTGACCATCTTCCGATAAAGTGCCGGATAGTAACTCGTCTGTAATGATTTTAGTTCTTCCAAAACAGCCGGTTATTTCTTCAAGTAAAGGCTTTTGGGCTTCATATTCCTGAGTAGGAGCCCAGTAAGATTTAAAAACAACGAAGTCGTTTTCTAAATCGACCTTCATCAAGCCAGTCATTACATCGCTTCCAATTGTTGAATTGATTGTGCCTTGGGCATAGTGTTCGTTTGATGAGATATCGAAGAGTTCAAATGTTCCATTTACATTTTTAATGGTTTGCTCAAAAATATATCCAAATTTTTCCAAAAACTGAGCTGGAGTCAGATCTTTTTCTAATTTTGCAGTGTATAGGAATGCTGCGGTTGTATTTGATTCATCGGATCTTATTGATACAGTCCCTGCTTCAACAGAATAAAGCCATCCCTTTGGAACCCCAATCGAGAAAGCATTAGCCTTAAAATCAACTATGGGTAAGGTACATTGTGGATTGTCGTTCTCTACAGTGCCAAAACCATCAACTTCTGTATTTGTAACCTCGTTATTTGTTGTACCTTCTTCGTTGAAAATAATAGTGTCTATTGGTAGGGGTTTATAGAAAATCACAAAAAGAATAATTGCAATAATTGGTAACACACAAAATACGGCAACCAATACCGCGATAATGATAATAGTCTTTTTGCTCATTGATTTGGGCTTTGCTTTACTCTCCGGAGTTTTTATTTCTTCCATTTTTTTTAACATTTATAATTAATAAATTAATTTTATAGCAAATCATGCCTTAAATTAAGATGCTTTTTTCTTATTAATTTTTATCCTAAGATCCGAAAGCATTTCATAAATAAGTAATCTTTCTTCTATGTGCTCGAATTCGAATAGCGATGGGTAGTGTTTTTTGAATAGATTAAAAATTGAAGTTTCATCTTTTTTTATTGAATATTCTTCGGAATGGCTATCCATCCTTTTAATCCAGTTTAAACAATAGTCAATTGATACCCAGTCTACTCGTTCGAAGTCTAAAATACCTGAGATGCTATCGTTTTCTATTAAGAAGTTCCCGAAGTGTATATCGTAATACATGATTTGCATTTTCTGTTCTTTTAGAGCATATTCATTTTGCAAAAAAACATTTTTTAATTCATCAAATTCAGATTTGGGAATTAAATTATTAGTAATTGCTATGTCTAAATTAGAAAAGAACTGATCTTTAACCCATTTTTGCCAGTTTTTTATTTTGGGGAATATCCTTTTACTGCTTGAATAATCTTGTTTAGAGATGAGTTCAATAAATTCGCAGATTTGTATAATAAAGCATTCCTTTTCAGATAAGCTTAATTTGTGCCAATCGTCATTCAATGTGTTGCCTGACAATTTGCTCATTAAAATATAGGGGAAGTTAGAGCATTTTACTTTTGGAATATTTTTTAATTTATCAGATAAAAAATGAAGCATATAATGCTCCTTTTCATAATGCCTATACTGATCTTTATCCCATACTTTAAGTACATATTCATTATTGATTATCCATTTTGTCCTAGAAAATATGGGTTTAAACTTCCTTAGTGATTTTATTTGAACCAAAGACTGAATTTCGGCCAAATTTGATTTGCAAATCATATTTCCCATAAATTGATTTTTATTCTGTGAAAGAAACTCCTTCGATTCTATTTGTTAAATACCAAGTACCGTCAAAATATGTATAACCATCAATTCTGTAGGTGCCGGTTTTGCTGGGATAATAATTAAATTTCAATCCTCCATAAAAGCCCGTGGAATCTCCAGAGGTTAAGTTCTCGGGGTTTGGGGTTTTTGACTTTACGGCACTTTTTTTAGTCATATTGTTTTGGTCGCAGACTTGGATCATATAATCTATCTTGGGTAAGTATTCTCCGTAAGCGGGTTCGGCTGAGTAAGTTAAATCCTCTGTAAAATTCCCTTTATAGCCATCTTTATACCTGGATAAAGGGACCGATCTTGAACCTGTTATATTTTTACACTCAGTAGAGTTCCCTTCAACTGAACAGAACTCCATTTCGGTAACAATGTTCTTGTCTCGTAGAGAAACTGTTTTTGTGGTTTGATCTGACCAGCAAGGTGTTAATTCTTCTGCAGATGATTGAGATGTATTAGATAACAAACCTACGCCCGGTAACCATGCGGGTTTAATTATGAAATAGAGCACTCCGCAACAAATTAAAATTATTATAAAAAGGGAGATAAGTAAAATGACTATCTTATTATTCATTTTAATATTATTAATATACCTAATTATTAATCCAATTCTTAATATTAGTCAATTGGTGTTTAAAAATGATTTCTATGGTATAATATCAACTGTAAAGGTGCAGAGTGTTATTTCCTCCGAAATATTCTTTCTCTCCCTTAATTTATTTTTTATTTTTATCTTAAGTGGATAAAAAGAAGTTATTTATTGGGAATCTCTCTTATGAGGTTACTCAAGATCAGCTAAGTGAGCATATGTCTCAATTTGGTAAGATCGTAGATATTTATAAACCAATGGGCAAAGGTTTCGCCTTTGTTACATTTGAGACAGAAGAAGAAGCTCAAGCTGCTGTTGAAGCAATGCATGAGAAAGAAGCCTTCGGTAGAGCTTTAACAGTTCAAGTTGCAAGGCCAAAAGAAGAAAGACCAAGCAATGGTAGATTCGAAAGAAGAGGAAACTACGGAAGTAGACCTAGCTACAATTAATCAATAATTGGTTAAATAAATACACCGGGTCCCTGAAAAGGGGCCCGGTTTCTTTTTTGCCTAGTTTTTCGTAACCTTGTGTATGGTTTTGTGGATAAGGTTCGAATATTTGCGATAAGTGGGTGGACAAAAAGTGTATAAATAATTTACTCGATGCGGTTTTAAGACTATGGGAATTTGTTATAATCAAAGAAAACATCTTTAATCATAAAACAATCACATAAAAAGGGGAAAATTAAACTAGTTAATTATCAAAAATGTCTAGAATATTAATAATTGAAGATGATCCTGAAATTCGCAAAATAGAAAAAGATTATCTTGAGAGTAACGGTTTTGAAGTTGTCGTTGCCGCAGAAGGCAAGGCCGGGCTTTTAATGGTAGATACCCAAAAACCTGATCTAGTAATACTTGATTTAAACTTGCCAAAAATGGATGGTCTTGAGGTATGTAAGGGTATTCGAAAGCTAAGTTCTATACCAATAATAATGGTTACAGCAAGGACAAAAGAAATTGACGAATCTATAGGATTTGATTTAGGAGCGGATGATTATATTAAAAAACCATTCTCTCCAAAGATCATGGTCGCTAGGGTAAAGGCTTTATTAAAAAGGGCGGGTGATGTTTTTGGTGAGGAGATTTTGAATATTAAAGATCTTTCTTTTGATGTCGGCAATTATGCTTTGAATCAAGGAGAAAAAACAATTACATTAACTAAGATCCAATATGATATTTTGATAGCTTTGGCTAAAAATGCAGGAAGGGTTTTAAAAAGGGACGAACTACTTGATAAGGGGTACAAGGAAGATTTTGCTTCTGAGGTTTTCGATAGGACAATCGATGCTCATATAAAAAATATCAGAAAAGCTTTGGATGATAATCCAAAAGACCCCAAATACATTACAACCATTAGGGGTGTTGGGTATAAATTTCTTGAATGATTAATTTTTCGTTATGACAAAAACATTTTTTGGAACTATAAATTTTAGAATATTTATAGCAGTTTTTATTACAACTTTTATAATTACTCTTTCGAGTAGTCTTTACCAGCTTTACAGATCTAACATTGCATTTGATCATTTTTTAAGTAGACAGGAACTTGAAATGAACGATGCCGGTTTTATGCGCCTTGGCCTTGGTATGGAAAGAATGATGCGATTAGAAATGCTTAACGATGACTTTAGAAGAACTATTGTTATTAATACTTTTATTTCAACTTTAATCGGGGCAATAGCGGCTGTGGGTTCTGCATTGTACACTTCAAAAACTATTACGGATCCATTAAGTAAGATGGAAAAGGGTATGCAAAATGTTATTGAGAATAGATACAGAGGAAGACTTGAAATAGAGGGCCCTTATGAAGTACAAGAATTGATCAAAAGATTTAATCAATTGCTTGATGAACTTGATAATATTGAAGCTATGAGGGCTGAGCTAGTATCAGATATTACACATGAACTCAGAACTCCGCTAACTAAAATCCAAGGACAATTAGAGGGTATTAAAGATGGTGTTTATAAAGCAGATGATAAACAAGTTGATAAAATTTTGGATAATGTTGAACAATTAAAATATATTATCGCTAGACTTCAAGATTTAATTGAAATCCGTGCTGGTAAAGAAAAACTTAAGATAGAAAAGGTCGATTTTAAAAAGATGCTGGATTCAGTCTTGTCTGGATATAATGCTAAGGACAAAGATATTAAATTTATATCGATAGTTGATGAAGGTTTAAAAATTTCTGCTGATTCAGTAAAATTTAGAGCGGTCCTGGATAATCTTATTGAAAATGCTTATAAATATACTAAAAAGGGAGAAATTGTAATTACTGCAAATAATAATCAGATTAGCATTAAAGATTCGGGTATAGGAATTTCTGCGAAAGATATTCCATATATTTTTGAAAGATTTTATCGTGTAGATAAATCAAGAAGTAGTGAAACCGGAGGCTTGGGTTTAGGACTCGCCATAGTGAAAGAAATATGCGATGCTCACGATTTTGATATTAAAGTAACTAGCGAAATGGGAGTGGGTACGGAGATTGTAATCTTCTTGACTAAGCTTCATAGTTAAGCGAAACTATCATTGAATATTATTATCAGAAATAATGGATTTAGGGATTTCAATCTATAGTGTTCTAATGATTGTTTTTGGGCTTTTGGGTGTCTTTAAAGGCTATAAAGTCTTTAGGTTATACCTTACCATTAGTGCTTTCATTTTAGGTTTTTACATTGGATTTAAAATCTTTAGTGGGTTGGAAGCCCAGCTACATATTGTTTTAAGCGTAATCCTTGGAATAGTTTTAGGGCTAATAAGTTACGGAGTTTACAAGCTTGGAATATTTTTAATATTTTTTGGAATTACGGCCGAAGTATCAAAGGGCTTAATAATTTATCTGGGGCTTGATTTGGGGACATATAAAGATTTAGTAATAATAGTTTTTTCCTTGATAGTAGGGCTGCTTTTGTTGATTTTTAAAGTGGAAAAGATGATTTTAGTATTTGCTACGGCTAGTGTTGGGGCTGCGTATACAATCTTTGGAGTATTATCATTAAAAAATGCAGCCCTATCAATGGCAGATGCTAATGTTTTTGAGGATCTATCCAAAATATTCTGGGCAGAACCGCTTTTCTTAATTGGGTTTATAGCTTTAACTGCGATTGGAATTTCTTTTCAGTTTAAAACCGACTTAAAGTAATCTGTTATGATGTAATTTCTAGAGGATTTATCCGTTTTGAATTCTTAACTGGGTATTCCAAATGAAAACAAATCTTATTGTTACAATCTTTATATTAGCCCTCCTTTTTTTTGGATATTTTGTATACAAAAGCTGTCCATCAGTTTCTGAAAAATTCGAAAATAATCCAAATCTTGGCGTTAGTAGTGACAATGTCGTTGTTTACCTTAAAGATTCAAGATTTGTGCCTGATATTGTGACCATTAAGGTTGGTGCAAGCGTTACTCTTATAAACAAGGATGCCTTTTCACATACGCTGATTGCAAGAGGATCGCAACAATACAATGTTTTAAATCCAGGAGAATCATACACATATACCTTTACCGAATTTGGGGAATTTGGGTTCTATGCCAAGTTAAATCCAGGATTTACAGGTAAAGTTATTGTGGTAAATTGATCCATTAATTTAGCTATTTTGGAAATTGAAATTTTTAATATCCCTCGACAATTTGAATGCAATTAATGGGTATGTCATAGCACCAAGGCAGTTAGCAATTGCTTTAAGAGAATCGGGTCATTCCGCAAAAATATTCTGCAGAATAAGTCCGAAAAATCTTATGACAAATGAAGCTCCTGAAGACTTTATCAAGATTACAATTGATCCAATAAATAATCAAAAATTAATAAAAGAATTTAGCCCTGATATTGTTGTTGCCAATAGTAATTATCCAACAGATATTATGCTGATTGATTATGCTCATAAAAATAAAGTTTTATCTTTTTATTATGTTCATTCAAGAATAGAAAGTTTATTAAAAACAAGGCTGTTTTTGGGCGAATATTGGCCTGACTTTGTTATGAGTTCAATTATAAAAGTTTTTAAAGATGCCATAAAAAGTGTAGATGTAATTGTCGCTTTAAATGAAGAGATGGAAAAATATGTTAAGGGACTCTTCCCAGGTAGAGTGATTGAAATAATTGGTAATGGAATCAATCTGGATTTATTTAAATACCACGAAAGGGAAGTCAATCCGAATAAAAAAATAAATTTATTGTATATAGCAAATTTTGAAGCCCGTAAGAACCAACTCTACATGATCAAAGTGATGGAGAATTTGCCAAATAATTATATTTTGCATTTGGTGGGCGGCCCAGAAGATGCTAATTATCATGCTAAATTTATGGGAGCCTTAAAAAAATATAAAAGGGGAAATATTTTCTATCATGGAAAGCTTGGGATTGAAAACCTAATACCACTTTATGATGAGGCTGATGTATTTGTAAATTCATCGGTAATGGAGGCTCAAAGTTTGGTTTTGATGGAAGCTATAGCTTCGGGGCTGCCCATTGTCAGGCTTTTTGGCCGAGAAACTGAAGGCGTAACTGTAAATGGCCTAACTGCAGTTCATATTGATGAGAATGCGGATCCGGTTGAATTTGCCAATGCTTTAGAATCGCTTGTTAATAATCCTGAAAGTTATCGAAAAATTAATGAGGCCCAATTAAAGGAAAGAGAGAAGTTCGGTAGAAAACGAGCCTCGGAACAACTTCTTCAAGTTGTAAATAAATACAATAAAAACCTGGTATAGATACTATTTATTTTTCATAGACAAGTCTGCCTTCGGTTTCTCGGAAGGTGTTTTGGTTGTTTCTGAGGTATTCCTCAATTACCTCTTGAGCCGAAGTACTGATTACTTTTGTCTTTCCCGAAAGTTCAAGCTCTTCTTTAGAAATATTTAGATAAGTTTTAGAGTTTTTGTAATGATAGCCCTGCAAACAAATTGTGTAGAATTCATCAAATTTAATATCTTCTTTGTCTTTTTTAAGGCTTAATAATCTGGCTTCGGATTCGCTATAGATGGCTTGGATGCCCATATTGACTTGATAGTTTTCACCTTCGCCGTTTCGATTCTCTTTTCGCATGAAATGCTCGAATATCTTAAAGATTTGGGCCCCACTAATTGTGAATCTGGTTAAGGAATCGTCATAAGGGAAACAGGTTTTTAAGTCCATGAGTGTTACAATGGGGCCTAGTTCTTTGGTCCTGATTGATCCACTGCCTAGAAGAACAAAATCTGATTCTGCTGCATCTTGAACTGCGTCAGCAATTAAATTGCCGAGTTCGGTTTCGATTTCTCTTTTTGGATGAGTATGCTTTCTGGATAATTTACATACGATAGATTGGTATTTGGTATCAACGGTCTTTTTAAAAGAATTAATAAATTTTGTTAGTTTTTTATCGGGCTCTGCGATTCTATTGTCGATTTTGATGAGTCGCCATTTGTAATCGATAATTGAGTTTGAATCATCGTCAACGGTAATGTCGAATCGACCAATTTGGTTTGTACCAACGCCAGCCTGAGTAATAAGAATATCGTTAACAACTTCGGGCTTTTCTAAAATAGAGTGGCTGTGTCCACCAATTATCATATCTACGCCCCAATCTTTTTTAAGCATTTTGGCAAGGGCTAAATCAGAATCAAGGCCAATATGAGTTAAAAGAATCGTTAAATCTATATCGTTCTTTTTGTAAGCATTACAGATTTTTCCAACTTCTTGGCTTGCCTCTTGTAGTGTTACAAAACTTCCTATTAATTCATCCTGCTTGATTGAATCGATGACTTTTTCGGTAATAATTCCTGTAAAAAGAATATCAAAGCCGTCCATCTTTTTTATAAGATAAGGCATCATTAACCTTTTATTGTATTGCTTGATATAAAGGTTGGCATTTACTATCGGAAAGTTGGCCATTTTTTCAAGGAATAGAAGGTGAGGAAGTCCATAATCAAATTCGTGATTCCCAAGTGCAACAACATCTGGAGCAAGGTAATTCATAATCTCAATGGTCGAAATGCCTTTGTATTCAGTATCAATGATAGAGCCTTGCACCATATCTCCGGAAATTACATAAATTACATTCTTTTCTTTAGCTCTAACCTTATTAATATACCCCGAAAGCAATGCCAGTCCACCAATTAACTCCCCGCGTTCTTCAGGGTTTTCAGCAAAAAAATCGCCATGCATGTCATTTGAATGGAGTATAGTAAATTTTCTTGTCATTTTAGTCGAAGTAATAAGATTTATATGTATCTGTTTTGATTATATCACCATCAACTTTGATTACTCTCGTGAAGGAGCCGCTAAAGTGAATAGAATCTTTAACCCCCCATTTTTTCCAGTCAGTTAATTCAACTTCGCGTTTGGGCTCTTTAGGGCTTCCATATACTTCTACAGTATGGTATTGATATCCATCGTTTTTTCTATAAAGAGTTACTTTTAAGGCAATAGGGTAGGCCGTATCATTTTTGAATTTGAAATCAACTAAAGGTCCTCCAAAATATGTCGCCTCAACGATGTTTAAAGGGTAATCGGCCCCATATTCATAAGATTGTATATACGAAGTGTGCGGACTCCTGTCAACAATTTCCAAGCCGGAATGGATTGCCGCCCTAAATAGAGTAGTTGTCGAATTGCACACGCCAATGCCTGATCTGACTTGCCCAAACGCGACGCCACTATCCTTATGAAAAGAAAAAACTTGCCCCGGTTCCAAAACGAAGTTATTCAGGGCTTTTAAGGGTTCTTGTGAGTTAAATATCCTATAATTTATTATGCCATCTCGGTAAATATCGAGCCTTGAAATGCCTTCTCCAAGCTTGGATGAAATATCGACGAATTCTTTTTCTAAAAGAATATACTCAGGTAAAATATCGTTAAAGGCGAGTATCTGAAAATTAGAACCGGGGCTTGCTAACTTTAATCTTAAGTTTTTCATTGAATCATTAATTGATAATTCTTTTCCGTTCTTTGGCATTCTGTAATAATATCGTTTGCCATTTTTATCAAAATATTCACCATCGTCTTTTTCTGAATAAGTTTCAGAAAACTTTTTGATAAATAATTCTTGTAAAATTTCGGGTTCTTTTATACTGAAAGTTAAAGACTCATTGAGTATTTTGGTTTCGAAGATATCTTCCCATGAAGTATTAAAACCTGTTTCTTTTGTAAGATCTTCGCTCAATTTGTTAAAAATCTCACAATATTTAATTAGATCAATCGTTTGCGGGTCGGTAATGATGTCGGGAAGTTTAATTTCTAGGACAGAGTCATTTTCTAGTGATGCTTTTACCTTAGTCATAAAAGCAACTTTATCCAAGTTATAATTAATTGTTTTTGAAGAACAACCGTAAATCAAATCACCAACATGATTTGCATAATCGGTGGAGTTTGAAGAAATTTTAAAGGGGAGAATTTCAAATATTTTTTCAAGATCTATTTCATAATCTATCTCAGCTCCTTGAGATAAAAGTATAGAAATCCCTTCTGAGATTATTTTTTGTGGATCTTGGCCTTTGCCGTAATTTAATAAAATTTCGGAATCCGGTTTAATATTTAATTCCTAAGTTGCGATAGAAAAAGATTCTCCTTCATAATTTATATTTAAACTTTGGGGTAATTCGGCCAGTAATAGCTTTTGAAGTTTTTCATCCAGCATTTTGCTGTCTTGAATTTCGAAATCTACCCCTTGAATTCGAGCAACTGGATAATATTTTTCAGCTAAAGCCGTATTTACAAAAATATAATAGATAGAAAAACCCGATACTAATAGGCATATTGAAGCAATTAAGGCAAAAAGACGATTATTCATTATCCTTAAATCTATCAATACTAAAAGTTGATGTCAAAAGCTAGATTTTGATGTTTGGAGTGAATTTTGTTTTAATATAGATAAGAATATTCATTCATCCGATGACTCGAGAAAGGTTAGTATATTACTTGCTTATTGGCGCTTTGTTCGCTTCAGTTTTCTTTTTAGTTTCGTGGTGGAATAATATTCAAAATTCATTAAACGAATTGCCTTTAACAGGGGGCTCGATTTGTGGAACTGTAGATGTTTCTGTAAGCAATGATGGAATTACTTACTCAAAAGATTTAGAATTAGCAAAAAATTTTTCCCGCTTTTTTATCAAAGTCACTGATAATGTTGATAAAGTCACTACTTGTGGAGAAATTCAGCTCGCTTTAACATCTTACAAATGTGAAGATATCAACAACTTATCCACATGCCAATATGAAGAAAGGCTGGATGATTGGGGGCCTTTTTCAACAGATATTAACGGCATCGCCAGAGTAGATTCTCCATTATTTAATAAACTTCCCGGAGAATATAAGTTTCAAATCAAAGAAGCAAATACTCTTTATGCATGGAGTAGCCCCATAGATATTGTAGTCTCTGATAAGGATGGTACTGTAAATAAGCCAGTTAATCTTGCTGATTATGTTATATATAGTGAAGGTGATATTTTTTCATACATCTCTAAGAGTTATCTAGCTACTAATACAAGATTAATTTCTCCTACCATAGGCACAACAAGGATTGAAATTGAAAAGGATACACTTTGGGGAGATTATATGGTTAGGCCTTGGAGGGTATTAAAAAGTGATTCCAACCTATATTGGCATCCAATACCAGCTGGACAAAGTAGTGATGGAACATATAAAACTGACGACGAGGCTGTAAGATATATGTTTGTTTCGCCAAACTATAAAGTTTCAGACAAAAGATTTCAAAACTATAATGATTTTATCTGGGTGTTGGGTCACAAAACCTATCATCGATTCTCTGATGATCAAGGAATTCGAAATATCAACCTCAACCAGTTTAATAGTTTGGCCGTTTACACAAACTCCAATTTAGAAGCCCCGGGGTTATTCCTAGGAAAAAAGATACAAAACATTCCTTATACATATTTTGAAAACAATTCAATCTACAACTTTTACAGTAATGATGAAAAATCAAATCCAAGTTTAATCTATTCAAATCCTACCGATCGAAGCCTTATGGTTAGGGTTGAAAGAGGTGTTTGGCCGATTAAAATCGGAGAAAGTAGTTATGATGATTATGTAAGAATTGATTTTTTTGAAGGCAAAGGGAATTTTCTAAACGGGGATATAATATCCAGAGAAAGCTGGTATTTTGCAAAAGGTATTGGTCTTATCAAGTTAGATACTAAGTATTTTTCGGCCTCGGCCTTTGGTGGAATGGGGTATGATTATCCATACATTGTCCCCTGCGAATTAGACTCGGATTGCCTTTCGGATACAATTTACGCCCCTCACACAACAATGGAGCTTGAATACAAAACCCGTGCAAATAATTTAATAGTTTTATCAGAAAACTCCGGAAGCACGATCTGTGATTTATCTAATGTATGCAGAACCAAACTAAATACAGCTACTGATAATGGAATATACTTAAAATCAAACGATCCGAATTTTACAGGCTTTTTAGAATCTTTTGATGAAAATGGTAAAGTAGCAAAATCATTTTACTTACAAAAAGGAGAAATCTTTATTCCTTCAGTGTTTTTCGAAGCGGATAAAGGAAAAACTCTTGAGTTTACTTTCAGACAGTACATAAATATCGAAACATTCCCTTTAGAGCAAAGAGTCAGCGAGAATACTAATGCCTGGACTTCAAAAATTGAAGTTGAGATTAAATGACAACCATGAAAAAAGTAGATATCCTTAAGTTTCAAAAATGGGCCGAGACTTGGCTAGAATTTCAAAGAAGGCAAAATAAGATCCCAGGGCTAGTTTATTCAATATTTAATTCTGGAGGGTTGATAACTCAAAACGGGTTAGGCTATTCCGACTTAGAAGAAAAAACACCAATAAGCCCAGTTAAAACTAAACTTCAAATTGGATCTTTAACAAAATCAATCACAGCTTTTGCCGTCGCGTTGTTAGTATCAGATGGATTAATTGATGTAGATGCTCCTGTTAATAGATATTTAAAAGAATATAAAAACTTAGAAATAAAAATTCAACATCTCTTATCACATACTTCGGGTATTGCTAAGGATACTAAGTTAGATCCTTCGAATTCTGACTTTTTCCCCTCTAAGGAAGATCTTAAAAATGAACTCTATTCAGACGATCTTTTTGTCTATAAACAAGGTAAGAAAGTTAAATTTTCCAATCTTTCGTACGCCATATTAGGACTCCTTGTCGAAAAAGTCTCAGGAATGGAATTCGATGAATTTATTCAAGAAAGAATATTAAAAAAATTAAAATTAATTCACAGTTCCTGTACTCCAAAGGGGATAAGAAGGTCAGAACTTTCCACAGGATATGGCAAAACCCAAACAGATAAAAATTTAATGGATTTTATGGAAAGGTTTGAAATAGCTGATACAGAATCTTATAGACCATCCCTTGGATTAATAACCTCTGTATACGATATGTCAAAGCTCGCTCAGCAATGGTTTCTTAAAAACGAACTACTTTTACAAAGTAAAGTAAAGTCGGCTTTTTTAAAACCTATAAATGTAGCAGAGAATTCCTCTGGCGAGGATTATTCTATGGGCTTAAAGATATGGAAATACAAGAAGAATATTTTCTATGGACAAGAATCTTCCTTTAGAGGATTTTCGTCCTGCATGATCATTTGTCCAAGGCACAATATCGGTTCAATAGTATTAACTAACTCCCAAAATGATATGGCAAAAACCATGGCAGAAGTGCTAATTGAAATATACATTAAAATTTTGAATCTTTCTGAAGTCGATACCGCATTGGACATTTTTGAAGGAATTTTTACGAACAAACGAACAGATATTCAAATAATTCCTCTTAATAAGTCTTTGTGTTACTATTATCTTAAATCTATCAATCCTGTAGGTGAAATCATAAAGCTAACAAAAGAGAAAACCGGATTTATAAATGATCAGGGGTTTTTATCAGATTCTAAAGGAGAGGCTGTGTCATTTGATTTTGCAAAAAAGAATACAATAAGGTCGTTAAAGATTGGTAGTGAAGTATTTTATCCAAAATATTGGAATTAATTATGGCAAGTGCAGGAGCGGGTATAACAACTCAAGTGTCAACACCATCAAATGAAGGTAATACGCCCCCAGTTACTGAAGTAGTGGCTCCAAATGGACAAGGAGGTCCTTCTAAGAAAGAGGTAAGTGAAGCGTTAGCGGCTGCTTCGGAGCCAGGTTCTACTCAGGCGCCTAGTAAACCTATAACCCCAAGGTTGCTTGCCGAACAAGGTGCGGAAAGTGTAAGAGAAAATATACATCCCTTTTTTAAAGCCCTTCATAATGTCCTAAAAATATTCCGATTCTTTACCCCAAGGGGACTTGTAGAATGGTTTGTAGAAATGATGAAGAATAAAAAGGAAATGAGTCGGGAAGCCACACCGGCCTAATTCCTAGCTAACTCTATGATCTTTTGAACAATTTGGTTATTCAAGAATTTATTCTTCCCTTTAAAGTATTGCGCATAGGCAAATATTAGTGAAGAGGGTATTAGTAGAACAAATAGGGTTAATAAAACCTTTGGAGAGATGAGATCATAATTGATCTTCATGCCCGTAGGCTTCTTTCTTTCTTTTAAGCCTTCAATTTCTTTTCTGTAGATCATTGTAATTGTAGGGGCAAGATCCTTAAGTAGTTCTTCTCGAAGATATAGGTAATCTCTCGCGTTTTGCTTGAATGCAAGTTCTTCTTCAGGAGTAAATCCGTTGACGATTTTATCAATTATTTCTTCGGGGTCTTGAAGTTTAATTCCAATGCCTTCCTTGATTGAGAAAGCCACATTTTCAAGTTCAGGACCAGTCCTGTAGTGGTAAATAACTAACGGGCCACATTCGGCGGTCATCAATTGGTTTATAGTCGCAGGAGCTATAGTGATAAGAATTGGGAAGTCAGAAATGAGCATTAATTTTGCATAAGTTTCTTGCTTGATCCATGGCAATGGATGAAAGTTCGACCAATTTGAATATCTTTTTTTAAGCTTATTTATTTTGTCCTTAAATTTTGAGTTCTGTCCTGTAATAATGACATACTGTTTCTTTTCGATTATTTCTGGATTTTGATCTTGGTATTCGGCAATTTTTTTAAGTAATTTAAAGGATTTGTTGATTACTCCTCCTGATCCTCCGGAGAAAATATATGTTCCTTTTTCAGGAGATAGTGGGGGACAATCGGAAATCTCTTTGTTGATAGATTTAACGAGAGCCTCTTTTTCAATTGTTTTATTATCTTCAATTAATTTGCGGAAAGATTCTCTAGCGATTGATCCGGAAATTATGACTTTTTCGGCCGGAAATCCCATGTCATCGATCAAGCCCTTTTTAGTCTCAATATCAAAAACAATTACATAGTCCGGTTTGAAATATGGATTTTGAGGGAAAATTGATTTTCCTGTATGACCGTAATCCGGTATCGCATATATGTTAACGAAAGTTAAGCCTAGAGTCTTTTTTATGAATTGAAAAGCACTACAGACTCCAAAATTAGAAGAAATCATTATGTCTGGATTGAATTCATTTACAAAGCTCTCACACTCTTTTACAAGGTTTATCGCCGAAATGCCCGGATAATCGTTAGGGGCGTGTTTGTATAAAAAGTTCAAATAGGTCGGTAAATTACCGAAAACATTGTCATTAAACCAGTTATAGCTAGCGTTAGTATGTGTGAATGACTTTAAATTGAATCCTTCATTTTTTTTAAGTTCTTCAAATAGGAAGTCGCGCAATTCATTATGACCCCCACCGGCCCAAATTGAGGCTAGTCCAATATTTATTGGTGCTAAGTTAGTCAACTGATACAGTTAAATTATCAAAAGCAATTGTCCCTTTATCTCCTACCTCATAAGATTGGCCTAAAATTCCGACTTTGCCGGTATTAGGGACTGATGAAATGGTGGTGGTGTAGACCATCTGACCATTAATATAGAAGTCGAATTTTGTTCCGTCTGCAACTACTTTAATTGTATTAGGTGTTGTCGAACTAATTAATGATGTTTGTACCCAATCTTGTGTGATATCTGTAAATTCGCCATTTACCTTCGAGGTAATAGCAAACTCTTGATAATGCTCATTGATGATGAAGTAGTAATAATTACTTTTATCAAGCATTCTAAAGATGATCCCATAATCTGTGGTATCAGTTGAATCAGGTTGGAGTTTGCCGTCTATGCTTACTTCGTATTTATCGCCAGAAAAAGTTTTATCAAGAGTGTCGTATACAATTGCTCCCTCTTCGTTTATTGTCTCAAATTCTAAATATAGTTTTCCTCCCTCGATATATTCATCAGAAATACTATAGTCGCCGGTTTGTTTACCCATTGTCCAGCCTTTTGAATTGTCATTAAAAGCGTCAAATACAAAGTCGCCAAAGCTAAAGCTGGGCTTGAATGTCGGTGAGATGGTAGAGCTAGGATCAGCAATTGTTGAGCCTGTAACTAAGGGGGTGGTGCTAATTAAGGGTGATGGAGTAGGCGCTGGCTTATTAATTTGAGAATTGTAAATAACAATTCCACCAACTACTGTTGAGATGCAACAACAGAAAACTGCGGCTATTCCTAAAATAATTAAGATTGTTTTTTTACTCATGTTAGTAAAAATAAATTAATTTATATATTTTAACATTTTTATTTAACCTATGACATCTTTAGAAATATCAGATGCATCGCTTGGTAGGGAAGGATCCGGTGGGGTTGCGACATCCAGAGCCCCCTGGGCCTCTGGAACCTCAGTTGGTTCTGGCTTTTCGGGGTCTTTTTCTTCGTCTCTATTCGCTACAGCTTTCTTAAGTTCGATCATCTTCATTTCGCGACCCATCATTACTTTATTTAATTCTTCTAGTTCAACATTTCTCTTGTTAAGTTCGAGCTCTTTTTTTTCAAGCTCTGCATTCCTATCTATTAGAGCTTTTTCTGCATCTCGCCTTTGATTAACTTCTGATTCTAATTTGCCTCTTAAAATGGTTTCATTTTCTAAGAATGTAGATAGTTCTTGTTGTTTTTGGTAATTATTAATTATTACAAATTCTGAAATTATAAAAACTATAAAAGTAATGGTCGCATAAATTAAAGTCCTCTCAGTAGAATCTTCTTGATAATTTAGTGGAGTTATTATTTTCCAATTCCTATTTGCAACAATAAGGGGGCTCTCTAAATATGCTCCATAATTTGTGTCTGTATGAACTCCAATAGAGTTCCCTAATAATCCCTGTGGGCCGGTGATTTGCCTGCCATATAGATCGTATAAGATGTTTCCATCCAATGGGAAGATAGTATTGTCTGTAACTAATCGTGGATTATATATATCATCTTGAGCAAAATTATTATCATTAACCACATCAGTCAATTTGACAATACTTACAGCTGAACCTATATATTTAAAATCTTTGTAAATTGGGACATAAATTAAAATGCCAGGATAACCCTGAACTAAATTAATTGGTTCTGTAGCGATTGTAGTATTTGTTTCTTTAGCTAATTTTAATGGAGCTAATCTATTAGGGTAAAGATTGTTATTAAATCCGACGACCTTTAAGTTTTCTTCTGTGGATGGGTAAATATATCTTACGAAATTATCTGCGTCCACCCACTCTAAAGTTATTGTTTTATTTAGCGTAGAAAAGCGATTTAGAACATCTTGAGCAAAAAGATTAAATTCTTTTTCAGAAACAGCATCACTTGCAATATACAGGGCTTTAGTAGCGGTGGTAGCAGAGATAACTCTCTCAACCTCAAAATTCAATGATTGAATGAGTATATTAATATCCCTCTCTTCTTTTAATTTTAGAGATTCAGATTCTGAACGATAAAGGAAGATATTTATAAAAGTTAATAGCCCAATTACTACTAAAGTAGGGAGAATTAATATGGTTAACCTTTTATAGGATCTTTCGTTTTTCAAATTCGGCAGAATTAAAAGTAATATAGATTATTAATAAAATATTATATAAATAAATATATAAACACAATTAATTCTGCCTCTACAAATCTAGCAAAATTGAATTATCTTGTTTGCATCATTTAGTGCATTAATCAATTCGTCAATATCTGCCTTTGTATGTGTTGCTGAAATTTGAATTCTTATTTCATCATTCCCCTTTGCAACAACGGGGTAATTAATATTGGTAACCAAAATATTTTTCTTGAAAAGATATTGAACCAGCGCTTTTGTTTTGTCTGGGTCACCAATTAATAGCGGCTGAATAGGATGGATTGAATCGGCCGCCATCTTAAACCCGTGTTTTTTAACAAGTGATTTAAAGTAAATAATATTCTCTTTTAAGTTTTTAATTAATTTTTTACCATCGGCTTTGCCTAGTAAATTAACTGCGGCCGTGCCTGCAGCAGCTGTACCTGGTGAAATCGAATTGGAATAAATATATGTTGCAGCTGATTCTCTTAGGTAGTCGATTACAACTTTGTCTGCGGCAACATAGCCACCATCGGCTCCGAGGCCTTTGCCAAGGGTGCCAACTAAGACATCGGCTTTTGCGCCTTCAATCTCTTCAGCACCAGCGCCATTGTCGCCTAATGCGCCAATTCCATGGCAATCATCAACAATTAATAGCACACCTTTTTTAAATTTTTTGTCATATTTATCAACAATGGCGCGAATTTCTTTTAGCTTTTGAATTTCGCCAAGCATGCTAAAAACACCGTCGGTGATTACAATGGCGCGATCGTAGGTTTTAACACCTTCACCCAAAACCTTGTCTAAGTCTTTTGTATCCATATGCGCAAAAATTGCTTTTTGTTCTTTTGGAAGGTTCGCAATACGAATACCATCTATTATGCTTCTGTGATTTAATGCATCTGATACCACTAGTACATTAGGCTCAACCATTGAGTCTTTACTTTGGCCGACAATTAAGGAAAAGTTAACAGCCAAATTCGTGGCAAAGGCCGAGGAAAAAACCATTGCATCTTCTCGACCATGGAATTTTGCTAAAGCTTTTTCAAGATCTTTGTGTGGGCTTAAACTCCCGGAAATGAATCTGACAGCTCCCGGGCCTGTACCAAATTTTTCGCTTGTTTCTTGTTCGGCTTGTAATAGGGCGGGGTGGAATCTTAATCCTAAGTAGTCGTTTGAATTAAAAATTAATACCTTTTTTCCGTCAATTATGCCTCTTGGGGATGGGTCTTTTGTGAATCCTGTAATGATTTTCTCTTGTCTCTTGGTGGTTTTTACACCATCAATTCTATCGATCTCGGATTGTAATACTTTGAAAAACTCTTTTTTACTCATTTTATTTTAATTTAATAGTTAAATTTTCGATCATAATATCGCACATCTTTTTTAAATCAATTTTATGTTTCCAGCCCCAATCTTTTCGAGCAACAGAATCATCTATGGATTGTGGCCATGAATCTGCAATTTTCTGCCTTGAATCAGGCTTATATGTTACCTTTAAAGGCATTCTTTTTTGAATTTCTTTTGCAAGTTCTTCTACAGTAAAGCTAATTGCTGCTAAGTTGTAACTTGTATGGACAGTCAAATCTTTCCAATCGGCATCCATTAATTTTATAGTGCCTTCGATAGCATCGTCCATATACATCATAGGGAGGGTTGTTTCTTTACTAACGAAACATTCATATTTCCCCGCTTTAATAGCTTCGTAGAAGATTGCTACTGCATAATCGGTTGTCCCACCGCCCGGTTCGGCTTTGTAGCTGATTAGCCCAGGGTATCTAACCGACCTAATATCGAGGCCATATTTATTTGTATAGTATTGGCATAATAGCTCACCGGCTAGTTTTGTAACACCATACATTGTTGTTGGTTCTAAAACTGTTCTTTGTGGAGTTTTAACCTTTGGAGTAGTTGGCCCAAATGCAGCAATAGAGCTTGGCCAGAACACTCTCATTTTGTATTTTACCGCAAGATCAAGTATAAGTTTTAATCCGTTCATATTAACTTCCCAAGCAAGCTGGGGGTTTGCTTCGCCAGTTGCAGAAAGCAATGATGCCAAATGATAGATTGTGTCAATTTTATGGGCTTTTATTATTTTCTCGAGTGCTTTTTCATCTGTTACCTCACCTTTTTCAACGATCCCATCGAAATCTTTTGGAATATTTCTATGACCTAATGCAACAACATTTTTTTTGCCAAATTTATTTTGAAGGGCCGGGACTAATTCGGAGCCAATTTGCCCAAAAGCCCCAGTTACAAGGATTTTTTTCATATAGAAAAAATAAAGAATAAAGTATTGAAGGATAATAAAACATTATAACGGAGATAAAATATGATTTTTACAAATATATTTGTTTTAGAAGTGTTATATAATTCAGTATTGAATATTTAAAAAGATCAACAATCCTAATCAAATAAATAGAAATATTGGAAGAAGAGATTTAGTCCCTTTGGAAAGACATATCCAAAGTTTAGGTGAATCATTAGAACAGGGTGGGGCTGGAAAATTTATGGATTATTTAGCCGGAATTCAGCGTCTAGGCGATACTCCCGAGGAATATCGTTCTGGATTAACCGCAATTTCAGAATTGTTGAGCAATTTGGTAGCTCCTCCAGAGTTGTATAAACATGAATTATCCATAGATAAAGTATGTAATTTGTTCGGTCTAGCAAGAGAATCTCCTTTTTCACAAAGCATTCATGGTTGTGGCTATGGTATGGGACTGTTAAATCCGGAAGAAGCAATGCGTGAAATCAATTGTTTCTTGGCTTCTTGTATAAACGCCCAAAAAGTTAATAATTTGCTTGGCTATAATGGATTTCAACGATTTGGATTGTTTTATGCATTTGCTAATAGAATGGACAATCATATGCGAATTGAAGCGGGTGTCGGACTAGAAAGGGATCCCACGGTAACAATCTTTTATCCAGTTCAGGAAGATGAAACCCAATCCACTGCTCGAGTTCGGAATCCAACGGCGAGGGCAATGAATGCAGGCAATACTTTAGTGGAAACTCCATACAGTGAAGAAAATGCTGAAAACGATCTTTTAGAAGCTTTAGATTTGAGTAAATTAATGGCGGGTGCTTTTTTTGGAGAAGCCGGCGGAAGCTCGATGGGGCTTTGCAAAAGGTTCGGTCTTCCGTTAGGCGATAGAGCAATAAGTGTTCGAATTACTAGATCAGGAACCGGTGGTAGTTTTGGAGGCCTTGAATTATCAATACTACAAGAACTACTTGGCGAGACTGATGCTCAGCCAGACGCATACAAAATTTTACAAAATACTATTTGGGGGGTAAATATTCCTAATGGAATAATTGTCAACTCTAAAAAGAAAGATGGGTCAAGTAAGGATATGGAGCAAATGCTTGCTACAGCTATTGAAGAAGTAATTCAATTAAGAATTTCTCCAATAATGATTGCTACTTATGGTGATTTAGGTGCTTTCTATATTGAAGAGGCTTTAGTTCATGCATTGTTGTGTAAGGTAGGGCTTAAAAAGCCCGAAGATCCTCATAGTACACCAAGGAATATTCCAAACCATGAGATATTAGAAAAAGAATTGGAAAAATTCCTTTATGCACTTGAGTTGTCTGATCAAGTAACAAATACTGGATCGAAAAATAATTTGTTTTTCGAAATTGCCCAAATTACTAAGGCATTTAGAGAAGCAAATCCGGGCTTTTTACCATTCATGAAGGAATTCATAGCTACCTTAGAACAATCAAGAACAGATTCTAAAGCTCAAGTTCAAAGAAAAAGACATCGGAGTGCAAAAAGTTAGGTAATCCAATATAATTATTTTGCTATATTTTATTTAATTTAATTATTTTTTTATGGAAAATTCTATCGAAAAACTGCCACAAGAGGTAAGTCATCAAAACACAAAAAGCCCTAAAAAGGTCAGTTTAATGGTGTTAATTATAGCTTTGCTTTTATGCGGGTTAGTTTCTTTAGCAATTGGTTTTGTGGTCAGCTTTTTAGTTCTGAGGACTAATCCTTTCATTATTGAGACCGAAAAGCCTATAAAAACAGAAATAACAACTACACCTGAAGAAGACGGGCCACCAACATTGACTCCAGAAGTTGATGTTGATGATTCTCAAGATGTAACTCCATCAGTAACTGCAACGGTTAATTCGGATGAAATTGAATGGTTGACCTATACAAATCAGCAATATAATTTTACGATTCAATATCCTAAGGGTTGGATTATTGATGGCCCTTCTACAAATCAATCATTTAAAATCTTTAAAGGCGGATATATTTTCAATTTAGAGATAATGGAGGCATGGGGGCCAGAGGCCTGTATATATCCTGATACAACTAGGCCTTTATCAGATGATATGACAATGGTTGGAATGTATTTTGAACTTGATAATTTCTTCCATATCGATGGCAAAAATGGTATGTCATTCAGAAGGACTCTTGATGCCACAGGAACAAAATTCTCAATTTGTTCTGCAGAAGATTTCCAAGTTGGTGAATACATGGGCGAATCAGTTGAAGGTCATTTAGTAAGTTATACGGTTCCAGCCGGAGCAAAAGATCCAAAAATGATGAACTTACTTGATCAAATGTTAATTTCTTTTAAAGTTAACTAATATCTTAACTAATAACTAACAAAAGGGGCGCTGTCGCGCCCCTTACTTTTAACTCTACGATTCTTATTTCTTCTTTCTAGTAACAAATCCAATTCCAACTAATCCCATTAAGCTTGATAAGCCTAAAGCAACGCTTCCTAGAACCCCATCATAAGTGTTTGGGTTTTCTGGATCACTGTAGGCTAGGGCATAGATGGAAAATCCATCCGTATCAAAACTTAATGTCCCGGTTGCAGCGTCATAGACGGCATCTAGTTCTTCTATTGCGCCATTGTGGTGCCTTATCACTTTGTATTCTGCGTGACCTTTAAGTTCATCGCCTAAGGCTAAAATGATAGAAGAATCTGAATTTAGGTCTGTTAATGAAGTCCTCCAGGCATCAGTTGTTGATCCTTTGTAGATCAATTCATTTAGAGATAAATCCAAGTATGAACCGATTTCAAATCCACCTGCTGCTGCTACAAATCCTGTTGTGTCAAATTCGGATGCTTCATCGATTAAGAGTTCTGCATTCCCATTGAGTTCGCCGGCTGGCATTGTAATACTTGCGGCTTTAATTTTGTCTGTTTCTAAATCTATAACATCATTTGTTTTTTCAAAGATTGCGCTAATATGAACATGATTAGCAGGCATTATGAATGTGTAAGATGCTTTTCCTGCTTCTGGCGAAGTCGGAACTCCATTAATACCTCCAGATACATACTGATAGCCGTAGTTTGGCATAAGTTCAATTGTGACTTCTGTTCCTTCTTCAATACTAAAATCATAAAAGCCACCTGATACGAATTTATATCCGTTTGCTGCAATTACATTGACTGTACCATTTACTACTCTTGAATCATCGCTGTCATCATAATTGAAGCCCAGTTGATAAAGGGCTTTTGCTGTTGATTCTAGAGAGAATGTACCTTCACTTGTCGTCATTATGTACTTATTTGTAGCATCAGTGCCTTCAACACAATCAACTACTATTGGGTCGAGGTTCTCCATATCTGTTCCAGTGAATTCTGTCCAAGCCCAGTAACCGGCTCGTGGAGTAAATGTGCCTACATTAAATGCTGTTATATCAACCTTTCCACCACCTAAAACTAATATGGATGATGTATTAGTTGCTCCATTATCATCGGAAATTACTGTAAGAGTTGCATTTTGTTGAGCGGTAACACTTAGGTAAGTGGGATCTGGCAACAAGTCTCCGTATCCTGCAATACCAGTCACTCCTGCGTAAATAGTCATGTTGCCGAATGAAAGATTAAGTTCATTGGCTAATACGCCCAAATCAGGTTTAACTGTAGGAGAACCAATAAAGACATCTCCGTCTCCGCCCATTACACCATCACCGGCAATTATCCCTCCTTCAAGATATAAATCACCAACATCTGGTCCCATCCCGAAAAGTACTGTTCCTTCTATAGAAATAGATTCGTACAATGGGCCCGAAGGGTTGCTTTGTATAGTGACATCTCCATTAAATGGGTAAATTCCCATAGATCCGTTACCTGTGTATGAAATATGAGGAATTGTAGGACTAACCGATGCATCAATATCTAGTTGATACCCTGAATATGGATTTTGTTCAATCGTCCATCCTAAGCCTGAGTTAGAAAGGACTTGAGGATCGGCTGTTTCGTCAATTACTACAATATCTCCAATTGAAATGGTTACGGGTGCACCTGGGGGAGGATCTCCCGGACCGCCGCCAGCTGGAACATTATATGTATTGCCATCAACGATATATGTATCTTCACAATTCACATTAAATCCCTGAGTAATATTGACTGTGATTGCCGTTCCTACTCCACCGATAGTGAGTCTACCACCAGCTCCAATAGAAATCGCTGGAGAGCTAGGTGCAAGTGCTGATATATCAAGGGTGGAGGAATCTCCGGTTATTGTCAGGTCTCCACCCATAGCCAGTATTGCTGCACTATCGGTTAGTGCTGTTACAGTGTTTGTCCCAACTATAACAATGTCTAAATCTCCTGATGCGTGAATTTTATTCACAGAGGCGTTTGTTAAAGTTAAAACTTTCCCGACATCGTCAAAGGTTACTCCGGCGATTCCGTGACCTGCGTTATATCCACCACCAGAAGTGTAAATACTAATGTCGTTGATATCCAAGCTTTGTAAAGGTGCATCTAATGCAAAAACACTTTTTACAGGCATAATTAGCATCGAAAGCATCAATATTGCTGATGCAATTGCCTTAGGCTTGAACCGTTTAAATAAATTAATCCTCATATAAAGAAGATAAAATATTAATTATGTTAATATTAGTTTAGTCATTAAAATTTGAGATTTCAAACAAAAAATGTCAAAATTTAAACTCCTGATTAGGATCACAATAATAATTCTTTGTTTAATTGGTCTGGGAGTAGCTATATATCAGATCTTTATTTGGCGGGATGATTCTAAACAAATTGATAATCAGGTTGAAGAAATTAATCGTTTAGTAGGACCGGTTGAAATTAGTTCCACAGATAATTCAGAATTAATAAATCCTCCTGAAGACAAAGAGAATCCATATTGGGATTTTGTCAAAGTTTCGATGATTGATGTTGATCTTGCCAAATTAAGGGATATTAATAGCGAAACCAAGGGCTGGATCCAGGTCCCCGGGACGAATATTAACTATCCATTCGTTCAGCATAATGATAATAAGTTTTATTTAAATCATTCTTTTGATCAAAAGGAAAATGGCGCAGGTTGGGTGTTTTTGGACTCTCGAAACAATATTGATAATATTGATAGGAATAATATAATCTATGCCCATGGCCGAATAAATTCAGTCCTATTTGGAACCCTTAAAAATATTCTAAAAAGTGGCTGGCTTGATACCCCGAAAAATCATTTAATAAAGATGTCTACAGAATCGGGTAACTCTATTTGGCAAGTGTTTTCCGTTTACCATACTCAAACCACAAGCGACTATATAGTCACCGATTTTAAAAATGACGAAACATATTTGAACTTCTTAAAATATCTTGATGGCAAAAGCGCTTTTGATTTTCAAGTTGAAGTTAACCAAAACGACAAAATACTAACCCTATCGACATGTTTTACTTCAACTGAAAAGGTGGTAATGCATGCTAAATTAATTAAGTTTGTTACTAAAAATTAAAATGGAAGAAGGAAAAAAAGATTTGTGCGTAGATGTTGATGGAACCATCCTTAACATCAGAGTTTTAGTTATTATGAATACGCCAAAAGGTTACATCTTTGAAAAACACAAAGAGGGTTTTTATTTTGCAATAGGGGGTAGAATTAAAATTAACGAATCTTCAATAGAGGCTTGCTCAAGAGAGATCTTTGAAGAGCTTGAGCTAGTTAATGTTTCTGTAAAAATGGTTGGTATAGTTGAGAATTTCTTTAAGATGGATGGTAATAATTATCACGAAATTAATATGGTCTTTAAATCTGATTTGGATAATGCTCCTGATCTTGAGGCTCTTAAGGGGAATAGCAACCAGGATGGTTATGTCTATATAGATTCAAAGGGATTAGATGAATTTAATATCAAGCCAAAAATTTTGCCTGAATTATTCAGATCCGATAAGGATTTTGTCCACTTGGTGAATAGAGATTAATGAAACATATTAGATGCAAAACCACATAATATACCACTTGTTGCATTTAGAAAGGCCAAACCCATTTCGTTAAAAGCTGAAAAAAATGTGCTTTTCGCTCAACGGGATCTTCAATTGTGTTTAGCTCTAATGCATGAGGTACCCATCTTGCAGATTGGAATATAGAGAAGAGTAGATTGAGAGCGAGTCCAATACCTAAAACATTAAATTCTAGACCTGAAACGCCGTTTTTTTGTGCTAAGACTGACCCGACTACACCAAGGAGACCAGAAACCATAGAGGCGATATTTAAAGCCTTTTCTCCTTTTGGATTTTCAGATTCTTTCATAGGAATGTATTTATAAACAATATTAAAATACCAAAATACCAAAATACCAAAGTGAGTTTTTCATGTTGAGTTATTGTCTTTATAATTATGCTTGTAAAATATTCTACAACGAAATTTTGCTAGAAAATCTGTGGTGGGTACATTGGCCCTGGCATCATATTATTTTGAGCAGCCCCCATCATTTGAATGCTGACATATAACCCGACTGCATCCATAATAGCTCCGAATGCTTTTAAGCCTAATTTGGGATCTTTAATCAAATCTATAATTCGTGGCTTATTTTTATCAAAAATAAAAGGTTTAGCTATTCCAATTGTATTTATAAAGAAAGAAGATAAATTTAACCATGAAAGTACATCACTTGAATCAAAAATCGCTCTTTGTGCAGCCATATTGGTATCGGGAAAGAGATTAGCTATAGCAAATCCGACGGAAGTGATAAGTGGTGGTAATATTGATAGTGTAGTTACGGGAGCTTCTTTAAAAACTCTTCCTATACTTCCTTTATTAAACATTAATAACACCCTAAAGTATATAGGTATTATATCATTCTTTGTGCGATTTTTAAATGATTTTTATGCACTAATAGTAATGTTTGGGTTTGCTATGGGGGTAGCATATCTTTTTATTCGTTCTTATTTATCATTATTATTTCGACTTCTTGAGTTTTTCAATGCTACAATATTTTAATCTTTATTAATTCTACTTTGACTACACTTAACAAAATTATCGAGGCTCACACACCCAAAACCGTCTTACCAGTAAATGATCTTTTCAAAAAAAGGTTCAGTCCTAAAATTATTGAAAAACCTTTAAGATATGTTGTTTCCGGATATTTAGTAGAAAACGACAAAGTACTACTTACTCTTCATTCCAAACAAAATAAATGGGTGCCATCAGGAGGTCATATCGAAGAAAATGAACTTCCACAAGAAGCATTAAAGAGGGAATACCAAGAAGAATTAGGCATAGATATCGAAATAATTGACGCAATAGGCGACAATCCTTTTGCTGACAGGGGAATTTGGGAAAAACAGCCAAGACCATTTTATGCTGATTTCGAAGAAATGACAAAGATGGGATACGATCACGATATCTACCTTCAGTTCTATTATGTCAAAAGGGTAAATAAATCCCAGAAAATTCAAGACCTCGATGTTAAAGATTCAAAATGGTTTACAGTTCAGGAATTGGAGAAATTAGAAGAACTGGATACTTACGAACAAGTAAAGGCTTTGGGAATTTACTCAATAAAGAATTTCCCGAAGTAGATGGTGGAGATGGCGGGAATCACTTCGCTCAACAAAATATAAATATTTTCTAGAGCAAAGTATCAATTCGGGTAAACTCAAACATCATTTCATTCGTTTTCGCTAACCCCTCATTGTCGAACCGTCGGTTCAAATCTATGCATCTCCAAAAGTCTCCGACTTCGTCTGAAACTTTTGGAGATGGCGGGAATCGAACCCGCGTCCAAAGAATTTCCCGATAGATAGTATTACAAGCTTTGCAGATCTGTTTTAGCGTTGTAACATTAAGACCTGCAGAAACGATACAACGCCGGATTACATTAAGCTATGTGTTCCTACCTCGTAATCCAAAAGATATTCGCACATCTGGGCTGTTTTACCCCTAATTAATCCCACCCAGAGAGAATTAAGTAGAGGGTTGCTTTAATCCCTTGTGGGGATCAGCAACGACTTGCTCCGATTAGGCTAAAACAGCAAGGTTTAATTCCGGTTGGAAATTAAACATTGCGGCTACTTTATCGAAGAAGCCTTGTACTTTGTTGACGCTTAGTCAATGTTCCCGAAATGAATCGGGAAAATATTGTTTTTTAAAGAAGGCAATATATAAAAACTTCTGCTTGCTATTTATCAGCAATATTCCCTGTCGAAGCCGTACACCCCCAAAAATGAATGTGCCTGCTTGAAAAAGTAATTGCTTACTTGTTAAAGAGCAATGATATTATACCATTTTTAAGGTGTTTTTTTCTATTCTTTTAACTCCTATTGCAGTTCTAAAAATGTGTTAAAATTAGTTGTGGCAATAAATAATCAAGCTACAATTTCAGTAGTGAAGTTAGTCCAAAAAGCCGTAAGGCTACTTGGAAGGGGGGAAGGTACCGCATTGCCTGGATTGATTTCTGAGAAAATGTCCCCTAAACTTTTAAAATTTTTTGCTGATCAGATACCCCATAAAATCCTTATAACAGGAACAAATGGAAAAACTACAACACAAATTGCTTTAAGTTCTATCCTTAGAGCCAGTGGAAAAAGAGTATTGGCGAATGCTTCCGGTTCAAATATGCGTAGAGGCTTATTGTCATTATTTATAAGTAAATGCGATCGAAGGGGTAAATTGAATTATGATTATGCGGTACTCGAGATTGAAGAGGCCACTTTACCCAAGGTCGTTCAGGAACTTAATCCTGAGGTATTAGTGTTTACCAATCTTTATAGGGATCAACTTGATGCTTATGCTGAAATCGATAGGACAAAAGAGATGTTTGTAAAAGCACTAAAACTTTCGCCACAGGCTAAAGTTGTTTTTAATGGTGACGATCCAAGGCTTAGTGATATTTTAAAAGGTCTTGAAAATGAGTGTTTGAAATTTGGACTTGATCCAAGCTATATACTGGATTTTAAATACGAAGGTGAACATCTTAAGAATCAAAAAAATGACTTAGTTGCTTCAAAAATAAAGATTAATGATGATTTAGGTACAAGATTCCAAATTGAAGATGAGGAATATTCCTTTGCCTCTCCAGGAATTTTTAATGTCTATAATGCTTTAGCAGCAGTAGCTTCTGCAAAATCTTTAAAAATTTTGATTCCTGATATTAAAAAGGGACTTCTTTTAATGAAAACGCCTTTCGGAAGAGGAGAAGTACTTAAAAAGAATTCAATTACCTATAGATTGCTATTAGCAAAAAATCCTGCAGGATTAAATTTAGTTTTTCAATTATTAAAGCATACAAATAAACCTAATTTGATCATTTTATTGAACGACAAGATCGCTGATGGACGGGATGTGTCTTGGATATGGGATGCGGATTTTGAATTGTTAAAAGATATAGGTCCTAATATGGTTATCTTAGGTGGTAGTAGAGCCGAAGAATTGTTGCTTAGACTAAAATATACTTTCGAGGATGTTGTTAAGATGGGCGAGAGAGCATATTTGATTGATAAAAAGATCCAGGTGTTTTTTACTCCGGATATTAAGGAATTGGTAAATTTTGCCGAGCGAGAAAAATTAAGTAAATATTTTTATGTTATTCACACCTATACCGCTATGCTTGAGTTTAGAAAAAGACTCTTGGGAAAGGCTTTAAATGAATAAAGAAAAAATTAGTTTAAAACTAGTCCATCTCTATCCCAAAGAGATGAATATCTATGGTGATAGAGGTAATATTATTGCCCTGACAAAGAGGTGTGATTGGCGTGGAATCGAGATCGAAGTAATCAATGCTGGACTAGATAAAAACGAAATCCCTGAAGGAGATATATATTTTATGGGTGGTGGCCAGGATAACGATATGTATTTGGTTTTCGACGATTTAGTAAAGAGAAAGAAAAAATTTATCGAAACCGAGGTTAATAAAAATAAAGTTTTTTTATTAATTTGTGGAGGATTTCAGCTTTTTGGAAAATACTTTTTAGACTCATCAGGAAGGCAAATTGATGGTTTAGGGATTCTTCCCATTCAAACTCAAGCTCCGGGGAATCAGGTAAAAGATAGATGCCTTGGAAATCTTCTAACACAAATAGATCCGGATTTATTGAATCAAATGGGTTCAGCTTACGAAGAAGTTATTAGTCCTACGATTGTTGGATTTGAAAATCATTCGGGGCAAACCTTTTCAACTGAAGAGCATTTCGAAACACTTGGAAGAGTAGTCTATGGTAGAGGAAACAATTCTAAAGATATGCTCGAAGGATTTAGGTATAAAAATGTTTTTGCATCATATTCTCACGGTCCAATATTGCCAAAGAATCCCCACCTTGCAGACTTTTTGCTTTATCAAGCTATGCAAAACAAGTATGGCGATAAATTCGAATGGCTACAATTAGATGACAAAATAGAGTGGCAAGCTCACCTCGCGATAAAAGATAGGCTACTAAAATAATTCCCTGATTAATTTGGAGTAATCCTGATCAACCTCGAGTGACTCTGAGTAAATTATTTACTCGCTTTATTTGTCTCTGCAACAATCGTTTTCGTCCTTGATTTAACAACAAGTACGATCGCTACCACCATTAACAACATTATGCAGAGGAGTATCAACCACCAGAATTTTAGAACAATCCATCCGCCAAAAACCAATATTGAAGTTACTATGAATGAGATTACTCCAGCTACTAATTTTGCAGCTCCACCAAAAAGAGGAATCCAGTTAACTAATTCTAATATTGGTGCAATAATCATGCCAAGGCCGATAAATGTCAGAATCCAGGCTCCTACAACAAAAGCGATCCTAGAAAAATTTTCTTCATTCTCAAGAGTTTTTATAAGGTCGGCATCGGTTAATGTCGTTAATATTGATGGGTCGCCTCCACTCATTACACCATTACGGATCTGCCCAACGGCAATTACTGAGGGAGATGAAGTGCTGATGGGCATGAAGCTATATACCAATCTTGTTGTCCCAACTGCAGGACTTACCGTTTGGCCATAGTTATTTAATGGGCCGAGATTGGCAATAAATACATTGGGAACTTCTTTTTCAACAAGATTTGTAATCAATCGAACGCTGTCGCTTCCAACAAATTTTACTTTATTATCAATTGATATCTCGGCCCACTGAGTCTTCTTTTCCTTTGAGACCCATTCTTCTTTGTATTCTCTTTTTTCAACTTTTTCTTCGATTTCACTTCCGCCGACATCCCTTGTTACTGTTTCTGTTGTAACATGTTCAACAACTTCGAATCTTTGTTTATCGATGGTTACATAGTAAGCGGGTTCTGTGTTTTGAGCAACTTTGGTTATACACGCAGTATCGTTACATTTTTCATAGGAATAAGTTGTTGCACTAGAACTTTCAGCTTTTCCAGATAACTTTGCTAAAGTCGCATCTTGAGCGACATCTGAGACGGTATTAACGGGGAGGTTCTCTAGAATCTTTGAGTATTCTTTGACTCCATAAACGCTTTGATAAACTAGCACTAATCCGATAATTAGGAAAATAATTCCGCAACCAACCCCTTTTATGGATTGGCCAATGCTTCGGAACTTTTTAGCTACCGGATTAGAACTACCTAGAACTTTACTGGAAATTACTCTTTCTGTTGCCATATTTATGTTATTAAGAAGTTAAGAAAATAGTAATACTTTTATTTCAATAAAGCTACTTTTACCAGTTTTTAATATATTTCGATTTTTTGTTTAATTATTTCTTGAATATTATTTGCATCTTTAATGTTTTGTAAAAACATCTCTGGCATTAAACTCCCAGCTGTTTCTAAGGTTATAGTTGAATTCTTGAATATTTTATTAAACACCCCTTGCTGGATATTAATATTATCAATTTTTGAGTAGAGAATACTCGTTTTTGATCTGTAAATGATTCCCTGTAATGCTAAAACTCGATGTCCCTGAATTAAATATCTTCTTTTGTTTAATTCGAGAATTTTTATTGGAATTGCAATTACCAAGACCCAAAGGAATAAACTAACAATTAATAGTGTGACTAATTCATTTGCAAAAGAAGATTTTGTAATTAATAAATTCTCTGATTTAAATTTCTCTAAAACTTTTGATCTATCGTAATTTTTTGGATCGATTTTGTACTGCATAAATTCCTCAAGAAGATCGACTATATCATGTGGATTGTCGATATATCTTACATTTAGAACATTGCCGCCAGCCCTAATTCTTTGATTCCTATTATTTTGAACATTATTGGATTTTTGTGAGTATTGAGAATATTGGTTTTGTTGTTGCATCAATTGATCTCCAGCAATGTTTATTGTGAGAGTACCACAATTCAAAACCGGCATTTTTAATCCAACTAGATCTTTAATATTTTCATATCTTGCATAAGATTCGCTTAAATCAAATAACCCTTCTTTAAAAACTAACTTGTCTTTAAAAAGACAGAGGCTGCTTCGGGGATAATAATAATGATTCCAAATTGCAGCTATTATGGTTAAAAATATTGATAATCCTATATATCCAAAAACAATCAATGAAAATGTGGGTAGAATTCCGCTAATATCATTTCCATTTGAAGCCAATAATTGGAATATAATCAAACCTATAACCCCGATAATTATTGCAATGGACAAGAATATCAGACTATTAGTGCTATTAAAAAACATTTTTGTTAATGAAAATTGAGGCTTAATAATTTCTATTGGCGTTTCATTATCATCAAATCCAAATTTAGCCTTTAGATTTTTCAAAAACTCCTCATTATATTCAATGTTTTTAAAAGTGATATCATAGCCTGAGCCGATAGAAATGAATTTTACAGAACAAGTTTTAAATAATCTGTCTAAAATTGTCCGTTTAATTGAAAATGTGGTGATTTTTTTAATATTGAATTCTTTTTTTCGGATCGAAAAAAACTTATAGTTTTCGACAATGTTGTTTTCGGCTACTTCATATTTAGTGGCAAAAATTGAAATAACTTGAGTGAAGAAGCCAAATATTAGAGTGAACCCAGTTATAAAGATGAGCATTATTCCATCAGCAATATTTTCGGAATTTAAAATAGTTGTACCAGCAATAATCGCTGTAAGTATGCCACCACCAATCACAAATCCAAAGAAAAATTGAATAAAAGCTGACATTTTATTCATCTGTAAAGAGGCAGTAAAACTACTAGGCTGCCACTCCTTTTCTTCATAATTGATAACTGGTCTTTCTTTATCATTTTTAATTAATTCTTGCTTAACAGGCTTATCTGATCGTTGATAGTTTCTAATAATACCGTCTATTGAATCTTCTAAAGCTTTTCCTTCGGTTAAATTTTTAAAAATAATTTCAGTCTGTATGCCTTTCGAACTAATTTCAATGTCATATACACCAAAAATTCTTTGAGTTAGGGATTGTGAAGATGTCGAATCGGATAAATTCTCAACTGGGATAAAGGCTAAATGTTTGGATAAAAAACCTTTTTTGTAATTTACAGAATCCTCATATACCAAATACTCTCGTTTTTTTAGGTCTAGGTATCTTATTATTACTGAAACTATTGAAACTATTATAGTTAAGGAAAGTAGAAGCAAAGGGATTATGGGGCTTTGAAATATGCCATAAGAAATTATCCCTCCAAATGCGGTAAGTGTAAAAAGACTAACAATTCCCGAAAGTGTTTTTCTAATAATATTTAAGATAATTCCAATCGAATCAGGTTTTGCTTTATAAAGTAATTCTTTATTTTGCATACTAAAGCCATTGGCTTTCATTTTGGATATTAATTCGTCGTAAACTTTTTGGTATTCTTTGAGGTTTGTCATTTTAATAACTGATTGTTCAAGCCCAGTTCCAGCGGAAGTTATACGGATAATTCCGGTTTTGAATATCTGATGTTCAATAAATGGCAATTCTAAATCAACGAAAGTTATATTTTTGATCGGCAAAGAAGTGTTCTTATCGCTTAAAATCCTACCGGTTTTAGTAATAATCTGTTTATTCTCGATGTAATATTCTTCTTTTTTATATACGAAAGCATTTTCAATTGTTAGTATTAAAGCTATAAAGAGAAAGGCAAAAAATATCAAAAATCCAAAAAGACCCTTAGTTTCGCTGCCCGAGCTTATTTCAAAATAAATAAAAATCGAGGAAATAATTGTTGGGATTAGCATAAAAATTGCTAAACCAAAAATACGCATAACCCAAAATGATTGTTTGTCTGGCTTTATCATAAAAAAGAAGGGTATAAATTAATACCCTTCGATTATATTAGATTAGAGCTTAGTTTGCTACTATTATTAAGGCTGCATCACATCTAATGGCAAGAATTGAATATCATCTACTGTACTGAATTGTTTAGTAGTCAATTCAAACATGCTGGAAAGTTCCGATATTCTGCAAGATCCACCGGATGAAAAATATTCAGGATCCTCAAGTGTAATAGTTGCCATCCCTGTGCTATTTACACTAACACTTTTAATTTTGAACTTTTCAAAACGAGTTGCATAGCTAGTATCGTCAGGTCCGAATTCGAAAGGGTTTTCTAACCCAAAAGCTTTTTCTTCAGCAGTGAGCTTATTAGTAAGCATATAATTTAATGTATCTGTTAATACTTTAGATGTCTTTGGAATAGTCCTATAAACAAATGTGTCCGCTTCACAGTTTAAATGTTCTGGGTCATTTTTGACATTTTTATAGTAGAGTTTGATTTTGATTGTTTCAGATGAAGTTGATGGAGCAACAGTTGTTGTTGGGTCAGATGGGCCACCTGTAATATCAGGCACATCAATATCTGTTGGTGTAATAATTGAGGGGTCTTGATTATTAATCAATATTTCTAGTTGGTTAGAAACATGGGATAAATCGCTGTTGATCTTATTGATCTGATTACTTTGAATTAGACTTAAAACAAAAAGGATAATTATCGAGATCGCAGCTATTGCGCCAAATAAAACTTTTACGAGTGTTTTCATAGATAAAAAGTACTTAATTAATTACCAAATTATAATTTTATTTCCGTGGCATATCAAATAAATACTTTCTGCCAACTGACAAAAAGTAGGCGATAGAGGCTGTAATTACGATTGTCGGTCCAGCGGGCGTATTGAAGATTAGCGATAACATTATCCCGATAGTATTAGTGATGATACTAATGAGTATTGCCAATGGTATTACTTGGTTAAATTTTTTTGATAAATTGATCGAGGTATTTGCAGGGGCTAAAATGAGTGCTGTAACTAAAATTAATCCTACGCTTTTTATTCCGACAATGATTGCAATGCTGAGCAATATATTGGAAAGATATTCTAACTTTTTCGTTTTGATCCCTTTCAGAAAAGCTCCTTCTGTATCGAATACTGAGAAAACTAAATCCTGATACTTAATGGACAAGAAAATTATCATTACGATAAGTAAGATCCCGCTAATTAAAATTTCTTCCCAGGAAATTGAATATAACGAACCAAAAAGAAAACTTTCTAAATCAACTCGTATACCTCGACTTAACGAGATCATAATTAATCCGATCGCAAAGAAGAATGAATAGAGTATTCCTATTAGAGAATCATTTGCATTGATGGTTTTGTGTTTAATAAAGGTAAATGCAATTGAAAACAATAAGGCAATTAACATTGCTCCAAAAAGTGGGTAAATTCCTGCCAAGAGGCCAATCCCCACACCAGCCATCGATACGTGTGCTATCGCGTCAGTTAGAAAAGCTTCTTTTTTTAAAACTACAAAAACTCCACAAATAGCAGTGATCGTAGAAAGTATTAAGCCTCCTATCAAGGCTTTTTGAACAAAGGACATTTGTAATAGTTCACTTAAACTCATCTTAAATTCGTTCTAATTTATGTTTGTTAAAAATATCTTTTGCCTTACCAATAAATACATTCCCATGAGAAAGTAATACACAGTTTTCTGCATTTTCATCAATAATGTTTAGATCGTGTGTAACTAGAATTATAGTTCGGTTGAATTCGTTGGATAGTTTTCGTAATAAATTAATGAGATCCTTTTCGCTTTGATGGTCTAAATTGTTGAAAGGTTCATCTAGGATAAGAATTTTTTTGTCGCCGATTAAACACCTTGCTATTAAGGCTTTTTGAAATTCACCACCGGATAAATCACTAATTTTTTTATGGATCAACTTTTCAGCTTTAAAAACTTTAAGATGACCTTCAACATCTAGGGGACATTCTTTCCCTTTACCGCAAGCTAGTTTGATCATCTCTTCTACAGTTATCGGGAAATTTCTATTAATCTTTGGAATTTGGGCTAGGTAACTGATATTTTCGGAAATTTGTTCTTGGGTGTTTTTCTGGTCGAAAATTAAAATTTCACCATCCAAAACTTTTTGTAGGCCAACAATTGTTTTAATGAATGTGGATTTACCCAGACCATTATTCCCAATAATATATGTAATCTCACCTTCGGGTATATCGATGTTGATATTTTTAATTAGGGGAATACCTCCATTCTGGAAAATCGTAAGATTTTTAATTTGTATTGCGCTACTCAATCTAAACTTTCAATAATAACCCCTACATTATACTTCATTAGGGCTAAATATTCGCTATGGGCGAATCCTTCTGCGTCGAGTTTTAATATTTTTATATTATTGCTTAATGCAATAGATTCAACTGAAGACGAAAAACTTCCTTCTTCGCCAAAGATGGATTTAATATCATTACTTTTAATAAGGGTATTAATATTCGCCAAATCTTGGGGTAGGGGTTCATTTGAATGATCTTTTTCGACCACTGCTAATAATTCTAGTCCTAAATCTTCTGCCAAATATTGATAGGCATTATGTTCTGTAATTATCTTTTTAGTTTGTTTTTCATTAATTTTTTGCAAACTTGCTTCTCGTTCTTTTTCGATATCTGCAACTAATTTGTTGGCATTATTAACAAAAACCTCAGCATTTTCGGTATCGATCATGCTTAAAGACTTTGCTATCGATCTGACTATCATTTCGCCGTTGGTATAGGAAAGCCAATAATGAGGATTACCTCCGATCTTCTCTAATGTCGGTTCAAGAGAAATATCGAACAATGAAATATTTTCATTTTGTTTAGCAAGATCAACTGCCCAATCATCAAATCCCATGCCAACATACAATAGAGCAGAGGAATCATTTATGTTTATTTGATCACTAACATTTGGCTCATAATCGTGTGGATCAACTCCTTCGGGTATGATTGTAAAAACATCGATATTTTCCCCGCCAACTTTTTTTACCAAGTCCCCAAGAATACTTATCGTAACCGCCACTTTCTTTTTAGGATCTTTTTGCCCATTTTGACCTTTATCTGAAAATACAAAGAAACTAGCTATCAAAGCTAATAGTATTAATACTAAAAATATTTTTACAAATTTATTCATTTTTAAATTTTTGAGAAATTGAATGGACCTGATCGGGTTCGAACCGACGATCTCCGCAATGCGAATGCGGCGCTCTACCAACTAAGCTACAGGCCCACAACATTAATTATATCAAATTACTTCTGTTGAGGAAAAAGCTTTGGATAGGTTGCTTTTAATCCTTCAGTAACAAACAGAAAAGAAGGATTACCATCATCGGCTTTCCGATCGATGTATTTGACCCTACACTCCGTTGGGATCATTTGCCAAAACTCTAATGCATCTAATCCTCCATTTTCAATTTTTGTATAATTTGTATTTTCTAAGGTTCTATTAAATAATATCGACCGAAAAGTTAATTCCACAGGGTTAACTTTATTAATTGGGTTACTAGGATTTGTTTGATCTATAATGGGCGCAATCCTCCCGGCCAAGATGAGCCTTTCACGCATACTAATATCATGTGCATCAAAAATTGCCCTTACAGTGTCTACAGATAATTCAAGTTTTTTAGTTCCATCATTATCAGTTGTGACTCCCTCCAATTGGTGTTTTTCAGCGATTGCCACCCTTTCTAATTCTATTTGTGTCAAAACGTAAGCGGACACAAAAGGATTTTCTAAAAGACCAATAATTATATGATATGGTAAACGGGCAATTTGGGAAGAAGAAAAAATTTTTAAGTCCTCACAAGAATACTCAGACAGCGGTTTATTATGGGCTCCAATCAAAAAATTTGTAATGTCCTTCCTATCGATAGAGGCAACCGGTAAGTTTTTACTATGTGGAAATTGTGGGACTTCCATATTTCATTTCAACTTAAATGGCTACGACAGGACTCGAACCTGTGACCTTTCGAATGTGAATCGAACGTTCTACCAGCTGAACTACGTAGCCGATAAGTAGATTATACAATAAGAATTTAAAAATTTAATAACCATAGTGCGATAATTCCACTAAGGTTTATTAATAAAATATTTAAAAATAAAAATGATATTAAAAAAAAGAACTTTCTAATGTCTAACCTAGTATATGTGTTTTCTGTCCCTTCGACCTTTTTGGTTTTTAATAGAGATGTAACTAATACCAACCCCCAAAAAGTAAAAAGGTTTGCTAATCCCAAGAATACAAATTTAATTATTTTTTTAGATCGCATTTCTTTAAAACAGATCAATCCGGCTATTCCGCTTGATAGCATTGAGAAGAATGTCCAAATAAATATCAATAATAAAAAATTATTATCATAAATAAATTTTGATAAATAAAAATTTAATGGGGGATTCGAGTTAAAATAAATATCTTCGTTAGAATTATTCTCTAAATAGAATGCAAATGTTGTGTAGTCAAAATTTTCATTTTGCCCCAATGAATTTAATTTGTTTGAGAAATTACTTGGGAAAATAATTGGCTTCCTGTTACTAAAGTATTTAAATTCCGAACCAGGCCGAATACCATTATTAATCAATGGTTGATATAAGCCAATTATGCTTACAGAATTTTCTGTTTGTTCGGAATTATCTCCACTTGTTTTAGTAGCGGGGAAAAATATTCTGTCGGTCGGGAATTTAATCATAATCCCCCTATATTCGAATTCTTTAATGATTTCGGAGTTTTCAATTGAATAACGAATGGGAGTCTGGTCTAATAAATCTTTAGAAATTATTGAAATTACAAAACTAAATCCTTTGCCATAATAATCTTTTAACGACTCGAGATCTTTATCATCGATAATCAGATCGTTTTCAACTAAATAGTTTTTTAAATCATTTTCATTAGTAGCATCTAAAACGGAAGTACTAACGCCGTTATTATTAATTTTGAAATTTCCGCTAGGCTTAATATTCGCATCAGGCAAATCATCCTTTAAAATTTGATAAACATTCGAACAGAAAGCATCTGCTAGCTCGGATGGAAGAATCTCAAGTAAAGTTGGCATTGCTAATAATGGGATAAATTCGCCTGCAGAAAGCATAATCATGTCGAACTTTATGGATGAATTAGCAATGTAATTAATATCACCCGAATTGAATATATATGGGGGTTTAGTCACACTATTAAATGTTTTTATATCACCTGCTTTAGCAGGGATCGGAACTATCCAGACCAAATCCGAGTCTGGTTTATAGCTCCCAAAAGTCAGAAGTAATGTTTCTTCATTGTTTTCGTAGTTTATGAAGGATGGTTTTTTTAAGGATGTTGAATCAAAACTTCCATTTTTATCCGATTCAAGTAGCAGTGCGCTTGCGCTAAGGCTCGAAAGAGGGTATAGGACAAGCATAAAGAGAGTAAAAGAAAAGAATATCTTTTTTATGAAATTTTGCATTGGTTTAAGTTTGAATATATTTATACAATATACACTTATGGTTAGCTTGAGACAATTGTAGTAAAATACAAGTATGAAAAAATATAGATTTTTTGTTGATAGTAAAAGTCATACCGCAAGGAACTTTTTAATAACTGACAAGACGACTGTCGGTCATATTTCCTTGGTTTTAAGATTAAAAAAGGGTGACGAGATAATTTTATTTGATGGATTTGGTACAGAATACGAGGCAAAAATTGGATATATTGATAAAAAACAGGTGGCCGGATTAATACTAAGAGCCTATCAATGCCAACTTCCAGATAAACCTAAAGTTTTACTTGCCCAAAGCTTACCAAGAGCTGGCAAAATGGATGATATCGTAAGGATGAATACTGAAGCTGGAATTATTGGTTTTATTCTTTTTGAATCCGAAAACAGTATCCCCAAAGTCGAGGATTACACCGAGACTAAAGTTGAACATCTTAAAAAAGTCGCCCAAGAAGCTTTAAGACAATCCGAAGGCGTACTTTTACCAGAATTCAAAGGCCCAATCAAATTTAATGATCTATTAAAAGCCGATGCAGATAAGAAAATAATTTTGCATTCAAGAGATGTTGAAGGCTCAATAAATTTAAAAGAAATTCAAATTCAAAAAAACGAAACCGTTGTATTAGTAATCGGGCCCGAAGGGGGTCTTTCCCCTAGAGAAGTTGAATCAGCAAAAAATGCCGGATTCACGATAGCTCATTTAGATATGCCTATTTTAAGAACCGAAACTGCAGGAATAGTAGCTTCGGGTATTATTTTATCCTAAATAAAAAATGGCAAAATTTTGGATCAAGACTATCATAATTTCGATAGGTTTAGCTTTCTTTTTTGGGGTTTTAATTTTCCTGGATAGGGGTTTTGACATTTACTTTTTTAATAGGCTTTTTGCCTCGATGGCTTTTATTATGGTTGGAATTTCGCTAGTTTCTGCAAGTCTAGTTTTTTTTACTAATAAATTCCATATTCTTTTAAGTTATCGAATGTATTTTGGATTAATGGGCTTCTTATTTGCTATTCTTCATGCTTCTTCATCATTGGCTTTTTATTTTTTATTTAATTCCGATAAGAAATTTTATGAATTCGATAAAATGTGGCCAATAATTGGCGGCTTAAGTATTTCAAATACTTTTGCCTACACTTTAGGGGAAACGGCTTTAATAATGTTTTTGTTCATGGCTATAATCACCATGAAAAGATTTGTCGTTAAATTGGGAGGCGTTTTGTGGAGGGAATTATTAAGAGTAGTAGGGTACATTGCTTTTTCATTTGTACTTCTACATTTCTTCATTAAAGATTTTCACATTTGGACTAATATTGATGAATGGGCATCAAAAAGTAATTTTATTCCAACAAATTTAATTCTATTCCTTTTCGGGATAGTCATTATAATATTGAGAGTTGCATTACAAAGAAAACTTAATAAAAAAAAGAAAGTTCAAACTACTTAGATTCTTCTTTATTATGAATAATCGTTAAGGGCTTTTGGATATTAGTTATCTTTATCCCTTTAACATCTTCAATTACTTTGATTGGGTAGGGCAGGTCATATTCAAAGAATTTCTTGGCTTCGTCTAATGACAGATTTAATCTTTCTTGATTGTTTTTAACAACCATTATTTGGTTTTGAAGTGTCGGATATTCAAAGTAGTATTGGGCTTCGATTATCGCGAAATTTTGTGAAGGATCAGCTATTAATATATTTATAATTTTCCCCTTAGAGGTTTGAGAATCAAAACTACAGAAATTATTTGGAGTCGAATATTTAATTTTATAAATAAATTTATCTCCCGAAACCACTTCTTGCACTAAAAGGTCTGATCCAAAGAGTTTCCCAATTTCTGCGAAATCAATTACAGAGGGTGTGTTTACAACTGAATTGTCGGTTAATATATTGATATTACTTAATTGAGTTGTTCCGGCCCCAAAATATCTAAAATATTCATTGTTTTTTACTAATTGGTAATCAAGAATGGTATTGTCAGTTGTGTATTCTACAGTCTTTAAGAGCTTTTCATTAGAAGCTTCTTCGCCATCAATTTCTCCTTCAAAAGTATAAAATTCCAAGCTTGTATTGTCAGTATTTAGATTTACACAGTTTTCTGCAAAGCTTGAATATGTAACTTGAGTGGCCAATTTGAAAAAGTTAAAGTTTTTACTCTCTTGAATATCCGGGGTGGCGATTACTTGTGCAATAGATTGGTCGTCCACTGAATCAGCAATGTTCTCTGTGGTTAATGGTTTGTCATAATTTATCAAAATCTGTGGATTATTTGCATAAACCTGGCTTAAAATCCCATATTCTTCTTGACCTTCAATTGTTCTAATCTGCTCGTGAACTGTGTATTGATTATTCAAGTTGTAGTAAAAACCAAAAATAACAACGATGAATACTGCGCTTAAGGCAATACCACTTGTTAAGCCGAACATATTGGTTTTACCCATTCCAAAGAATAGTTTATTCCAGAAACCTTGGTGTTCGGTATTATTTTTGGATAATAATTTATCTCTAAGTTTGAATTCAAAGTCCATTGAAGGCATGGAATTCCTTCTGTCGAGTGATCTTAAAAATTGTTCTAATTGTTTGTCTTCGTTCATAGTATCAATATATTAGTAGGCTTTAGTGTACATTAAATGTTGAAATTAAAATCTTTAGATTTTTTAAAGCTCTTTTTTGAGTTGTCTTAACATAATTCATATCTTTGTTTAGAATCTGACAAATTTCTTTAAGGCTTTTCTTCTCGATCAATCTCATTTTGACTACAATTTTTTGTTTTTCTGGAAGCTTTTCAATGTATTTTATTGCAAGATCCTCTGGAGTGGGTTCTTCATCAACCTCTTTAATGAAATTATCAACATATGATCCAAAGTCCTGTTCAGTTTCTATTGGAATTGTTTTAATCGAATTGTATTTATTTCGCAAATAACTCATGAAGACTAGCTTAACTACGCCAAATAAATACTTTTCTTTGTCTAGGATATCGTCTTTAGTCTTTGAGATTGCTAAGAACTTCATAAAAGATTCGCTGGTTAGATCTTCAGCAATTTCCCTAGTTAATACCTTATAGTAGAAAAAACGATAAATCTTAACGAAGTTTTTATTATATAGTTGTTCTAATTCAAAATCGGTCATCCTTATTTATCTTTGATCTCCTTTGCTATATGTAGTTCTTCATTTGTGGGGATTATCCAAATCGGAACAGAAGCAAACGAACTAATTTTTAAATTATAGCTAACATTTATTTTACCCGTATTAATTTCTTTATCAATTAAAAGATTAAAGTATGAAAGGTCTTTAAAGATTTTTTCTCTAATGATGTCTGATCCGGCGCCAACTCCGGCCGAAATTATTATTGCATCGACGCCATTCAATAGTCCTATGTAGGCGCTTATATATTTTTGTATTCGATAAATATACATGTCTATTGCAAGTTTAGCGCGACTATTGCCTTTGTCAGAATCCTCTAAAAGAGTACGCATATCCGAAGTATATCCGGAAATCCCAAGCAGTCCACTTTTTTCATTTTGAATTTTGGCAAATTCTTCATCGTTAAATTTTGTAACGGATTGTAAGTATTGGACTGCGCCATCATCAACATCGCCCGGCCTAGTTGCCATAATTAATCCTTCTTGGGGAGTGAATCCCATCGATGTATCAATGCAAATACCATCATTAATGGCGCTGATGCTGGCGCCTCCTCCTAAATGGCAAGAAATCACCTTCTTTGCATTTGGCTCGATTTTCTTTAATTCATTATATAAATAGTTGTGAGAAATACCGTGAAATCCATATCTGCGGACCTTGTATAGTTGATAATATTCATAGGGGATCGCATACATAAAAGCTTTCTCTGGCATCTTCGAATAAAACCCGGTATCAAAAACAGCATAAAATGGAGTGTCGTGAATAATAGATTTAAATTTTTTAATAATCTTAATTGCTGGGGGGTTATGAAGGGGTGCTAACGCCGAAATTTTTTCAAGATCAGAAATTATCTTGTCATTTAAAAGAATATCTTCGGTATATTTATCGCCCCCATGAACGATTCTAAATCCAATCTTATTAATTTTATAATCTTTACATTCGTTGAGTATTAGTTCGGGGGCATTATCAAATTGTTCTTTTGAAATTTCCCATTCATATTTAATATCGGATTTTATTAATTCGCTTACGAATCGACCTTTTTTATTATCTAATACTCCCGAAATTAAACATGAAAAATCATCGTCAAATAACTTGTATTTGATAGTAACGCTACCTGCATTTATTACAAGGATTGCCATACTAATCAATCAATTTAAAATCCGTTACTTCTGGTATGTCGTAGCCCATTTCTCGGATGAATTTAGAGTGTTTTTCAAGAAGAGAATTCATCTCGTTTATAGTTTTTCGAATTTCAGGGGAAACCGACATGTTACTCTTTTCTAAATATAAATCTATGGCTTTTAATACCAATTGGTATCGGCTGCATTTATTTAGAACAAGCATATCAAATGGGGTAGTAGTTGTACCAATTTCGCCATAGCCAAATAAATGAAATCTTTTTTGATTTTCAACCCCAAATAATAGCTGTTTAACATCTTCTGTATATCCATGATAAACATAAATTACAGGATTATTTTTTCCAAAATATTTTTCAATCATCTGCTGATATTCTTTTTCGTTTAGATCGCCAAGATTAAAGTTGGACAATTCGCTTACACTGACGAATCTTGCTTTGATCTCAGGAACAGATACTTTTAGTATTTTAATCGCTGCTAAAGCTTCAAGCGTCATATAATCTCCGGATGCTGCAATTGTTATGTCAGGTTCCTCGTTTTTACTGCTCCAGTTCTTAACTCCAAAATACATCTGATCTTTTGCCTGTTTTAGACTGAGATATTGGGGAAGATCTCTTTTGCCAATACTGACGATATTAACCATGTCCTTGCTTTTAAAACATTCTTCCATCGTAGCGATAAGCATATTTGCATCAACAGGATAATGAATATCAATATGTTTTGAGTGATTATTGAGCAAGGAACTAATAAACCCGGGGTTTTGATGGGACAATCCATTATGTTCTTGCCTCCAGCTTCCGCTTGTTAAAATGATATTTAGCGAAGGAAGGGGCTTCCTCCATGCGAACTTTTCTTTTTGACTTATAAACTTAACATACTGATCAATCATACTGGCCACAATCATCATAAAGGATTCATAAGACACCAAAACAGCATGTCTTCCAGTTAATATATATCCTTCCATCCAGGCCGTAAGTAGATTTTCGCTAAGAATTTCCATAACGCGTCCATCTGGACCGACTTTTTCTGCCCCAGGTAAACTAGGCCACACATAGGCTCTTTCGGTTACATCAAATAGGGGAGAGAGTTTATTAGAAACGCTTTCATCTGGTGACATAACCCTAAAAGAATCTTTATTTAAAGCGATAATATCCCTTAAATATTTACTTAGATGGGCCATATTGGATGTAAGTTTTGATCCCGGTTTCCCTAAATCAAATTCGTATTTTTGAAGATCCGGCAAAACCAAATCTTTTGTCATTTCTCCATTTGCATTCTTATTTAATCCCATCAGTAATTCTTTTTTGGGGATTAAGTTCTGAATTTCATCAATAGGCGATCCATCATCTTTTAGAAGTTCATTGACTTTATAGCTTTCTAGCCAGGATTTTAACAAGGCAAACTCCTCATCGTCTTTATGAACATTTTCAAATGGAACTCCATGCGACCTAAAGCTATCTTCAATCATGAGGCTCTTACTTTCTTTTGGACATGTCCAGCCTTTTTTAGTGATTAGTAAGATCACCGGCCACTTTGGTTTGTCGATCTTTCCATTTTCGCGAGCTTCCTTCTGAATAGTTTTAATTTTTTGATAAGCCTCTTCCATGGCATTAAGCATGGGCTCATACAAAAAGTCCCCATCGACGATAATTGGATGATAGCCATAGCCTTCGAATAAATTGGTCAATTCCTCATGACTCATGGTTCCAAAGATTGTTGGGCCAGAAATTTTAAATTTATTTATATGAACAATAGGTAGAACTGCTCCAGATGTTTTTGGATTTAAATATTTAATACTATTCCATGCTGTAGCTGTAGTTGCCGTTTCAGCTTCGCCATCTCCAATAACACAAGCTACTAATAGATCTGGATTATCAAAAGCCGCACCAAATGCAGTCCCAAGCGAGTATCCAAGTTCTCCACCTTCGAGTATTGCTCCGGGAGTTTCTGGATTTGAATGTGAGGGGAATCCTCCGGGCCAACTGAAATTTTTAATGAGTTTTCCTAAAGCTTGTTTGCTCCTTTGGTATTCGGGATAGATTTCTCCCAAACTCCCTTCAATATAGAGATTAGCAAGTATTGCTGGATAACCATGGCCTGGACCAGCAATAAACATGGTCTCCTGATTATGTCTTTTTATTAAAATATTTAAGTTTGCGTAGATAAAATTCAATCCAGGAACCGTGCCCCAATGACCTAGTGGTCTAGTTTTAATATGTTCTCGTTTAAGTTCTTGTTCTAACAGGAAGTTATCTTTAAGGTATAGTTCCGCAACGCCTATAAAGTTTACTAGGCGCATGTATTTGGTAAGAGCAACCAGAAGTTCGGGACTTTTAATATCGGTTATTTGGGCAGTCATAACAAGTCTAATTTTATATATTTTATTGTGTCAATTTTACAGGCTTTTTGCAAGGAAAATTAGAATGGTTAAATACTGATATAGTCCAATTTCAAAGAATTTGTTATAGTAAAAATACTTATTAAAAATAGTAAAAAATGATTAATGATCCAGTCTTATTAAGAGAGCAGGTCCAAAAATCCATAGTAGATATAATTACTCGCGGACTTGAAGATGGGTCGATGAGCGAAGATCGTTCAAAAGAAATTGCTAGCTATGTATTGCAAATGATGCCCGAAAACATCGATTTACCAAGGCTCTTAGAGGTAATCCCCAAGCTTGACGATACCTTTGAAGAGCTTTCTGTTGCAGTAATGCCGATAATGAGGGAATACGAAGAAAAGATGCAAAAAGCTGTAAATGAGAAAATTACTAAATTAATTAACGAAGGGAAGTTGGATGATGCTTTGGTGCTTACAAAAAAAGCCATAGAAGCCGAAAAGAATTTAACATAAATTAATGACAGAATGCCTTCTTTAGCTTATAATCAATAGATTTTATTGAAATTTTAAATGGATATTTTTCATGTTCTTTTTTATCAGCCAACATACAATTTATTGATGTTGTTCACCGGTTGGTTTGGTTCCTTAGGCTTGAGTATTATATTGATAGCATTGTTTTCTAAGCTTATAACTTTACCCCTAACTAATGCCCAAGTTAAAAACGCTGAAAAAAGTAAAAAACTCCAAGTAAAATTCAAAGAACTTAAGGAAAAATACAAAAACAATCAAGAAAAATTAACCAAAGAAATGGCAAAAGTCCAAGCGGAAGTTCTGCCTGGTCAGTTGGGTGGTTGTTTTTCAATAATTATTTTCATAATAATGTTTATTCAAATTAGGGGAGTTATTTTAGACTTGGTTAACAAGGGATATCACTCTTTTAATGAAGTTTCGTATTCCGAGGTCCTCGAAAAAAAGGAAGACTATATTAAATACAATCTTCCCGAGAATTTTACCGAAGGTAAACATAGCATTGATCTAAAAATTGTCTCAAGCGAAGGTAATACTCTTGAAAAAAAATACGAATTTGAGGTCGTTTCCAACAAAACGGAAAGAGTTGAATCGTTGAAAACTGAATTGAAAAATCTTTCAGACGAACAAAAGAACGAAAAAAGAACAAATCTTGAGAAGTTATTACAGGCCGAAAGAGCTTCGGATATATCCGTTTTTAATAAAGATATTGAGTCTAGCTTAACTGGCATTGAATTGTCGAAATTCTTATTTTTCACAACGGAGAGCGATAAGGCTTATTTAATTGAAAAAAACAATCCGGATCTAACATTTTTTATTAGGCCGCCATCAAATCAAACAATTGATTATTCAAAAGCTGAGTTAAAAATTGATAATATTTTAATAACTGATAATATTGAATTTCAACAAGGAGATCCATTAGGTTTAAACTTCTTAGGTGTCAATCTATCAAAGGTGGCTTCTGATTTTGATCTGTTAAATCTTTCGATAACTGCACCATATATACTAATAGCCGTTTTGAGTGGTATTACTCAATACTTTGTTAGCAAGTTATACTCTGGGGCAACAGCAACTTCCCAAGAACAAGAGGATAAGAATACTAAAAACAAAAAGAAAAAAACAAAAGAGGAAGAAGAGCCTGATTTTGCAGAAATGATGCAACAATCGTCTAAACAGATGAACATGCTATTCCCGATTTTTACTGTTGCAATTTCTTTAGGATATTTTGGCGGATCGAGTTTTATCCCTATGGGGGTAACACTTTTCTGGACTGCACAGAATACCTTTGTTATAATTCAACAGATGATTATTCAAAGAGATTCTTTAATTAAGAAAATCCAAGAAAAGTTTACAAAGTTAAAGCTTTATTTCAATAAAGCGGATGATGTATCTAAAATTAAAACAAAATAATTATTTTTAATAAAATGGACGAGTCACAAATTTTAGATTTAGCAAAAAGCCAAACCGAGGAGTTTTTAACTCAGCTTGGATTAGATGGTGAAATCAAAGTATCTTTCATGGATGCCGATTCAAAAGAAGAGGTTCCATACAAATATATTATGATAGAACTCGAAGGTGAGCATCTATCTGAGCTTATCGGGTTTCATGGTAAAATGCTCGAAGGCTTGCAAAATATCTTAGGTTTGTTTATCAACAAATCAATCGAAGGTAATAGCTATCGAGTTATTGTTGATGTGAATGATTATCGAGATAGAAGAACAGATTATTTAACAAAATATACCGAAAGAGCAGCCCAAGAAGTTAAAATGAATAAACAACCACTAGAGCTTCCTCCAATGAAGCCATTCGAAAGAAGAATAGTTCACATGATCTTGAAAGATGATCCCGAACTTGAGACCGAAAGTATTGGCGAGGGTGAAGATCGACGAGTTATAATTAAATCAAAATAAATAAATAAATTATTATTTTTATAAACATGGTACTTAAATCACAAAAAAGAGAAGTTGTTGGCAAAGGGGTCAAAAATCTTCGAAAGCAAAATTTAATTCCTGCTTCGGTTTATGGTCCAAAACAACCAACCATTAATCTCGCTTTAGGAAAAAAAGAATTCAAAGCTCTTTTTAAAGAAGTCGGATTCACAAAATTATTCGATCTTGAAATGCCTGATGGTAAAACTGAGAAGGTCTTATTAAAAGATGTGCAATATGATTATCTAGGAGCAGAAATCCTACATGTATCAATCTACAAAGTAGATATGGAACAGAAGATCGCAACATTCCTTCCAGTTTCATTTACCGGCTTATCAATGGCAGTTAAAAACAACTTGGGTATTTTAGTTACTTCTGTTTCGCAAGTAGAGGTAAAATGTTTGCCTAATAAAATTCCAGAAGGAATAGTGGTTGATATCAACGGCTTGGATAATGTCGGAGACAAGATCTTTGTCAAAGATATCAAATTGCCAGAAGGTGTTGAATTAGTCGGTAGTCATGCAAAAGACATTGTCTTGGCTGCAATCTCAGCTCCTCAAAAAGCAATCGAAGAAGAAACAAAGACAGCTGAAGGTGAAGAAGCTGCTCCTTCTGAGGGTGAAGCTAAAACCGAAGAGGGTAAAGAAGAAGCTAAATAAGCTTATTTTCTTAAAAATATTTAAAACGGCACAAAATTTTTGTGCCGTTTTTATTTCTACCAATTGACACTATTATCTATCTGTTATAACTTAAGATATATCATTGTTTAATAGGTGAATTTTATATGTCATTGCCCCAAAATTCCGACAATACTCCAGTAATATCTTCTGAAGAAACAGCCGAAATAGAATCCCTTGAAGCAAAAGTCTTAGGTGCTGACCTTCCACAGGAACTAAAAACTAAGTCTTTAAATATGCTTAACAGACTTAAGAGGTTAGCCAAGTATGGCTATTTTTCAAAAGAATTTGAGCCTGTCGAAAAATATATCGGATGGATAACTAGGATACCCTGGAACAAATCCACCGAAGACAATTTAGATCTTGGCAATGTCAAAAGACAATTAGACAGTACCCATTTTGGATTAGAAGGTGTAAAGGAAAGGTTGTTGGAATATGTCGCAATGTTAAATCTGCTTTCAAATCAAGAGAAGTTTTTATCAGGTACTCCTACTCGTGAAGAATCCAATAAAATTTATCTTGAGCAAAAAGAGTCTCAGGCAAAAGTATTAGATTCAGCGCCATCAATGCCAACTCAGCAAGTAAATGAATCGGGCGTTATAGATATCCACGAAAAAAAAGAAGAAAATCCAGAAGAGATTATTGAAGAAAAAGAGGTCGATTCTGCGATTGAATCGGCCGCAAGGGCAGTGTTGCCTCCGGGAGCAAAGCAGGAGCCTCAGGTGGATTCAATCCAAAATATGGCAAAATCTCCGGAACAAATTCTGGAAGGAAATATTGATCCCAAAACAGCAACTGTCATAGAAGCAGAAAAAGCCGCTCCAGAAAGTCCTACAAAATTTGAGGTGGATTTAAAAAATAAAGAGGCGATAAGTAGGGCTCCAGTTATTTGTTTTGTGGGTGTACAGGGTATTGGAAAAACTTCAATCGCAAAATCTATTGCCGCCGCATTAAATAGACAATTCATCAGAATACCTTTAGGAGGCCTTGCCAATGTTACCGAATTAAGAGGTGTTGTGACTAGTGAGCCAAATGCTGAGCCGGGCCAAATTATTAAGGCTTTTATCAGGTCGGGCGTAATGAATCCGTTAATTCTTCTTGATGAAATTGACAAGGTTTCAAAAGAAAATTCCGTTCAAGCAGATGTTATGGCTGTTCTTTTGGAAATCCTTGACCCTGAACAGAATTATGCTTTTAGAGATCATTATCTGGACTTCCCGGTCGATCTTTCTAAATGCGTATTTATCTGTACGGCAAATAATCTTGGTGGAATTTCTGCAGCACTTTTGGATAGGTTGGAAATTATTCGTATGATTTCGTATACAGACGAAGAAAAAATAAATATTGCTAGGCATTATTTATTGCCTAAGGTAATGAGTGATTCGGGGCTTACTAATGACAATATTATTTTCGATGATGATGTTTGGCCTCTTGTTATTAGGCCTCTAGGTTTTGACGCCGGTATTCGACAACTCGAAAGGACTTTAAGGATGTTTGTCCGCAAAATAGCAAAGAAAATCGTCCTTAACGAAGGGAAAGTTTACAGAGTAACAAAAGATAATTTCAAGGAATACATTCCGCTCGATATTGGAGTCTTCTCCTAATTATTTCTTGGTAGAAGTAATGAATTTTTTGTATTCCTTATCAAGGGACATAATTTCTTCGACGGCTCTTCTAACTACTTGAGCCTTGTGCATTCTTCTATTCTCAGATGCCCATTCAAGATAGGAATCAATTTCAGGAGAGATGATTAAAATGAATTTTGTATCAATAATCTTTTTAACTGAATTTAAAAATTCAGCAATCACTTCGTTAATATTCTTTAGTGAATAAGTTTTACAGGACAATAATTTGTTTTTAATAGCATAATTCCAGAATGATTCTGAATCTTTTCCTAGTTTTTCATCACTTAATGCAAGGATTGGCTTCTTTTCGTTTATTGCAGTAGACATTAAAAACCCAATAATGCTTGCTTGTACAGAAGTTTCAATAACAATAAAATCAGATTTTTTAATAGAATTTATTATTTTTTGATATTCTTTTTTTGCTTGTTCGGGTTCTGTGGAAACTTCATTCAATTTTATAACAGAAACTTTATTGCCAGCATTTTCTAGGGCAGAGGTTATGTTTGTATAGTTTTTATTAAATTTTGAATCGGTTTGGGAAAAAATAAATGATACCTTCATTTAACCTCTGTAATATTTAAAATTCGACCTGATTATATATCAGTTATTGATAATAAGTCAATGCCAATCGTATATGTTGAGATTTAACTTTTTGGTATATTATTGGTAAACTAATATATATTTTAGAAATAAAAAGAATTGTCGTTTCTCAGTTTTTTTAAAAAGAAATCAAAGGAGGGTGAAGTTCAAGTTGCCCTAGATATCGGTACTGAATATGTAAAAGCGGTTCTTTTTACGGTAGATTCAATAGAAAAGAAAATATTCGTCAAAGGATATGGTCGTTGCAGACAGCATACAAATTCAATGCAGGGAGCAATGATCATTAATATTGAAAATGTAACAAATGCGTGCGATATGGCTATAGGTTCGGCAATAGCCTATGCCGAGAAGCACAATCCTTCCAAAGATAAAAACAGTAGATTAATGATCCCTCGAAAATGCATAATAGGTATTGCAGGCGAGTTGGTAAGGGGGGTTACCATAATGGCTGATTATGAAAGAGAAAATCCCAAGGTTAAAATCATCCAGAAAGAACTTGACGATGTAATAAAACATATTAAAGAAGAAGCATTTAACGACGCATTGATTGATATTGCAGAAGAAATTGGCGTTAAACCCGAATCCCTCGAGGAGATAAATACAAAAATTAACGCAACATATATTGATGGAGTTAAGGTCGATGATCCAACAAACTTTACTGGTAAAAATATTACATACAGAGTATTTTCAACTTTTGCCCCATCCCTTCATATCAATTCATTAAAACAAGTTGCGAAAAACTTAAATCTTCAACTTATCAATATTGAGGTAGAGCCTTATGCGGTGGCTAGGGCTATTGCCGGGGGCAGAAAAGAAGACTTTAATGCGATTATTCTTGATCTGGGCGGTGGAACTACCGATATTGCCGTCATCGAAAAGGGAGTTGTGGCTGGAACAAAAATGTTCGCCTTTGGAGGAAGAGTTATCACTAAAAGGATGGCTCACGATTTTGGTATCGATCTTAATGCCGCGGAAGATTTGAAAATTAGCTATTCTAATGGTAAAGCTCAAAAGGCTGAGTCCGATAAAATTAAATCGGTTTTGGTCAAGGACTTTCAGGTTTGGGCGGATGGAGTCGAACTTGGGTTAAAAGAAATTGAAGATGTTGAGAGTTATCCTTCAGTTATTTATCTTTGCGGAGGGTCGTCTGCTTTACCGGAAGTGAAAACTGCATTAATGGAACATCCTTGGCTTCAAGTATTACATTTTATGAAATTTCCGAGGGTAGAGTTTTTGTATCCAAAAAATCTTGATGAAATTGAAGATCTTACAAGGTCAATTATCGATCCGATGGATGTAACGCCACTATCTTTAGCTAGAATGGTTTTAGAAAATAACAAATGACATATACTAATAAACCATTAAAAATATTTGTAGAACCGGACGAAGAAATCGTTTTTATAATTGAAAAAATTCTTAACGCTCCTACCAATAGAGTAATTTTAATTGTTCCAAGTACGGCAGCTCTTATTAGTAGCGCAGTCAGTTTAAAAATCTTATCAAGGCAATTATTAAGAACGCCGAAATTAGCAATTTTAGTTTCAGATAATGAAGGTTCTTTTGGATTGGGCGAAAAAGCAGGGCTTATTATAAGTAAAAGAGTTAGTGAAATCACCAAGGAATCCTGGATGGCTTCAAAGGTAAATAAGGACAAGATGATAGACGAAATTAATCGTATAAAGGCCGAACTACTCGGTGAAAGAGTAGTAGATGATGAAGATATCGAATCTCAAACTGATCAAATTCAGGGACAGGAAAAGACGGCTAAACTTGTAAAAGCAGAAATTCTTGATGAGCCTACTCCAACTAATTTCCCGGCGGTTGAAAAACCCAGAATTAAGGCTAAAGTTGTTGATATTGGTAATCTTAAAATATATTCAGGGGGAGATATTAATGAGCATGTTGAATTGCTTGAATTAGAAAGGAATAGAAATAATCCTGAAAAAGTAGTAAACTTAACAAGTGATTCAGAATTAGCGAATCAGGATAAAGATATGGATAGAAGAAATCCCGGCCTTGTAGGGCAGGATGTTACAGAACAATTGAATAGTGTTGGTGATACATTCAGGACTCGTACCCGCAATTCTAGCGGGGCATTTTTTGTTAAGATAAAAGAATTTTTTCAAAAAATAGGCAAAATTGTTTCGTTTAAAAAATTCATAATCGGATTTTTATTGGCTTTTGTAGCATTCTTTGGTGTTTCCTTCTACTTCTTTTCTTCTGTCGATATCAATATCAAATTTAGCGAAAATAAACTGAGTGCTAAAAAGAGCATAACCGGCAAAAAAGATGTTACTCAGTTGGACATCCCAAATTTGATTGTACCTGCTACCGAAATTACTAAAGAAAGTACATTGTCATCGGAAGCCTTAACAACAGGTAAAGGGGCCGAGGGTGAAAGCGCAAAAGGATCCGTTGCTCTTATGAACACTTCTAATAAACCGGTAACGATTAAGGCTGGTACCATACTAACTTATCAAAATAACACTGCATTAAAGTATAAAACTCAAGAAGATATAACCATAGACGCTCTTAAGGGTGACACTCGAACAATTGTCGCCGAAACCTTTGGCGAGCAATACAATATTAAAGAGACTCTTCAAGATTTCACAATTTCTGGTTTTGCCGATGTAACCGCTTCAAATATCTCTCAAATTTCAGGTGGCACCAAAACCGAAATAAATGTTTTGGCAAAATCCGATATTGAGGCTTTAAAAGCAAGTATGGTCGAACAAGTAAAAACAACATTACTAGCCGATATCAAAAACTTATTATCTGTTGATGATCAATTGTTATTGGGTAGTGAAAAATTTACTGAGGTGTCTTTTACTACCAATGTTAAAGAAAACGAAAAGGCGGATAATTTTACTGCCGATCTTAAGATGACACTTTCAATAATGCGTGTTACAAAATCTGATCTAAAAACAATCTTAACCGAGTCCTTAAAAAGTGAATATAGCGTAGCCAAAGTATCCGTTAGTGAGCCGGTTATTGAAAATATAGTTATAAAAGACAATATCGCAACATTCGATATTAAGGCAAATGCATCAACTGCAAACGATATCGATTTAGAAATTCTTAAAGTGGAGATTAAAGGTAAATCCGTTAATGAAGCTAAAGAATATATTAAGAATATTAGCGGAATAGAGCAGGTCACAATAAGGTATAATCCTTCATATATCCCTTATGCTTGGCAAATGATTCCTGATGATGTCTCAAAAATTTCACTTACAAAAACCTCGGCCCTAGATTAGCTAAAGTCTTTATGGGGCGTCGAATCCTTTGTTTTCTTGACAAAAATTGCGTAGATGCTCTAGAATCGAATAACAAAGAAGTAGCAAATAAACTAATAGAGTGCTAATTTTTAACTTTACTTTTTAAATATTTTATATGGCAAAATTAAAGATTACACCAATGGGAGCTAATATATTGGTCAAGCCAAGTTCTCCAGAAAAGTATTCCTTAGGTGGAATTTTATTACCTGATAAATCAGAGGGTGAGAAGCCCCAAAAGGGAGAAGTTGTTGCTCTTGGAGCCGGTAGGCTAAGCATGGATGGGAGAAGACTTCCTTTTAGTGTAAAAGTTGGCGATACAGTTATATTTAAAAAATATTCACCAGATGAAGTTGAAGTTGATGGCGAAGAATATTTAATAATGGACGAAGATTCTATTCTTGCAGTTATTAACTAATCATATTTTAATTTTTAATCAATAAAAAAAATGGCAAAAAGAATTGTTTTTGATGATCAAGCTCGACTCGAAATAAAAAAAGGTGTCGATGTTTTAGCTGACGCAGTCAAAGTTACCTTGGGGCCCAAGGGCCGAAATGTCTTAATTGAGAAATCCTATGGATCACCTCAAATAACTAAAGATGGCGTTACAATTGCAAAAGAAATCGACCTGGAAGACAAACTTCAAAATATTGGAGCTCAATCTGTAAAAGAGGCAGCAACTAAAACCGTAGAAAGGGCAGGTGACGGGACTACAACTGCTGTTGTTTTGTCACAATCCATTATTGGGCATGCATTTAAGAATATAACATCAGGAGCTAATCCTATGGAAATCAGTAGCGGTTTGGACAAAGGTTTTCACGCAGTCGTCGATGAGTTGAAGAAAATGAGTAAACCGGTCAACAGTAAAGAAGATATTAAAAAAGTAGCTATGGTATCGGCCAATAATGACGAAGAGATTGGCGAAATCATTGCAAATGTTATGGATAAGGTCGGAAAAGAAGGCGTAGTAACAGTTGAAGAGGGGCAAACATTTGGAATAGTTGAAAAATATGTAGAGGGTATGCAATTCGATAAAGGCTTTATTTCGCCTTACTTTGTAACCAATACAGATTCTTTAACTGCAGAAATTAGAGATCCATATATAATAATTACTGATGGAAAAATTTCATCAGTCAAAGAAATGCTTCCACTTCTTGAAAAAATAGCAGAAGAAGGTAAAAAAGATATCGTAATTATTGCTGATGATGTTGATGGAGAGGCCTTAGCGACCTTGATTGTTAATAAGCTAAAAGGGATTCTAAACCTAGTCGCAGTAAAGGCACCCGCCTTTGGTGATAGAAGAAAAGAAATGCTTCTTGATATTGCAACCCTAACGGGAGGGTCTTTAATTTCAAATGAATTAGGTAAAAAGTTATCTAATGCAGAAATCAGTGATTTAGGTCGAGCCGAAAAAGTAATAGCAGGTAAGGACGAAACTACCATAGTCAATGGAAAGGGTGATAAAAAAGCCATAAATAGCCGAATTGATCAAATCAGAAGAGAAATTGATTTGAGTACATCTGACTATGATAAAGAAAAATTAATGGAAAGGTTAGCTAAGCTTTCAGGTGGCGTCGCAGTGATTCAAGTAGGCGCTGCTACCGAGGTAGAAATGCATGAAAGAAAAGACCGACTTGACGATGCCTTACAAGCAACAAGGGCCGCTGTCGAAGAGGGAGTTGTTGCCGGAGGTGGTGTCGCTTATTTAGAGGCGAGTAAAGCACTAGATAAATTAAAAGTTGTCGGTGATGAAATAATTGCTATAGATCTACTTAAAAGAGCGCTTGAAGCTCCAATCAGAACAATAGCCGAAAATGCAGGAAAAGAAGGAGCTGTAATTGTTAGTAAGGTTGGGGATGGAAAGGGTTATGACGCAAGAAAAGACGAATTTGTTGATATGATCAAGGCAGGTATCATTGACCCAGTAAAAGTCTCAAGACTTGCTCTTGAAAATGCGGTTTCTGTCTCAAAAATGTTAATTACAACTCAGGCTGTAGTTGTTGAAATCCCACATAAAGAAGACAAGATCTCACCACAAATGGGTGGTATGGGGATGGATGGTATGATGTAAAAATTCCAGAAAAGAATTTTAAATAATCCCGGCATAAAAGTCGGGATTATTCATATCTAAAAATCCTTGTGTTAAACTATAAAAGATATTTGAATATTTAACTGTCCAATGCAATTAATTCAGAACTACATACTGAACTTTTGGGTCTGGTGGTACTTCGTCGAGGCTAAAAAACATTTAAAGAAAATCCTTTCGGATTGGTCATTTTTTCTTGCTTATCTAAATATTATTCCAATGGCAAAAAACTTATTTGTGCCATTATTTCAAGACGAGTCTTGGCAAGGGAAGGTTGTAGCTTTTCCCTTTAGGCTTTTATGGGCTTTTTTGGGCTCGATCATTTTATTTTTATACTCTGTAGCAGTATTTTTAGGATTTTTTCTTTATTTGGCTTTACCGGTTTTACCACTAATATCATTGTTTGTTTTTTAAATATTTATGAAAATATTGAAGGGTATTGAAAATTTAGGCAATTGGAGTGGGGTTGATCTCAAGGTGGATTGGGACTTCTTATTAAAACATAATGGGTATCGACAAGAAAAAGAGAAATTTGAAAAAGGATTGGGATTACTTCTAAGAATAATAGCTACAGTACTCGTGCTTGTCGATTTTGTCTATCTAATAAATATAAATGAATTCTATATTTGGAACTTTTTAAATATTAAAGTTCTTGGAGGAATTATATTCTGGGGTGCTTTTATACTTTATTTATATGCGTTTTTTCTAGAGAGAAATCGTGAAAATTATTATGATAAATACCATTTAGAAAATTTGATCGTTCTTTTGAAGAGAATTAATGATAAAGAAGTTTCAGAAGTTCAGATTGATAATTATATTTCGAATGAGCTTTTAAATATTTTTGATGATGTTTTAATAGAAGATCCAAATCAATTTTTAAAAATTCTACTAGATTACATTCTTGATACAGAATCTGTAAAAAAGATAATTCCAAGACTGGGTGTGAACTTAAGAGATTTTAAAGAAATGTCTAATAGACTTGCACTAGAATCGAATATTCATCAAGATATTTGGATCAAAGAAGTTTTTTTACAGGGTTTTATAATTTCTCTAACTTCAAATTTTGAGAGATTTGATGAAATCGCAGTATTTTTGTATTTATGCGAAAAACCTTTAAAGAATATTCTTTTAAAGAGGGAAATTTCTGCTGAAAATGTCAATTCCTTAAAGCTTTGGATTCAAAATGAATCCGTAAGGACTAAATATCAGAATACATTTCAAGAAAGATCAGCATTAAAGCCAATAAATACAGTAAATAGAAGCTTTACATCAAGATTTAGCCCTGTTCTTCAAAAGTATTCGCGAGATTTTACTGCCGAAATTATTAAAGATGGATTTGTATATTCAATTGGGCGCGAAAATGAGCTAGAAAAGTTAATCCAGCTTGTGCAAGAGGGTGATGCTAGTGCGACATTAATTATCGGGGCTCCAGGAGTTGGTAAAACAACTTTTATAAAAAGCCTTGGTGTAAAAATGGTTGTTGAAGATGTTCCTAAAGTAATACAGGATAAAAGGCTAGTTAGCTTTGAATTCAATCGTGCATTTGCTTTATCAAAAGATATTAACGAATTCAAAGCTATTCTCGAAAATGTCCTCGAAGAAGTTCATAAAGCCGGAAATATTGTATTGGTTCTCGAAGATTTTGACCAAATAGTTAATATTCGAAATGACTATTCTCAAGAAATTATTAATTTGATTATTAAAGGTATTGATAATTACAAATTAAGGATTATAGCTTCGACAAATCCCGAAGGCTACAAAAAAAATATTGAACCTCAATTATCTCTGTCTACTCTATTCGGTACAGTTGAAATCGCTGAGCCAGCCGACGAAGTAGCTTTACAGATCTTGATGGATGTTGTGCCTGCGTTCGAAAAAAAATATAGTCTACATATTGAGTTTGATTCATTAATTAAATCCGTAAAACTATCACATCAATTTCAATTCGATAGGGTATTACCTGATAAGGCTATAGAATTACTTGAAGAAACTTGTTCTAAATCTCAAATTCAAGGGCTTTCATTTGTATCAGAGCACCAAGTGGATGAGGTCGTTTCAGCAAAGGTTGGCGTAAATGTTGGCGCCCTTACTAAATCCGAATCTACTAAACTTATAAAACTTGAAGATCAGATTCATAAAAGGCTAATTGATCAAGACGAAGCTGTTAAGGCCGTATCTAATGCTATGCGAAGAGCAAGAGCTGGTCTTCAAAATTCGAACAAACCAATAGCGAGTTTTCTATTTTTTGGCCCAACCGGGGTCGGTAAGACAGAGCTTGCAAAGGCACTTGCAGCGGAATATTTTGGCGATGAAAAACTCATGATTCGTCTGGATATGTCAGAATATCAGGAAGCTGAAAACTTGAAAAGATTAATAGGGGAAGCTAATGATGAGGAGTTTGAGGGCGGATTTTTAACCGATGCTGTTCGAAGTAAGCCGTATTCCCTAATCCTACTAGATGAAGTTGAAAAAGCAAATTTCAAAGTTTTAGATTTGTTCTTGCAAGTATTAGATGAGGGCCATCTTACTGATGGATCTGGCCGTAAAGTAAGTTTTAAAAACACAATTATTATAATGACATCTAATGCATGTTCAAATCGCATAGCAGAGTTGATTAATAAGGGTTATAAATATTTAGATGTTTCAAGATCTGTTTTACCAGAGATTAGACAAATTTTCAGAATTGAATTTTTAAATAGATTTGATAAGGTAATAATGTTTAAACCTTTAAGGCCTATTGAGCTCTTACAGGTTGCAAACTTGCTAATGCTTAAAGTTAAAGCTACACTAGTAGATAAGGGTATAGAGTTGAATTTTTCAGAAAAATTATTGCAAGATATAGTAAGTGAGGGCTACGACCCAATTTATGGAGCAAGAGAGTTAAATCGAGTAATCCAAGATGAACTCGAAGATAAAATTGCTCAATTAATAATCTCAAAAGACTTAGAATCTGGTGGGATTATAGAATTTAAATCTTTAAGAGAATATGAAATAAAATGAAGAAGTTCTTAAGATTATTATCTTTATTAGTAGTTCCCTTAGCTTTTGTTCTTAACTTAAATGCATCTTCAGTTTTCGCTGATACTCCATTAAACCCAAGAGTCTTACCAACTGTAGGTACTGATCAAGCATGGTCTGGGCAATTTGTGTGCACAGAAGAAAATACAATTTCTCCAAAGGATGCTCAGGCTGCAGGTTTGATTCAAAGTCCGTATAAAGGGGAGGATAAGTTTATTAGAGATGGTGAGGGATGGTGCATAGATCTTACTCAGGTTGGAGCTATTCATAACTACGATGCCATTGGCAATGGAGTCCTTCACTATTGTCCAGTGGGCACGGCTGTAGGCAGAAAGGGCCTTGAGCCAATGTCCTTTAATAAAGGAGATAAAGCCTGTTGCTCAATTGATAGGCCTTTTTTATACGAAAATTGGATTGGAACCAATATGCTTTGTTGTAAAGATCCGGGTTTAGTCTTAAAAGGAACAGGTTTTGAAGGGTGTTCAGAAAGTGATGAGGGTGAAGATCCTATCGCAAGAATAACTTTAAATTCGGCTAGTAAATTAAGTGGTGTTTTTTTTGAAGCAACAGCAAAATATACTTGCGGTATGCAGGACTGTTTTTTTAAAGATGGCGATCCTGCTACAGGTCTTCGAAGGGGTACATACACTGAAGACGAGATTAATTCATTAGGACTTGAGTGCTTCCCTGATACTTCATCTGGTAGCTTCCAAGACGGGTCCGATCCCACACCTTTTAATACGGGTAGTGGAGAATATTATTGTGTAGCCGGAGATGCTCTTACTCCTGGTGAGTATGACGAATGGAAAGATAAATTAAATGCATATATCGGATGCAAAGCTTTTGGCCAAGACACAGCGGAATTTAATAATTGTACAAGCTGTCTACAAGAATGTGATGCCTGTGTCTATTCTGCATTGGGCTGTGTAAACACTTCAATGAATGGACTAGTTACTACAATAATGAGAATAGCAATTGGTGTGCTAGGTGCTGTGGGGATCCTTCGATTAATGCAGGCTGCCATTTTGAGACAATCTGGTGATCCAAAAGATATTCAAGAAAGTTGGGATATCATTATGTCTGTAATAATTGGTGCGATAGTATTGGTTTCATCTACACTAATACTTAGAATAATTGGAATAAATGTACTTGGCATTTTGCCTTATGATTTTTAATATTTTATTTTATTAATTAAATGTATAAAAAATCTTTATTATTAATCTCAACTTTTTTAATAACCACCGGAATTACTGTTTCGGCTACATCTTCTTCAGATCCAAGTGAGATTCCTAATCCTGGCCCCTTTAATGATTTAGCATCAGTTATAAAATTTTTCACTGGAATTATTTTCCCATTAACAGCACTCGGATTACTTGCGGCATTGATCATCGCGGGTTTTACTAGAATGACTGCAGCAGGGGATGCTGAAAAAGAAAAAAAGTCCATGCAAATAATTACATCCGCTATTATTGGTTTTGTAATCATTGCTTTGGCAGGTGTCATTGTTAATTCGATGTGCGCACTATTAGGAGTAAGTTGTTTTTAAATATATATTATGAAAAAAGTTTTAAATTTAATCGGAATATTTTTAATCGTAACCTCATTCTTCCGGGTTTCGACACTTCCAATTAATGCTGAATCTATAAATAGTCCAGAAGATCTTATCGTCGACCCTGAATGTGCCAGAAGACTTCTTATTGGCGAAGGTGTTTTTGATGATGAGGGCAAGCCAATTTGTAATAGTAGATGTAAGAGGTCAATTGTAGATGCAGGCCAATACTGTGAATATGGTACTACTGATTCTCCTATGGTTTGGAATCAAGACTTATCTATTCCAATTGAAGTAGGAAGTTCAGATGCGCTATTAATATATTTAAGGGCTGCAATTTACGCTGTCCTTGGATTGGTTTCTTTGGGAGTCGTATTATTTGGAATTTATGGATGGTATAAACATGCAATGTCAGAGGGTAATCCTGAGAAAGTTCAAGAAGTAAGGAAAATATACACCAATGCCATTATTGGGGCAATTATAGTAATAATGTCTTTTGTAGTTGTTCAATTGTTGTCGAATTTCTTGGGCGTAACTGATTCTGTATTTGATTTTACCTTTATTCCCAAGAGTGGCTATACAGTAGAAGTAAGTGAATTTGATACAGGCCGGGTTTGTTATGAGCAACAAATAGATAAAGATGGTTCGCATAGTTGCGTGGAAGGTAAGTGGGTTCCGAATTAATTATTATTAAATAAAAATGGATTTTCCTACATTGGGTTTAGATCTAGGATTACCAAATTTCACTACAATTTTCGATAATGGAATTGCTGCCGGGGTGGGCTGGCTTTTGAGCTTTGCCTTTATGGGGTTGCTAGCTATTTGGATAGTATTCACTATTATTGCCGCCTACAAAATAACAACAAGTGGCATGGAAAAGGCCATGGAAGAAGGGTTCACACTCATTAAAAACACATGGATTTCGGCCACAGTTGGTTTGGTTTTTTTTGCTGTCTTATCGGTTATTGGTTCTTTTTTAGGTGTCGGAAATTTTACCGAATGGAATTATACGCTTGCTCAATGTCATGACAATACGGGTGGATTCTATTTTATGGACATTGCTGCTCAAGAGCAGATGGGTATCACAGGTGAAAATGTTCAATGTTGCTTAATAAAAAATGTATCTCAAATGCCAAATGAGTATCTGAATGCGAATTTTAAGTCTGGGACATATCATTTCATAATTAATCCCGGATCGGGGACGACTGAGTGTGAAGATTTTTAAAGTCAATATTGATATCGACATAAATATTATTAGACATCTTAGGTTTTACTATTTATAATAAATTAAATTATTAAATTTTTTTAATGAAAAAATTCAAGCTTTCTAAAGTATTACTAGGATTACTAGTCTTTTTTGGTATTTCAGGCACTTTGGTTGGTGCTGTTAGTATTCTTCCAAAGCAATTATTGGATATATTACAAATCCTAGGACCAGGAGGTATTTGTGCTACTGATTATATAAATAGCCGTGTCCAACTAGTATTGTTTTTAGTATTAGGTGGCTTAGTTTTAATTTCAGTCGTTTACGCTTTAATTGCTGCTTTCAAATATATTAAATCTGAGGGAGACCCTGGCGAAATGGAGAAGGCGCAAAAATCTATTAAAGCAATCTTTTTTGGATTAGCTGCAATGATTATTGCTATCATCGGTATAGTTTTAGTCTTCGTGATTTTTGGGGCAAAACCAACAAATCCAGAATTATTTCAAACATGTATTTCTGCTGCAGAATCTGTTGGTTGTAAGGCTTGTAGAGAAGACACTTCAAGTGATGATTGCACAACTTGTGAAGATGCATACCAAGAAGTCTGTAATAGATACAGAGGACAAAATGTTTCAGATTCTACAATATTGAAAGAACTTCCGACTGAATGTAAAACAATACAAAATTAGTAAAAAATGTTCAATAAAAAAATATTTCAAATCTTTGTAATATTTCTAGTATTTACTTTTTTCTGGCTTGTTCCGACTTACTCATTAGGTGCTAGTGCCGAACCAGAGCCTTCTTTTAGAGATTGTTCTGCTAATTCTATTGACCCCGAGTGTAATCCTGCAACTATTCGTGACGCACAGTTAATGGTCGTCCAGTTGATTGGGACTGCATGGGCAATTGGGGGGATAGTTTTCTTCTTACTCTTACTAACTAATGGATCGTTATACCTCATGAGCTATAACGATGAGTTGAAGTACATTATTAAGATTGATCCTGAAGATGCTCAAAAGAGAATGATCCAATGGGGAATCGGATTTATTTTGTTTTTTCTTTCTTATCCTATTGTTGCTTCTTTAATGAAGTTGATAATTAGTGAAAATAACGACTGTTATAATGATCTTAGAGTGCCTGGGTTTACTGTTATTTTCTATGATGTTTGTATAAAAGATCCTTAAATTTAGACAAAGTAAGGGATTCTAATATACACTAAACTATCAAATACAATCCTTCTTATGTCATTGAGATTAATACAACTTTCTGATATTCACTTGGGCGCTAGCTTTAAATTTTTAGGCGAGAAATCTTCGGAGCATAAAAAGATGGTTTTAAAAGCTTTTTTAAAAGCTGTTGATTATGCCATTAAAAACAAAGTCGACATCTTTTTAGTTGCTGGAGATTTGTTCGATATAAAAAATCCATCTTCATACACAGTCAGTTTTGTATTAGATCAATTTAAACTATTGGCAGAAAAATCGATACATGTAGTGATTTTGCCAGGTAATCATGATCATGATCGTGAACAAAGCATTTATACTTCATACGAATTTGATTTTTCTCAGAATCCATTTATTCACTCATTATCACAAAAGCCGGTTCAAAATCTTGAACTGAATGATTTATCATGCAATATAGTTGGATATATGCAGATGCCAAGCGATTCAGATGAATATTTAAATAAAATTAAAAAGAATCAGGACTTTCAATACAATATCGGGTTGATTCATGCCTCGATAGATATGGGTAGAAGCTCTGTCCTTAGAACGATTCCTTTAAATAAATTAAAAAGTTTTGGGTTTGACTACATTGCGATGGGTGACTGGCATAATACTTTAAAAGTAGATGAAAATATTTGGTACTCGGGTAGCCCAGAGATCCTATCCATGGATCAAAAAGGTTCTGGCAAGATTTTAGATATCGAAATCAACGATTCTAAACTCTCTGTAAGAGAAGTTGAAATAGGTTCAATAAAAATTATTAATAATGAATTTGATATAACGAATTTAACAGATATTAATGAGCTTCTCACGAAGATCAAAAATCTTTCAGATAATTTTTCCATTCTAAACCTAAAATTTACCGGTATAAAAAACATAGATTTGAATTTGGATATTATGCTGGTTAAAGAGGCTTTAAGTAATTTTTTCTATTATATTAATATAGTTGACGAGTCGCATATCGAGCTTTCAGAATCAGAATTACTTCAACAATCTTCAAATTTAGTAATTGGCCAATTCGTTAAATACATCCAAGATAAAATTAAAAATGGTGAAGTTGCAAACGACATCGGAGACGAAGCTCTTCAGTTAGGGGTTAATTTATTGAAGAAAAAGTCATGAACATAAGTAAGCTAAAAATTGATAAATACAAAAAGTTTAAAGGGCTTGAGTTAGAATTCAAGCCGGGTATAAATGTGATCATCGGAAATAATGAAGCAGGGAAAAGTACTGTAGTAAAAGCTATCCTTGATGCGCTTTTTCTAAACTCAATGTCAAAAACCAAAGATGTAAAAGAAACTCAGTCATGGTTTGAATCTACGCTTGGTTTAATAACAATGGACTTTGTATTAGGAAAAAATAAAAAATATTCTATTTCAAAAGATTTTGAAAAACTTTCGTTAGAAATGAATGGAGAGGACACTAAGTCCATTCGTACCCAATCAGAATTTTCAAAATTTTTAAATTCTCAAATAGGGGTTGGCTCAAAGGAGCTTTATAAAAATACTGCATTTATAACTCAAAGAGAAATTGCCGTGATTCAAGATAGAGGCGATTTGAAAGATGCTATTCAAAATGTGTCTGTAGAATCAGATTCAGCGGTGTCGATACAAGACAATATTTCATATCTTGAGAAAGAACTTAAACAAATTATAAGGGGTTCCGAAAGGTGGGTAGCAAATCCGGGTAAAATCCCAAGCCTGACAAGCCAGATCGAAAAACTAAAGAAGGATTATTCAATGCTAGAGGTGCAATTAAAAGAAAAATCATCAAGCCAGGGTAAATTAAAAATTTTAGAAAGGGACTTAACGGAATTAAAAAAGAAACAAGGGGACCTGGAATTACTAATAGAATCAAACGAAAAAATAGCTAAAGCTAAAGAGTCGAGTAATAAAATAAATGCACAAATAGATGAAATTGATAAAAAGCTTAAAAGAATAGATGAAATTGAAGAGTTAATAACTAAAAACATGGGTTTACTCTCTGAGTACGAAGCCGATGAAATCGAAAATGATTATAAAAACTACTTAAAACTTTCTAATCAAAATATAGAACTGGAGAAAGAAAATTCAAAAAAGAATTACCTTTGGTTAATATTTTTAGCTTCTGGAATAGTATCAATTCTTTTTGAAATCATTTTAAATAAAAATTGGTTTTTGATAATAGGGATTATATTTGTGGCTTTAGCAATATTATTTAGATTCGTTTTTTCAAAGAAATTCAAACCCCTTAAAAATATCGAACAATATTTTCAAAAATATAAGGTCAAAACTACTGATGATTTTGAAAAATTATTATCTTCACAACAATCTATCAAAAATCAATTAATGATTCTTGAATCAGAAGAAAAGGGTATATTGGGAGATTCCTCTTTAGAAGATTTAAAAGAAACCAGAAAAACTCTATATAAAGATGCCGAAAGTTTGAAGATCAACTACTTGAATCCTGAATATCTCATTACCGAAATTTCACCGATCGAATTGATTTCAAGTAAAAGAGAATACGACAAAATAAATACTAAAGTCACAGAAACAGAAAGCGATATTACATATTTAAAAGGAAGTTTTAACAATCTTTCAATTAATGAAGAAGATCTTAATGAAATGTTAATAAAAATTGAGAATACTGAAGAAGAGCTTAAATATTTCAAAAAAAAGAAAGAGATATATGAATTGACAATTGAAGCTTTAAGATTCGCATTTGAAAATACTGTTAAGAATTTTAAAGAATCAGCTTCAAAATCTATTAGTGAAAATCTAAAACTCATTACTAACGGAAGATATAGTGATATAAAGATAGAGGATGATTTTAGTATTGAAATTTTTTCAAAAGAGAAAAATGATTGGGTGGACCCTATAAGTGTTTTATCTACTGGCACAGTTGATCAAATATATTTTTTAATCCGTTTGGGATTTATAAATTTCATTAGTCCTAGAGAATCAGTTCCAATAATACTTGACGATACTTTTGTTTCTTTTGATAAAGAAAGACTGATGGCCACTCAAAAACTTTTACAAAATCTTAATAAAGAACAACAAATTCTTTTGTTTACCCACAATGATATTTACCAAGGTTGGGGAAACACCATAAGACTTGATTGAAAATCCGACACAGGCTACAATAAATTATGAAGGAATTGGCTTTGCGACAATTCAAGTTGTTTTTATGCCTTATACTGATTTTAATCAATCTTTTCCCTCTCCCTGTATTCGCAAGGACTGTAGATGAAATCAACGCTGATCTAGAAAAGACTCAGCAAGAAATGGAAAAAATAAAAACGGATCTAGAAAAAATTTCTCAAGAACTTAAAGACAAACAAACAACCAAACAAGGCTTAAAAAGCGAGATCTCAAAAGTACAAAACGAGCTTGAAATAATTGAAAAAAGTTATGATTTATTAACCTTGCAAAAGAAAGAGCTTGAAAATGAAATGCTAGCAAAAGCTCTAGAAAAGGAGGAAAAAGAAAAGCTTCAAGATGAACAGGTTGTTTATTCATATATTACATGGAAAACTGAAAATGTTATGGATTCAGTTGTGGTTGGATCCGGTGATATTGTGAAAAACTTACTCTATTACGAGTTTTTGACAAAAGAAACTATTGCAGGAGTTAAAACTCTTGGTCAACAAATTGAAGAATTAAATTTACAAAATTTAGATTTTGAATCTCAAGTTAAACAAAAAGAGGCCGAACTCAAAATCCTTTTAGAAAGAAAAGCATTTTGGCAAAATCAAATTAAACTAGCCGAAGAATCTATTGCTTCAACAAAAAATGCCCAAAACCAGCTTACAAGCGCCAATAATCAATTAGAAGCTAAACAAAAAGAATACAATGTCGAGCTCGAAAAAGCTATCGCCGAGGCAAATGCTGGTTCAGCACCTTTAGTTTCGGGTCAATTATATTTTTATGGGTCAGTTGGTTTGCCTCGAAATCGTATAGAATGTTCAAATGATTTTGGAATCGATCCTAGTACCGATGCCTTTGGTCACGGAATAGGAATGTCCCAATGGGGGGCTTACGGAGCCGCCAATAAGGGTAAAAACTATAATGAAATTCTAACTTTCTATTATCAAGGTACATCAATTCAAGTCCGTCCTGCAAAGATGATCAGGGTTAATGGTTATGACAAAATGTCCATGGAGGATTATGTTTCGGGCTTAGGAGAAGTTCCTGATAAGGCCTGCGGAACAATGCAAAAAGTAGAAGAATGGAATGCTTATGCAGACTCTCAGGGTTGGGCGCAAGATGATCCAAAAAGACAAAAGTATTTAATTGGCGGTAATTGTTGGCCAGAAGAAGCCATTAAAGCTCAAGTAGTCGCCGCAAGAACATATGCATATAATCGGTCCGATTCAATTTGTACCTCAGATAAATGCCAAGTATACAAAGGCGGTCTTGCTAAAGCCTGGGCAGCTTGGGAAACAAAAGACAAAGTAATAATAAACGGCGATACAGTAATAGATGCCTTCTATTCAGGATTCAACAGCAATGGAAGAGGCTCGGCAAATATTGAAACTGTTTGGCCAAAGTCCTCGCCAAGGTCATATTTAGTTGCAGTTAATGATTCGGCCTTTGCATATTTCCCTAAACTTTGTAATCAAAACTATAGACGATTGGATTTTTCAACAAACTCATTCACAATTGATGATTTTCAACAAATGCTCCTCTGGGCTCAAGAGAAATCCAATTGGGGCGACTATAATTACATTGAGCCCAACTATTGGAATGCTGATGTTGTTCGCAATCAGATTAATAATAAAATTGGATCACTTAAGGGAATCGATGTTGTAAATGACGCATCCGGGAGAGCTACAAAGGTTTTGTTTGTTGGCACTAAGGGTACCGGCCAAGTATCGGGTCAATTTTTTAGGTATCTTTTTAGCACTTGGGCTATTAGAATGGGGAGAGGTGAAGGAATAAAAAGTATTACTTATGATATCGCAACAGCGCAATAAATTATGGGAATTTTAGAAGAAATAACAAAAAAGAATATTATTAAAGAGCCTCCAAATGCAGCTCTGATGAAATTTTTCGGTATGATCAATACTTATCCAGGAGATGCATATTTTGCCACTCAAAATGAAAACGAACAGGTAGTCATGGTGATCCGAAAACATATTATCAAAAATTTTAATTGGTTAATAACCACAATAATTGCTCTAGTCGCACCGATCCTAATTATTACAATTTTAAATTATTGGGATACTAATTTTAATGAAGGGCAATTATTAAATAATGAAGTTATTTTGAGTATAAACTCAGGTATTTTAAATGGTCTTTTATATTTTTATTTCCTTTTAATCATAACCTATGCTTATTTTGGGTTTATTCATTGGTTCTATGATGCTTTTATTATTACAAACGAGAGATTTATTTCAATTGATTTTGACATTCTTAAAGGTCGAACGATTACTGATATTCCACTAGCAGACATTATTGATGTTTCCGAAATTGTGCATGGTTTTTTCCCCTCGATCTTTGGATATGGAACAATCGAATTTAAAACCATTTCTGAAAAATTTATTTCGATTGAAAACATTTGCTATCCAACTTGGTACAGAGATAGTTTTGTTGATCTTATAGCATTTATTCGAAGTAAATCTGATTCCCCTAAAGATACAGAATTAAATAGGGAATTTTCAGATAAAATTGAAGAAAACACTAGTGTGGAAAAGGATATGGCTAACAGTCCTGTTGATGTTGAAACTGAAGTTATACAAGGAGAAAAAGAAGTCAAAAGTACCAAAGAAAATTCAGATATTAAGAAAGTTAAAGAGGGCAAAGAAGAAAAAAACGATATAAATAATTCTAGATATATTGAACCATGAACTCATTACTGGATTTAGATGTTACAGCTTCGATAATAGTTGTTTTTAAGATCAGTTTAATGATCTTTACAGTCTTGCATCTGTTCTTTTTAATGTACATAATTAAGCAGATTCATGGTATGAAGAAGCAACTTTCTACTTTTAACCAAATTATCGTAGAAGGCTGGGGAATCATTCATGCCATTTTACTTATATTGTTAATAATTTACTTCATCTTTTTGCCCCAATGAGTGAAGCATTGATTCAAAAAAAATATTTTATTGGAACTTCTTCAAAGGATACTTGGTCAAGCGTATATGCATATAAACCACAGAATCCTGAGTATAGAGAAAAAAGAGGAGAAGTCTTTGCCGCTATTCAACTTAAAGGGCCAGAGAATTTCTCTTTAGGAACTGCAGGTGGACTCCTTCTAGATAGATTCCATGAAGCATATTTTGAAAATGAAAAAGATACAGTTATTGTTGCTTTAGAAAAGGCACTTATCAAAACGGGAGACTTTCTTAGAGAAATATTAAAAAATGATGATGCCGACAAAGAAGGTGTTGATTTAAGTATGATTACATTGGTTATTCAAGGTGATCTCATTTTTGTTGTATCTCTAGGGGGTGGTAAGCTTTACATAAATCGGGAAGGTGAGCTCAATGAAATTAGTTCTGTTTTAAAAGATCCAACTGGAGCAGGTTTGATCAAAGAGGCTAGTCTAGTGGCAAAAAGGGGCGATGTATATTTATTAGGTACACCCGAATTTGATAAAGAAATATTAAAGCAAGATATTTTAGAGGTCACCGAAGATTTTAACGAAAAGCCAATAAAAACCAGAGTCTTTGAGGATTCATCAAAGGTGGCAACTATGTTAATAGGGTTTAATATTGATAGAAAAAATAAGATTAAAAATGTAGACGAAGTAAAAGAAGCACAAAAATCACAAGAATCACCAACACCAGAAGAAGCTTTACTAAATATTGATTCTGAAATTAAAGAAGAGCCAACTGAGTTAGTAGAACCCTCGGTCCCACCCGAACCAATTATACTAGCTGACCAAACCGAAAAATTAGAAGATGTGGAAGATGAGGATCTCACAGTGGGAGATTTAATTGCAGAATCTAAATCAGTTGAAACTATAAATGAGGAAAATGAATTTGATCTAGATGGAGATTTAGATAGGGAAGAAATTTTAGAAGAAGCAAATGAAGACAATCATGAAAAAGAGCAAGTAGCTACTGAGATTGATCAAATAGAAGAAATCCCTACCGATAAAGATTTAAATGATGGATTAGAAACTGCCACAGAAGATGTGCCACAAGCAATAGAAACCGCAACAAAAATAAGCCCTTTTAAATCAAAGCTGATTGGCCTTAAAGATAGTGTCTTTACAAAAATTAAATCCATAACAACCAAAAAAGATAAACCTGCATTAATAGTTCATGAGGGTGATTCCATAAAACAAATACAGCCTACGCAAGTAAATATTCCTTCGAGAATAGAACAGATTGAAAAACAAAAGGATATTGCCAACATGAAGACCTATCAGGTAATTCTTTTAAAAATCAAAAATTTCTTCACTGGAATTTTTAGAAAAATTAAAGAACTTGTTTGGGATAATTGGTTAGGCTTTGGTAAAAATTATGGTGATCTGTATTTACAACAGCAGGCAAGAAAAAGACGATACGGATTTTTATTTGTTTTAATCATTTTCGTGATAGCCATACTTTATTATAGTATTGATGGGGCAGTAAATACTCAAAAAACCAAAGAGCAAGAAGAATTAGCAAGACAAAAATTTACCGAAGTACAAAATGAAATTGACACAATTGAAGAACAAGCAATTTATTTAACATCAGCAAGTGGTGGAGATGAACGGAAAATTCAGGCTCTCAATAAGCTTACTGATGCAGAAAATAAACTGAAAGAGCTCGAGTCTTTTTCAAGTTTAACACAAGAAATTTCTGCTGAAAAAACAACTATTACAACTCTAAGGAATCAATTTAATCGAATAATTCCTATCACCGAAGCTACTGTAATTGCTGATCTTGGTGATATTTTCCCTAATACAAATCCAACAGATATTGAATTGGCGAATGCAAAAATATTCCTTGCTGATGGTAAGGCTGGAAAAATTTATTCCTTTGATTATTATGGAAACAATAGAGCAGAAGTAGCTTCTGGTTTTACAAATCCAAAATCCATTACTTTCGATTCCAACAATAATACTTTATTGGTTTTAGATGAAACCCCAGACAATGCAATAAGTATAATTAATCTTGCGGATAATTCCGTTAAAAAAATGTCTGCTACAAGTTTGTCGAAAATCGCTGGCACAACGCAAATTGAGGCTGCCCTTATTGGCGGTAAAGATCCCAGATTATATTTATTGAATCCAGAAAAAAAGAACATTTCATACTATACGCGCTCTGGTAATACCTATAGTACTTTGATTAACAGAAACACCTGGGATGATTTAATTAGTGCAACCGATTTTAAAGTTGATGAAGGAAGAATATATATTACTCTTCAAAAGAATTTGGGATTATATCGTGATTACAATAAAAAGGAAGATACTATCAATATTCAAAAAATGAATGAAGGGGATAACTTTGTGGCCGCTACAGCTCTTTATGTCGATGGTGTTAATGTTTATATTGCCGATCCAATTAATAAAAGGGTTTTGGTTTTCAAGAAAGGAACGCCCGATATTCCTTTAGTAGCGCAATATGTTTATTCAGGATCTAACGAGAATGATTTTACCAATATTAAAGAAATTGTTGCAGATCGAAATCATAATAAGATATTTATTCTTAACAATACAAAGATAATTACTTTGGATATGAGTCTATTGTCGGTGTATAATTAATTCTTTTTTCAAAGATGAAGTTATTAGCGCAGAATAAAAAAGCACTTTTTAATTATGAGCTCCTCGAAACATTCGAAGCGGGGCTAATTTTGCAGGGTTGGGAAGTAAAATCGATTAAAAGTGGTCGTATGTCTTTGAAAGAAAGCTATATTGTTATTAAAAATAACAGACCCTATTTAATCGGAGCTAATGTTCCCAAATGGGAAGGTGCTTATGTCCCAAAGGATGGAGAAACTCGAGAGAAAGAACTTCTTCTTAATAAAAAAGAAATTGCAAAATTATTAAGCGGAGTAAAGATCAAAGGTCAAACAGTTACTCCTATTGATGCCCATCTTTTTCACGGAAGAGTAAAACTAAAAATCGCCTTAGTTCGCGGTAAAAAGCAATACGATAAGAGAGCAAAATTAAAAGAAAAAGATCAAAAAAGAGAAATCGAACGAGATCTTAAAACTTTAGGTATGTTAAAATAAATTATGCAAGATAATAACCAAACTTCAAACAATCTATTTGGGCCACCTGCATCAAATAATAATCAGTTTCAGGGCTCTTCTTCTGGCGGTTTATCGGATATACCAAGTTTGGGACAAATTTCTCCAACAAATATGTCTTTTATCCCAAAAAACCAACCGCCTACTCAACAAATAAGTATAGGTGGAGCAGAATCTGGTGGCGCAACAATTAAAGTTGAAACTGGTCCGACAAATTATGAAAAAGGTGATGCAAAAACCCCAGAAGTTGAAGCGGTTAGAGAGCAAGTAGAGAACATTGAAAAGAAGGAGTTCAAACCAAATCCGCTAATAAGTCCTGTATATGTTCAAAAGTCATCAACTCAAACCACACAATCAACTGATGATACTGCAGAAAAAGTCAAAGGAGTTAAAGAAAAAGTTGCAGAACTTTTTAGGCCAAAATTTACTGGTCTACCAATTGACGAATCTATACTTAATGATGTCGAAAATATTCGGGTCAATGCCGGGAAGGGCGATCCAAACCTGACTCGAACTGCAATTCTACTTTTGCTTCAGAGGTTTATAAATAAAGGAGCTAAATAAAATTCTTCAAGGTGGTTTAAAAGTATTTCTAGTGTGATAATATATTATCAAGGCATTTTAATTTATGTACGAATTAGAATTAGGTTTAGATGGGATTTTTGATCCCGTATTTTGGTTAACACTGCTCGTTGTAATAATAGGATTAATCCTATTGGTTTTCGGGTTGCGATTTTTGTTTAAAATTTTCTTAAAAAGAGTCAAATTTGCTTCTGCTGAAAAAAAATCACTTGATGCTGTTGTTTTTGAAATTCGCGTTCCTAAGAATAATGAAGTTGAAATATCTGCTGCTGATCAAATGTTTGCCGCATTACAATCTATAGGGGCGGGGGATAAAGGAAAATCTCTAAGAGATAAGTTCAAGGCAAAATCATTTGTTAGTTTTGAAATAGTTGCAATTAGCGGAAGCATAAAATTTTATGTTGTTGCTTCTGCAAATATTTCCAATACTGTAGAAAAGGCAATTAATGGAGCATATCCCACAGCTGAAGTAATCACTACTAACGAATACAATCTATTTTCTGATGGATGCAGTTTAGATTATGCTCATCTCAATCTTGAATTTGATACATATAAACCCATAAGGACTTACGAAGAGCTCAACACAGATACGATGTCCTTGATACTTTCGCCAATGAGTAAATTGTCAACCAACGAATCTATTGGCTATCAAGTTTTGTTAACCGCAAGTAGTGGAAAATGGAGGAATAAAGGAAAAAATTATGTCCAAAAAATTCGAAATGCTTTTGCTGATCCCGAAAAAAAATCAAAACCAAAAGTAAGCGAAGATATTCTTGCAGCAATAGAGAAGAAGTGCGAAAAGGGTGGATTTAATGTAGATATTCGTTTTGTTGCCACATCTCCCGAAAAGGAGACTGCCAAACAATATATCGATACTATGATCGGCGTATTCTCGCAATTTAAAAAAGAGGGTGGTAACGCATTTAAAAGAAAAAATGATAAGGGTAAAGAGGGAATTAAGTTTTTAAAGAAGTTTATTAACAGAATCCCAGATGAATCAATGACTTTAAATACCGCGGAACTTTCTTCGATAATCCACTTCCCAAATAGCAAAGTAGAAGTTCCAAACATTAATTGGCTTATGGCAAAAAGGGCCCCTGCAAGTGGAGAAATTCCATCAACTGGCGACTTGTGGCTTGGGGTGAATGTTTTTAGAGATGTGCAAAAGCCTATTTACATAGATAGGGATGATAGGCGAAGACACATGTATATTGTCGGTAAAACAGGTACCGGTAAATCATATTTTATGCAACAAATGGCTCTTCAAGACATGATTAACGGTGAGGGATTGGCCTTTCTTGACCCTCATGGAGATTCGGCTGAATGGTTAATTGAAAGAGTTCCCGCAAACAGAATAGAAGATGTCATATATTGGAATCCTGGCGATACAGAAAGACCGATTGGTTTTAACATCATTGAATTCTACAATGAACAAGATAAGCATAGGGTCGTAAATGCATTTTTAGGATTAATGACTAAAATGTACGACCCCCATAATCAAGGGATAACCGGTCCTCGATTCGAAAGATCAGTTAGAAATGCAATGCTTACAGTGATGGAACAAGAAGGTTCAACTCTTGTTGAGGTACTAAGAATCCTTAGCGATCCGGTTTATCAGCAAAAATTAATCCCATTTATTAAAGACGATCTTGTTAAAAGATATTGGACCGATGAAATTGCCAATACTCAAGAATTCCATAAATCAGAAGTTTTGGGTTATATAGTCTCTAAATTCGATCGTTTTGTCACAAACAAGCTCACAAGGAACATTTTCGGTCAATCAAAATCCGGTTTTGATATGAGGTGGCTGATGGATAATAAAAAAATATTAATCGTTAATTTAAGTAAGGGGTTGATAGGTGAGGAAAATGCTCAATTTCTAGGCTTACTACTTGTTCCAAGAATCTTGTCTGCGGCTATGAGTAGAGCAGATATACCAGAAAGAGATAGAAAAGATTTCTACCTCTATGTCGACGAGTTCCAAAATTTTTCTACTGAAGATTTTGCTCAGATTTTATCTGAGGCTCGAAAATACAAGCTGAACCTAGTTGTTGGTAATCAGTATGTAACTCAGATTGATGAAAAAATCAGAGATGCAGTTTTTGGTAATGTTGGTACTGCTGTTACTATGAAAGTCGGTACGACCGATGCCCAATTCTTGGAATCCTTGTATACTCCCGTTTTTAACACCAATGACTTAGTGAATCTTGAAAATCGTAATGCTTATGTAAAAATTATTAATAAGGGGGAATCTCCACCAGCATTTTCAATTTCCACCGACTATGCCCTTGCTCCATTTAATATCCCTAAAGAGGGTAATGATAAAGTCGCTGAGATTGTTAAAAGTTTATCCAGATATCGTTTTGGTCGTGATAGTAGTATGGTGGAAGCAGAAATGCGTGCAAGATCAGTTGTTAACGATGCCAAATTAGATAGTAGAAAACCGAACAGCCCTTATGGCTCTGGCGGATGGGGCGGACCAGCACCATTATCTCCTGGAAAATAAGGTCTCTTGACTCAATAAATCGATAAACTCTTTCCTATTTTAAAGCCAAATGATAAAATCATTTTGTGGGCCAGTAGCTCAGCCGGTGAGAGCATCGTTCTTATAAAGCGGGGGTCGGTGGTTCGAGTCCACCCTGGCCCATGAAAATCAGACCAATTATAAATAAAGAACCCCTAAAAAAGTCTTAAAGAATTCCAATTTGGTTAGTATACTTCTCTGGCTTTGTTTCGAGTAATTTGTAGTATTTTTCTGTGGAGGTAGTTTTTTTATGTCCTGCAATTTCAGCAACCTTTTCAATGGGTACACCGTGTTGAAGTTGAAATGTTATAAAGGTGTTTCGTAAGTCATTTACATTCACTCCTTTAATTTCCGCTTTTCTGAAAATATTATTTAAACTTGAGCGTAAATTCCTGATCAATATTGGACTTCCATTTTTTGTATAAAATAAGAAATCAGATGAATTTTTTTTCCCCTTAATAAATTTTTCAAAATAATTATTCAATGCCGTTATAGCCTGTTGATTAAGTTCAATTGTCCTTTCTGGAATGCTTGAATAACTGGTTACAATTAATGTCCCTTTTTGTTCATTTACAAAATTTATATCTTCAACTTTTAGTCTAGTTATCTCACTAATTCTTAACCCTGTCTGAAGTATTAATTCGATTATTGTGTAATACCTAAGATCGTTACGAGAAACATCTCTAATCGCTCGGTATTCAAAGGAGCTTAATATCCTCGTAGTTGAAGTTGAAAGCTTGGGATGTTCAACTTTAAGAGCAGGATTATCACTAATAACCTTTTTTGCATTTAAAAATTTAAAAAAAGTCCTTAAACTATTTATTTTTCGAGAAACAGTTTTTGGAGAAAATTTATTTTTTTTTGAAGAATCCTCTAAATACTTCTTAATTATTTCTGAATCAACTTTTAAAAAATCGGATATCCTTTGAGTATTTAAAAAGTCTCCGAATTGCTCCAGGTCTTTATTATAGGCTAAAAGAGTAGATTCGGTGCGGCCTTTGTCCTTAAAATATTTTATAAAATCACTTTTTAGGACTTGATAATTCATCACTAAATCAGTTAAATTAGTAACAAGACTTGGGGGGATAGTGAGCTCATTATATATTAGTTTTCGCCTTACGGTCAATTGCTATAAGATATGTTTTTTCAAAAATTAAAATATAAAATTAGGACATTTAATTCGAAATTTACTGCCCTGCATATTAATTGGTGGAATATCTTTGGTCGACTAATTTTGTTATTAATAATAATCGGTTTGTCTGCAAATATTTATTCTACTTTCCAAAAAGGATATACAACTGCCGAACGATTCCGGGTTGAACAAGAAAAGTTAGAACTAATTAAAAAAGAAAATGATGAATTAAAAGACCAAGTAAAGGAATATGCCTCGATAGAATATAAAAGAATTTATGCTAGAGACAACTTAAATCTTGCTCATCCTAATGAGACCATATATTTAATTGATAGGCCAATTGAATTGCCGGAAATTGAAAAATTGCCAGAAGATACTATGAGAATAAAATTTGAAGACAAAGCTATATATTGGGCTAAATTGCTTTTTGGTAATTTATAATGTATTATTAACCTAGCCTCTTTATTGCGGGGTGGAGCAGTGGCAGCTCGTCAGGCTCATAACCTGAAGGTCAATGGTTCGAATCCGTTCCCCGCAACCAAATTTATCCTCAAATTCCCTTTAATTCCAAGTCCTTAAAAAGTTGCTAATCCTTTATTTTATAGCAGTTTTTACCTTGACTTCGTAATCAAAATTTTATACATTTAAATATCGACATTTAAATGTATGCATATTCTTAATATTAAAAAGGCGAATCTTATCGCTAGTAAGCCAAAAAGGCGTTTATTTTACACGCTAATTCCTGTCTTTTTAGTATTTTTTTTCTTCGTTGGAATCTATATTTCTCCACTAGTTCAATTTTGGTATTCACACGCTGCTGCATCAATCATTTGGGATGGAAGTTCTGATGGAGATGGAGATGGGTTATTATGGTCTGATCCTTTAAACTGGAATACGAATGTCGTTCCAACAGTTACTGATGATGTATTAATTGATTTATCAACGACTGTTAGAATTACCGAACCTGTTACAATAAACTCTTTAGTAATTGGTAATTCGGCTAGTACTGCAATTTCTGTTCTTGAATTCGGATATGATGCCACTTCAATTGGTCCTCTTACGCTAACTAATGGTAGTTTGACATTATACAATGCAGCAACTATTACACATTTACCTGCTAGTGGTAGTTTTATAGCAGGCAGGATTAATATTGATGTGCAGAATGGTAATGCAAATATTTACGGTACGATCAATGTTGATAGTAAGGGCTATAATGGTGGAGAAGGTCCTGGAGAAGGAACAGACCACGCAAATGGAGCTGGTGGTGGAGGATATGGTGGTGAAGGTGGTATTGGTTCGAATTTAGGATATTACT